>CAMWKB010000001.1 GCA_947174705.1 uncultured Lachnospiraceae bacterium
CCTATAGAACATATAAGTTATTCCATAAAATAAAATCATTAAAAATAAACGGAAAGGTGGAGACAACGTGAGCAGTATTAAAAAAAATGTAAGCTATCAAATTGTATACCATATTTTACAAATATTGCTCCCACTCGTAACATCTCCCTACATTTCCAGAGTATTAGGCGCAAATGGCGTCGGAATTTATTCCTATACCTATTCAATCGTTTCCTACTTTGCGCTATTTGCCCAATTGGGAATTCAAATATACGGGAACCGTACAATTGCCATGGTAAGGGATGACCAGCAGAAACTAAACCAGACGTTTTCCGATTTACTTGCCGTTCATTTGGCAGTATCCGTAATCGCTCTATGCGCGTACGGCGGTTATATATTTATCGGGAAAATGGAACATCCGGAAATAGCTGCGATTCAAGCGTTATATGTTATAGCAGAACTTTTGGAAATCAACTGGTTATACTTTGGTCTGGAACAATTTAAAATTACTGTGACCAGAAACAGTATTATTAAAATAGCAACCTTAATTTCCATATTCTGTTTTGTAAAAACCGCTGATGACGTATGGAAATATTGTGCTATTATGGCTGCCAGCGCCGCACTCAGCGAAATTATCGTATGGGCGTTTCTCCCACATTATGCCAAAATAGTCAAACCAAATTGGAGTGATTCCAAAAAACACATCATTCCATTGATAAGCTTTTTTATTCCTTCTGCAGCCGTCAGTCTTTATAAGGTAATGGATAAAATTATGCTGGGAATAATGTCAAATAAAGTTCAAGTTGGATATTATGAGAATTCTGAAAAAATCATCTATGTTGCCCTGGGTTTTATTTCAGCAGTAGGAACTGTTATGATGCCCAGAATGAGTAATCTTGCATCCAAAGGAGATGAAAAACAAGCATTAAAAATGATAGACATTTCCATACAAATAGTAATGATAATCATGGCTGCAATGGCAGGCGGTATTATAGGTGTTGCAAATGTTTTTGCTCCTTTTTATTGGGGCGCGGAATTTAGTGTTTGTAATACCTTTTTAAAAGGGCTCTCATTCTCAATGCTATTTACCGCGTTTGCCAATGTAATCCGTACCCAATATCTGATTCCATGGCATAAAGATAAGGTGTTTCAGCTTTCTGTAATAAGCGGTGCAGGCGTTAATCTTATCGTGAATTTCCTATTAATTCCAAACTTTCAGGCAATGGGCGCCGTAATAGGAACCATAGCCGCCGAAGCAACAGTGTGCCTGATTCAGGGAGTTTATGCATCCAGATATATACCTATTCCGGGTTATCTGAAAAAATCAATACCATATGCTTTTTTTGCAGCCTTCATGAGTATGGCAGTCTATTTAATAGGTAATGCTATGCAGGGCAATATGCTCACACTTATAATACAAGTATTGTCCGGTTCGTGCATATATATAGGACTTACTGCATTATACTTATATATAACCAAAGATGCATTATTAGATGAAATTATGAAGATCATACGCCGGAAAGCTTGATTTTTTCTCCCCACATTATATCCGTTCCAGGCGGCATCCACTGATAAAATCCCGATCCCGGTGTAAATGTCATTTCACCAAATTTTATTTCTCCATTATCTAATTCGTATAAATCCACACGCACATAAATCAATCCCTGACTTAACACTTCAGCAATACGAAGCATTTCATCCAAATTTTCAGGTCTTTCTATTCCTGTTTCATATCGGGAATACACACCTGAAGTAAATGACTGCAATTCCCACTTTGTATTATAAAACGCTTCCTTAGCTTGATGCGTATTATACTTTCTATCTCCAATTAAATGTATATACTCAGGTTTACCATTAAAACAGTGAATCTTATAATCATATAAATTACCGTCTTCACTTTCAATATATTTTTCAGCAATTATTTTAGGTGGAATATCCCGATAATGCATCTGAAATCCCATTGAAGAAAATGCGAAATTCAAAGACATCCAATAATCAAAATTTTCCTTTATTTTATTCCAGTCTGCCTTCTCTTTCTCTTTTACTATGACATTCCAGCCGCATCCATGATTGGCTTTCAAAACAAAGGCTTCAGGAAGCTCATCAATATTAATATCATCAAACTTATCCCATACACCTAAAAGCGGTATAAGATATTGATCTCCAATTTTATCTTTTACCCAGTTTCTGGCAAGATATTTATCGGCTAAGGTTGTTTTAAGCGGAGTCGAATCATTTAGCTTCATCCATTGAATCTTCTCATTAAAGGTTGACGGATTAGCCAGATTCAATTTTTTCCCCGTTTTAAAATAATATATTTTAGCAATCTCATTTTCGTATCTATCCGGATTCATCTTACTGTTTTTTCTATATAAGAATTTTTGTGAATACTTATCACCAAAAATCTTTTTTGAAATTTCAATCCAAACATAAGCTCCTCCCCTGCACGTAAGTAGACATTTGAATGAGTAATATAATTTATTGATAGTCTTGTTCATTGCATTTTTCTCCTGTGTTTTCTACCTATGATATAGTACTTTATCCCTGCAAATAGTTGCCTCTATTTGAATTTCAGATATATGCTCTGTTTCTGTTTTTAGCGGATTGGCGCTAAGTATAACAAAATCGGCATTCTTTCCTTTCTCGATACTTCCCTTTGTTGTTTCTTCATGATACTGATACGCCGCATTTACAGTAACTGCCTTAAGTGCCTGATAAACACTAATTTTATGCTTTTCGCCCAATACTTCCCCCATTAGGCTGCGGCGTTCCACAGCAGTCTGAATTGTATGCATCATATCCGGCGGCAGTACCGGCGTATCCTGATGAAATGTATACGTAAGTCCAAGTTCATTTGCCCAACCGGTTGGAGAGATATTGTCCGCCCGCTCTCTTCCGAGATTCTGTAAATGAACATCTCCCCAGTAATAAACATGTTCTACAAAAAATGACGGCATCATTCCAAATGCATCAAACTCCTTCAACTGATCCCTGCGCACCGTCTGACTGTGTATCATGACCGGACGCAGCTCACGTTTCCCCGGATTTTCCGATGCATCAAACGCTGCTTTGTAACTATCGAGAAATTGCTGTGAAGCTGCATCACCATTACAATGCGCTAATACCTGCATCCCATTATCAATTGCATCTTTTATAAACCTCGTAACATCGGCTTCCTGCATCCACGCATTTCCATTGGTTCCATCCGTATATGGCTTAGACAGCCATGCTGTCTTTCCCTGCGGCGAACCATCCAATACCAGCTTACGACCGCCCAGCTTTACATTATTACAATACTTTCCTGAATAGTTATCATATTGTAATAAAATTTCATCCAAACCCTCTGCCTCTGTCAAATAGGCAACGATATCCGCCTGAAACAATCCCCCTTTTGCAAGTTGACATAACATGTCAAACTGTTCTTTTGCAGCAGCCCCATCCTGAATTGTACAAATTCCATTCTTAATATAAATATCCTGCGCCTCTTTCAACAGACGTTTCATATCAAGCGGAATTTTGAATAACTGCATATATATCTTCATCATGCCCGTTTCTGCCACATATCCGCTTAATTCCTGACTGCCTTCTAAGCGGCCCACTAACTCCTTCGGCAGCTCCGTATTCTCATCCATACCCGCCTGCATCAACGCCAGCGAATTTGCCACTCCCATATGGCAGGATACATGAAAAATAAAAATCGGGTTATCCGTACTTACCCGATTCAAAATATCCTTAGTAGGATGAGTCCGCTCTTTTAAGCGGTTTTGATCATAACCGAATCCCTGAATATATTCACCATGTACTAAATTATTCTTTTTACGAAAGTCGCACAATATCCTCACGATATCCTCAAAACTTTCTGCCTCTGTCAAATCCGCCTTCATAAGATTCTGCGCAAGCATGGTTATATGACTGTGGGGGTCCAAGAAAGCAGGCAGCATGGTACGCCCCTGTAAATCAATACGTTTTACTCCCTCTTTCGCCTGCCCGGAAATCTCATCCATTGTTCCGACTGCCAGAATACTGCCGTCCTGTGTAAGCACTGCTTCTACCGTATCTTCCTCGCATTTCATTGTAACAATATCACCGTTATAATAAATTGTCTGCATTCTCTAAATCCTCTTTCGTTTTAAATATTCCGGCGTCTATCGGTTTGGCAAGACTGCGGCCGACAAACCATGTCAAAAGCAGCAATATAATAGATATAACCACATTAACTCCAAGCCATATATCATAACCCCATATTGCTGCAAACGGCGCCATAGCTACAGCAACACAACCTGTCAGCATTTCAAATACATTCCACCATACAAGCTCTTTATGTACAGGCGTCTTTCCTTCTGAATCCATAACACGTAAAAGCAGCAGTCCCGTAATCGCCGTACCTGTTGCAATTCCGAATACAGTAATAAAACGTTCCGCACAGTATTTTCCTGTCTTTTTTGCAAAAAACCATGTCAAAACAACAGTAATCAATACAACTCCAACCGAAACAACTAAAAGCGGGAGCAAATATTTTACTACAACTCCAAAGGTAACACTCATCATACAGGCAACCAGTGCAGTATCCGTACAGAAGTTAGTAATTGATGTCTGAACCCCATTATCAACCAGATGATCGAGTTTTAACTTACGCAAGATAACAATTACAATATTTGCAACCAGAATCGCCCATACAAACATCATAGAATATACCATTGTATTATGTTCTTTGTCTACCAATGATACAAGAATATATGTCAGAAAATAAATTCCAAGCATCAGCGCAATCTGGAAAGTCAATGTATCAATACTCGCCCTGTGAGTTGTCTGTTTTCCTAATACAAGCTCAGTATTATTATTGTAAATTCCTTTTTCTAATCCTTCATCCGCCTCAGCTTTAGGAAGGGCGGCAAGATTTTTCTTAAAGAACCAGTTACAAGCCGGTACTCCTATCAACACTGCAGACAAATATCCAAGCATTGCATAAAACAATCCTATCTGTACGGCATCGTTTAAGTAGTCTCCGGATATAGAACTAATCCATGTTTTGGCCATCGAAAGCGCCTGTACCGGTCCCTGCGCAAAGCCATGAGAAGACAACATTCCATATAACGGATGGAATTCTTTAAACCCAATTACATTAAACAATATTGCAATTACACCTGCTACTACAATCTGTACGGAAATCAATGCTCCCCACATAAGCGCCAGCCAAAGACCGCCTCTTACATTCCTCTCATTCTTTCCCTCTTTTTTATCCACTGCTTTTCTTGTCGTAGCAAGACTGATTGACATAAAACTAAGATTCAGCAAGTGAAATGAAACCGTCTCAAAAACGCTCTGCTCAATTGGAATAATTCCTACATTAATCAGTACGAAACCAATAAGTCCTGCAATAATACTTGCCGGCATGATCGTTTTACGAAAAAACGGAACTACTCTCCTGAGAACTACACCGAGCAGCAAAAGTACTGACATGAAACCTGTAATCAGAAACGGCGCCGAGGTACTTGTAAATTCAAACATAAATATTTTCCTTTCAATCCTTTTCAAATATGTTAATAGACTATTACGTTACATAATATAATGTAAACCACCTATTGTCAAATTTATTAATCAGTTAGTTGCGACAAACACCATATATCCTTCCGTTTCCAGAACTTCCTGCATTTCATTTCTAAAAACATTTATAACATCCATATCCGTTTTCTCAACAAGATAATATGCTTCCTCAAAATATGTTTTAAACTCAAGCATTTTACCCGGCAGATAGTTTAATTTCCCATATTCCCAGCGCGGAAATCCTGTCAGAGCGCTGTTATCACTATCTATATAATATATCTCCTTTTTATCCTGTCCTCTTACAAATTCAGCAATATTCAACATCTCCTCTGAATCCAGTTGAAGGTTTCCTTCTTTTTTCCGGTATGAGATATTGTATATCCTTACAGCTGCATTACCATAGGTATAAAAGCCTATGAATGGTTCTTCCCAATCTTTTACTTCTACGTAGACCTTTATATTCTGTCGTGCCTTTTCCATGAAATCATTTGCATTTAAAACCTGGGTATATTGAATATTACCACTTGAATCTCCCACTGTAATATATCCAATCTCAGTATCTTTTTCACATTCCTGAGCTCTTACATCAATAGTAAATTCATATATGCCATCCTGAAGCTGCACACCCATGTTTCCTGTCATATATCCACCGTCAGATGCCTCATAGTTATAATACAGACTCCCATTTACTTTGGTATAACTAAGCTCTGTCGATACGTCAGCCAGAGAGATATTATTTATTGTAGGATCTGCCTCACGCGCCATCTCTTCTGCCTTGGAAGATATATCATTATAATATTCACTGCCCGGATTGGCAAATACGGAAATATTACCCGAATCATACAAAAAGTCCAATGTTTCACTGATTTCACTCATTACTTCCGTATTTGAAGAATTTCCAAGTATAACTGCATGTGCGGTGTCAATCTCATTAATATCCTCAGTCTCGCACGTATGAATACTACGATTTGCAAGAAGCCATTGCAGAATCTTTACTTCGGTATTGGCGCCTCCGACCATATAAACAGGCACATCATGCCCGGTTGTCTCTATTATCTTTGCAACCGTATCTACCGCCTTTTTCTTATTTATTTTGGATTCCGTATATTCCATTCCTCCTGCTATTCCGCAAACGCTCCATACTGCAGCCAAAACCAGCAGTATAGCCCCAAAACTATACCACTTAAATGCAGGTATAAGCCTTTCAATACACATTATAAGAAGAATCCCTATACTTAGCAGCATAACATAACAGGCAAAGTCAGTCTTATGCCCATCTGCTACAATAGCCAGCCATGGTGAGGCGGCAAATCTGAAACCAACTGTGCTTGTTCCTTTTCGAAATGCCAGTATATCATAAAAAAATTGAATAATTAACGAACTTCCAATAGATATCAAAATCCCCAAAATAATTTCCTTATAATGTTCCTTAATACGACATACAGCCCATATACCCAATATGATCATAGGCCCCTGAACAAAATCTGCGTAGCGTCCAAATGCAAGTGCATCATCCCGTACAACAGCCTCCATCGTCCTGAAAAACGGTTTGCAGTTAAATATCGACTCTATTCCGATTTCAGCCAGGAAAGATAACAGCGCAAACACCATCATCCATTCCTTTAACTGCCACTTTTCTCCTTTAGAAGTTTTTCCTCTTTTTTTCAAGCTTGCGGCAATACAAAAAAGAACCGTTAATGCCCCAATCAGCGCTAAGATAAACGTCGCAGCGCTTATATAATAAAATTTTCCGATGGCGCTTACCGCCAAATCCAAAATTCCCCTCAGACTCATTAATCTTCCGACACGGTTTACATTAGCCTGAATATTATTGGAAGAATTAACCGCAGTACCAAGATATATATAATTTGTTACATAGTATTTGAATATGAATACCAGCGAAAAGAAAAAAACAAAGAGCGCTAATGTATAAAAAATATATTTTTTATTAATTTCCTTCCTGCGGCTTACAAAAAAACTAAAAATAACCAAACAAACCGCAATCACAACACCGATCGTTCTCATATGGGCGGCAAATAATTCAGCCGAAGTTGCCGCAAGCCCTAAGATATTCAAATAACCCGGATTCTTAATAACCCTGTATAAAAAAACTATTACGCACCAAAACATGAAGCACAAAAAAACTTCAGGCCATGCAAGGCCCATTTGCGCTGTATTTCCTATATATAATGTAACAAAAAGGCTTATGATTTGCTTAAGCCAATCAGGAATATCCTTAAATAATTCTCTCAGCATATATAATGCCATTAAATAGCACCCACTTAAAAAGCAGGCGTTTAGCACAATCGCAATTCGATATATGAGTGCCATAGAAAGGCCCAGCCTGTTCAGCCAGAATAGCGGCACCAGAATCAGACTATATCCATACGAATAATATGCAGATGCGGATATTAAATCTGACCAGTCATATCCTGAAATATTTGCCGCAATCCCCCAGTAACAAAATCCGTCATCTACTACTCTTATTCTCTCAAGAGAACCTACATCCCACAAACAAACAATAAAAATGAGTACTATAAACAGAAGATCTATTAACCGGGAATAGTTCAACTTTTTACCGGACTTATCGTTAAGCTTTTTATCAGCTATAATTTTAACCATATTAATCCTTATCTCCTACTTCTGCCTCTGCCTCTTTAAAATCTCCTCAATCTGTCCATAATAATTTCTAAACTGAAAATTGTCTTTCACATGCCGGTATCCCGCAGCACCCATTTTAACAAGATTTTCCCTGTCGCATATTATCTTCTCCAGCTTGTCCTTTAAATCAGCCTTATTATTGTCTTCAAAAACATATCCGGTCTTGCCGTAATCTATATAACTTGCGGTTCCATTGTCACTTCCGCTGATTGCCGGAACTGAATGTGCCATTGCTTCTATGACGGTAATAGATGCAGGCTCGCCTGTACTCGGCACCACATAGACATCCGCCTTTTTATACTCCTGCGCTACGGCCTCCCTGTTCAGATTGACCAAGAAAGTCAATCTATCTTCCAAGTTATGAGCCTTTACATAATCATTTACTTTTTTAAAGTATTCCTCATGAAAATGATTTGATATTTCTCCGGCAATCGTAAGATGCAGGTCATATTTAGGAAGTAATTCTTCTACCGCTTCTATCATCATCTGATGATTCTTACGCTCCTGATATTTACCGATGCAAAATATGTTAACCCGGTTATTCGCAAAGTATGTTTTCTCTTCCGGCGGAACCTGCGGCTCCATTAAAAACGGCGCCCAGTATGCATTCTCATCCTTGACAAGCCCGGTAAAATCTATTCCCACCAGGTTAGTCGGAGTAATCCTGTACTTGGGCGTAAGTTTCCAGACAATCTTATGTGCCAAGTCCATCTTCTTAGGTTTATCCCATACCGGACTCAGGTTATATATGATCGTTGGTATTTTATAATGCTTACAGATAGCATTCATACAGATTGTATATATGGAACGTTCTCTAATAATAGCAAGATCAGGGTTGAATTCTTTTATATATTTAGCCAGCTTAAAAAGCGGCGGAATTCCCAGTTTCAGTTTCATATCTATTGCCGCCGGATCTTTTCTTTTCAAAAAATGCACATAAATATAATCAAATGCCATAAAGAGTTTGGAGTATCCGACCACAATAGGCTTTACATAAGTATAATCTTCTACTTTACCTCTATACTGGCTCAAAAACCTGACTTCATGTCCGTTTTCTTTCCAGCCCTTCATAATAGTAGTCTGATTCGTATGATATCTGTGAGACATATATAATACTTTCATACCGCTTATCCTACTCCTTTATCCGGCTCTATATAACCCTGTGTTTAATCTGTGAAAGATATTCCTGATATCCGGCATTTCTATTTGCTTCTTCTCCTATAACATCGTGTTTAGGTATCGATTCCTTGGACTGTGCCTTACTAAGATACCACTCATACTCCATATCAAGATGCCCGATATCCAATACCCGGTATCCTTCCAAAAATAATTTCTCAGTAAGAAATTTAGCCGCAATTCCTAATGAAATTAAAAAAAGCTTATCCTTAGGATACGTTTTACAACATTCCAGTATTTCATCCACTTTCGCATATGCCTGTGTACTTGGTCCGATTATCCGCTCTATACTTTTTGCCGTGCTTAATAAATCATTTCCTACCCCGTTGTGAGTTCTCTCTCCCTCTACTACAACTACATCTTTATCCTTCCAGATTTGCTTTATGCTTTCAATCCATTCCGCACATTTGCTCTTATCCTCCATAGGATAATAAAATCTGGATATATAGGCATTGCCATATTTTCTTTTATCATTACAACTCTCCAAATATACTTTTCTGCTAAAAAGCAGGTGATCCTTCCAGAAATATCTGCTGTCTTTCCGATATATACGTAAATCTCCGAATATATCCGGTATCGCTACAATTAATCTGTCATCATCATATTCAAGAATACGTTTCAATCCCGCTGAAATCTCCGGATTCACTTTCTGAAAAGCAAGATCCCTTCCTCTGATCATAGTAATTTCGCCGTCGCCGAACCTCACAATACTTTTTTGCGTATGAAGCAGCTCTTCAATCGTCTCATCTATTGTGTCCACTCTTACAACACCCTTTTTGATCCCTATACGGTATAAGAGATAGTCCGCTTGTGCCAGTATTTTTTTAACCGCTTTTTTCATAATTATTTTAGCACGTCCTTCTTGTTTCTCTGCTCTACCTTGCCATCCACAACTTCATATATCATATCCGCGTTGCGTATTGTCGTCAGCCTGTGCGCTATAATGATCATAGTCTTCTCACCATGGAGATTTTCTATAGCTTCCATTACCGCTGCCTCAGTATCGTTATCCAGCGCAGATGTAGCTTCGTCCAGAATTAAGATTTCAGGGTCATGATAAAGCGCTCTTGCTATACCGATACGCTGTCTCTGTCCTCCGGATAATCTGACACCCCTGTCACCTACAAAGGTTTCAAGACCGTCAGCTAAGCCTTCAACAAAATTCCAAAGCTGCGCTTTTCTAAGTGCATTCTCTACCGCACTGTCATCTATCCGGTCTTCTTCCACTCCAAATGCTACATTGTTGCGAATTGTATCATCTGATAAGTATATCGTCTGCGGAATATAACCGATTCCATGATGCCATATATCCATATTTTTAAAAATATTTACGCCATCTGCTTTGATCTTACCATACTGCGGAGTGAGCACGCCCAAAATAATATCCGCCATGGTGGTTTTACCAGCCCCCGATTCACCGATAAGCGCAACCGTCTGGCCTTTTTTGATTGTGAAATTCGCATAATTAATGACGTTTTCGTCGTTATCGGGATAGTGATAACATACATCCCTAATTACGATTTCTTTTTCCAGTGTCAAAACGCCTTCTTCGCAGGACTCCAGACTCTTGATATCCTGCACCTCTTTTAAATCATGGTAGACTAATTCAATGGAAGGCGCCGCATACATAATACCTGTAACATGCTCGTTAATACGTCCAATCGACGGCAGCAGTCTGAACGCCGCAACCGCAAAAGACGAAAGCTGTGGGACAAATGTTGCAAGGTCCTCTGACTGCCCATAATTTATTTTAACTATAAGCGCAATCAAAAGTCCGACTATGCTTACCATTTCCACTATATATTTGGGAATAACGCCTATGAGTCTGCTGATTTTAAGTCCTTTAACATACTTTTTAAAATAGCCCGAATATGAATTTATGAAAAACATTTCCCTGTTAAGGACCTTCACTTCCTTAATGCCGCCAAGCGACTGATTCATCCACTGATATAGTTTTGCCTTGTAACCCTGTGCGTCTTTTCCAAGCTCTCTTGCAAACTTCCTGGATATCGACGTAAATACGCCTACGCAGATAATGAGAAGCCCGACTACAATAACGGTTATGGAATGGCTGACATCAAAAAGATAAATTCCAAGTGCCACACACACCATAACTTCTACAACCAGCTCCATAAAGTGTATGATTGCCTTGGTAAAAAGGTCTGAATCTTCCTGAACGCTTCTTTGAAGCACTGAAATATTTTTATTTAAATGAAAAGTATAAGGCTCACTTACATAAGCCTTAAGCAGACCTGTGGATATCTTCATCTGAACATTGTAAGAAAACGTATAGATTGCATATTTTTCAATGATGAGATATACATTCTTCACCACAAAGATAATCATAATCCCAACTGCCATAGCGCTTAGGAAGTCTCTTGACGAGCTAAAATCAAATAATTTATAGACATAATAAAGATATTGATTTTTTTCTACCGCTGACGGGTCCATGAACAACTCTACAAACGGCTGGAAAATTCCTACGCTGGCACACTCAAGTATGCTGCCAATAAGCGCCGCTGCAAATAGTATCGCAATTTTGATTTTTTCTTTACGGTTAAAAATATATGATAACTGTTTTATCATTGCAGATTTTACTCCCTTTTTCAACTTCCTACGAAGGACAGTTATTTTTCTTATGATAATTAATTCCCTTATCCAGAATTACTAAGTCGCCGTACTCTTTTCCAACACTCTTTTTCTGTATCCTCGCCGCATAGCTTACCTGGGACAGACCTGCTATCAGGCCGTCGCATGCTGCCAGCGTATACATATCCCTAAGCACCTCATAGCCTAACAAATAATGGTGGTTTTCCCTTTGTACCTCGCTGTGCATAACGGTATCGTCACCGTCGCTTCGCACTACATCCTGATAAAATACCAGCTTATCCCCAAACTGTTTCCGGTATTTTTCTATCGCCGCGCTGTCATCCGTCGCCAAAAAAACTTTTTCGTAAGCGCCCTTTTCAAATACTTGGACGGTCGTTTCTAAGTACTCATCGGTGCCCACGCTTACCGGATGTCCGTTAAAATTCTGCTTAAAATCCGTTCCTCTTATATGCACTGCCAATGCCTTAGCGTCTCCAAGAAGCGCGCCCATTTCCCTATCCATTTTTTCTTTTACTATAGAATTAAGGCGGATATATTTAGCCGTAATCCTTGCCATCTCATTTAAGTACTGTTCGCTTCTGGTATATCCGTTGGGGTCTTCACAGAGTTTATTCACTTCATAACTGTTCTCTTTTCTGCTTCTAAACACCCGCTTATATGTTTTAAGCTCCTTAAGACCGATTCCTGCCGGCTGCTCAAAATAATACTCAAACGGATTCGTCGTGCCGTTTACAGGATGCTTCTCCGCATAACAGTAGCCTTCATGATGCTTCACCACAGGCTTCATATCATACTTATCCGCAAAATACAACAACGCAAGCACCCGGTTATGCTCCGCAAAAAAACCGGAATGTGACTCTTCCATGTCAATAAAAAAGACAGTGTCGGAATTCTGCTCATTTCCATACGATTCCACGTAAACCAGATTATTTTTGCTGCTAAGCTGTTTTACAGTTCTTACAAACCGTGCGTCCTGACCTTTTTTATAACAATATATCGCAAATTTTAATTGTTTTATTTTATTTTGTATGCGTCCCATCAGCGTTGTTGGTTTCTCCTCTATAAATGCTTGTTCATTTTACGTGGATTCGTACCTCTTGAAATCACTTCCGCAAATAACTATTTTCATTCAGACTATACTTCCCGCCCTTCAAAAATTTATGTTTAACTACCCACCACGCCGGCACCCAGATATACTTATGCATAGCAGGCGAAGCGCTTCCTATCATCCAGCAGTTTCTGTCGCAGTTCTTTGTACACCGGCGGACTTCCTGAGCCTGCTTGGAATTCCACAGCTCGTCCCAGCTTTGCTCACGCAGATTTCCCATAACCGCCTTTTTCTCCATACCGTTGCATGGGATTACGTCGCAGAACGGATCTATAAAAAATGCGTTCTTCGACATATCACAGGGCAGAAGCCTCTTATTACCGTATATATAATTAATAAGTCCGTGATTGAAGTACGCTCGGAACCACTTCTTAGGAGAGTTGCTCTTTAAAAGCTCATTTATCAGTTTTTCAAAATTCTGCGCTACTTTTAACTTATCGTCAATCTTATTGTCCGTCTTTCTGAAATAAAAAGAGTTGTGCAGTGTTGCCGTCGCAAATTCCATTCCCATATCATTTGCAATATTATAAAGCGGTACAAGGTCCTCACAGTTCATATCCTGCACCGTCATACCGAAACCGACATCCGGATGTTTCATCTCAACCAATGTTTTAAGTGTGTTATAACCTCTGTTAAAGCCGTCGGGAATACCTCTTATGGCATCGTTTGTCTCCTGCAGGCCCTCTATGCTGATTCGTATGCCTACCTTCGGAAACTCTTTGCAAAGCGCGATAATCCTGTCCGTAAAGTATCCGTTTGTAGAAATGACAATCCTGTCAGATTTTTTATACAGTTCTCTGACTATATCGGGTATGTCCTGTCTGATAAAAGGCTCTCCGCCGGTAATATTCGTAAATGCCATTTCCGGCAGTTTCTTTATATCATCCAGGGTAATTTCTTCCTCCGGTCTGGTAGGGTCCCTGAAGCAGTCACACATATTACAATGCGCATTACATCTATATGTCACAATGACAGTTCCATACAAAGTTCTTCTTGCCAATATTTTTTACCTGCTTTCCATAAATCTACAAATATATGTCATTTACTATTTTACCACAATATTCCAAAGTTGTATCGAATTTTATATTTTTACAGTTTTCCCGATATTTCAGACACAATTCCGGCTGTGTCCAAAGTCTTTCTATTTTTTCTTCAAGCTGCGTCTGGTTGGCCGGCTCAAAAAGTTCTCCGGTATATCCGTCTCCTATAAGCTCCGGTATACCACCGATATCGGACGCTATAACAGGCGTTCCGTAAATCTGCGATTCCATTACCGAAAAAGGACAATTTTCATACCACTGCGAAGGATAGATGCTAAACTCAGCCTTTGCGATCAGCTTTTGTAATGCCGTGCCGCTTACAAAACCTACATTTTGCGCATTAGGCAGTTTATTTATCTCATCTGCGAGCTCGCCTGTTCCCGCAAAGACAAAGTTAATCTGCGGCAGGTTTCTGCATACGTTTAATAAAGTTCCTACGCCTTTTTCCTGAGTAAAACGGCCAAAATACAATACATAGCGTTTCGGTAGTTTTGCTTCTAACCGCTGCCATACATTGTTTTCTTCCGGCTGAGTTTCCTGAGGTTGTTCTTTTTGCAAATCTACAGTCGAATCTCTAAGCACATCTGATTTCGGCATAAAATTGTGCATCATTACCGTCTTCTTCGCAAGAAGCGGGTCTGTATCCAACTGCCTTTTCATAAATTCACTTGGACATATGATTACGTCCACAAGCCCGTAAGTCTTTCGCCATTTATAATAAAACGCCTCCATACTTCCGAGCAGACTTTTTATCTTGGAACCATGAATACATCTGTTTTTTGTACAATTTGTAAATTTACCGCCTTTGCAGGCAAAGCACAGTTCCCCGCTGCCCGGAATTACCATCATATGATTAGGGCACACCCACTGATAATCATGCGCCGTAAAGACTATCTTGATATGCTTCTTATGCTTCTTTTCAAAATCCCTTATTTCATATATGATTGACGGCGTAAGCTGAAAATTTATGTTGTTAAGGTGCACCACATCCGGCTCAAAATCCTGCAAAACAAGTCTGATCTTCTTCCGCGCTTCCACCGAATAAATAATTTTAAAAGGATACAGAAGTTTCTGCAGCCCGCCGGTATGAAAATCCATAGCCGACGTATAGCTGCGCGCATTGTTTCCTACAATCCGCCACTTATGCTCCATACCAAAATACTGCACTTCATGTCCCATATCCGCAAGCTGCTTACCCAACTCATAAATATAGGTCTCCGAGCCGCCGTTTGGATAGAGAAATTTATTTACCATTAATATTTTCATACTTACTCCCATGCTTTGCTCAAAACCTGCGATAAACCTCCACTGTCTGTTTCACAACGTCATCCCAGTTATACTTACCGCATATATAATCACTGCTATGTCTCTTATATTCTTCCACTTTATTAGGATTTTGAAGCATAAATTCCAGCTTATCCCGCAAATCATCCACATTTCCTTTTTTAAATGTAAGCGCCATATCCTGCGTCACTTCTGTATTTTCGCAGATATCGCTCACCAGACAGCAATCGCCATAGCTCATTGCCTCTAAAAGTGAAAGTGACATTCCTTCCACATCACTCGGCAAGACAAACGCATATGCGTTGGAATACAATTCTTCCAACATCTGTCCCTGTACAAAGTCGGTCATGATAACACGTTCATCCTCACCGGCCATGCGGTAAATCTTCTCCATATAATCATAGGCCTGACTGCTGCCGCCTGCAATTACCAGCTTCTTATCAGTATCTATGCCGCGGAAAGCCTCTATCAGATAATGTATTCCCTTCTCCGGTACGATTCTTGCAAGGAAAAGGAAATAGCCGTTCTCCTCAAGCCCATACTTCTCGGTTATCAACTCCGCTTTGCGTTTTTCAGGTCTGCTTATACCATTCGGAATATAAACGGTATCCCGTCCATAAGTATCTTTAAAATAGTCTTGCACATTCTTAGATAAAACTATAACCTCGTCGGCATACTTTGCCGCCATCTTTTCACCGAATTTTATTACAAAAGATGCAAACCGTCCCCATTTCGCCCGCTGCCAGTCCAGTCCATGAACCGTTACCACTATCCTTTTTCCAAACAGCTTAGGTATCCATAACATAGCGCAGGGGCCTTCCGCATGATAATGCATAACGTCATAGGGTGTAAATAACGCCCTGACCGTTGCCAGAAATGAATACACAATCGCATTGAGCTTACTGCTTTTGAAAGTGGGAATTATGCGAATTCTGATTCCCTTATAATACTTTCTGTCGCCAACTCCATACTCGTCATCATACTTTTTACCCGACACATGATGCCCGTATCTGTTATAAGCGTCCACTTTATGTCCCATTGCCGCCAGTCTTACAGATAACTCATCCACCACAATTTCTATTCCGCCCTCCCTTGACGGAATTCTCTTGTGTCCAATCATCGCTATTCTCAAACGCTTGCTGCCTTTTAGCTTTTTCTTATATTTCCTCTTCTTATTTAACTCCCTTATCTCTCTATGAGTATGATAAAGAAAGGCAAAATTCGTACTAAGGTATCTTGGTATCATGCGCTTAGGGTCCTGCATGATACGGTACACCCATTCCAGACACAATTTCTGCATCCACATCGGAGCACGTTTCACTGTTCCGGCAATAAAATCAAACGCTGCCCCCACTCCAAGCATCAGCCCGTTTACTCTGCCTTTATGCTGATACATCCAGATTTCCTGCTTAGGAGCCCCAAGAGCCACCCATACAAAATCCGGCTTGGTCTCATTAATCTCAGCTACTATCTGTTCATCTTCTTCCTTCGTCAATTCCCTAAAAGGCGGCGCATACATTCCTGCAATCTGAAGTTTAGGATATGCCTTCAAAATCGCTTTTTTCAACTCTGCAAGAGTATGTTCCGTACTTCCGTAAAAATAATGAGTGTAGCCCGTTTCTTCAGACAACTTTAATATCGCCGGCATCAAATCCGGCCCCGGCACCCTGCGGGCTTCATGATGCCCCTTCATACGGCTTACGATTGAAAGCGGCTGTCCGTCAGGCAGCGCCATAGCCGCACTGTTTTGAATCTTCCTATACTCTTTATCACGATATGACATCACTGTCGTATGCACATTTGATACACAGATATAATCACCTTTTAATGCGTCCAGATTTTCGGTGATATAACTAATCGTGTCTTCCATATTTGTGACATTAATGTCAGTTTTTAAAATTCTGCAGTACTTTAAATCCTTACTCATTTTTCATCTTCCTTTTCACAAAATCAGCATGGGGACAATCTAAGGGGCCCGGGGCGGGGGACACATATGATGCACACTCGGCACGCTTGCGCTCCGACTTCGGCGCAGCGGTACTAGGCTCGAAAATACCTCGCCAAGTGCCGGCGCCTACATAGGGCCTCGCTTAGCATCATATGTGTCCCCCGCCCCTCACTCACTCTCCTGTCACCATGGGTATTGAGGGGCTAAATATACTAAAAAATTTACATGTGATGGCGGCTGCGTCGGTGGTTACTGTGGGGCTGCTTTGGGAGGGAATTTAGTAGTTCTTAACATTCCCTTCTATAATCAGCAATTTCAAAACACGATATTTGAAAAGGCGCAGTTGAGCCATGGATGGCGAATCTGCGCCGGTTGCGTCCGGCTATCACGACCCATACGGGAATGTTTAGAACTTCTTATTCCCGTACAGCGCCAGCCCCACAGTCATCACCGACGCAGCCGCCATCACATGTAAATTTTTTATCCCCTCAGGCCATCACTACCCCTGCCCTTTCACGCCACTTTTAACATTCGCACACAACGTACATATCAGATAGCCGGCCACCATGCCGATTATTATACTCCCCAGGAAGTACCGCACTGTCTCAAGCCAGACCACATTCCCTTCCACAATCTGCATCGGTGTTTCAGCATCCTTATAGTTCATTATGACATACCCGTCATAATCTGCCGGTTTATCACTTTCCAGACATATAGAAGAATCTTTAGCATAACCATCCGTATAGGCCCTGGGTACGATATAACCTTTTGGTTCCGTTCTGATAAAGGTGCATAGGATAACGCCGATAACCGCACCCGCGAGGACATATACGGCGCATTTTTTCAGCCTGGGCATTGTTATATTTAAACGCTTAACAGGCAGCTCTATACTGCGCTGCAACGCCGGAAACAAGCAATATTCTTTAGCATCTTCTTTTTGCCTGAATAAAAGCTCTCCTAAAAAGAAAAGTGTTATATTTTTAAAAGATGTATTAAATAACAGCTGTTCTGTAAAACCTGCAACTACGAAGCTGATTATAATAAGCAGCTCCCTTGTTTTCTGCCTATGGCTGTAGTCTGCAATCAGGATAAGATAGGCAAGCATAAATAGTGTAAAAGGAATAATTCCGTAGTTTATGAATCCCCATATATAGGAGCTGTCCAAAGTAATGGAAGCGGTCACCACATCTGCCGTTTTTACACCGAACAGGCTTACATATTCTGGTATCAGAAAAAGTTTTGCAAGTAAAATCCTGGAGCTCAGTATGTCATTGAGCTTCTGTACCCATTTCATATCATACAGAAGCGGCAATACAAACGAAACAATAATGATTACCGGCAGCAATAAATTTGCAGCTGCTTTTTCAAGCAGATTAAATTTCGGTCTTACTTTTATATAAAGACCGCCTGCAAGAAGAAGCGCCGTAATGCCAAAACCGGTATAGCTGACAGAATAAACAAACACCAGCAAATTCCCAAACATCAGTAGTACAAAGTGCTTAAGCGTATAATTTTCTGCAAGTTCATAGATGATATAGGCGCATAATACAAAGTAAGTAATATGCAGAATATTTGGGTGAGTGAACCCAAGACTCCAACGGAATATCGGGCCAAGACCCATCTTAGGATGTACTCTGTATATAGTGTGTTCCAGTCTGAAAAAAGAAAATATACTAAGAACTACAGCGCACGCAGACCACGTATACAATCCAATCTTAAATACTTTTTTCACAGAAATATCTTTCATACCGAGTATTGTAAACATGATAAATAAGATTCCAAGCGACCTTGACTCGTAGTAGATAAGGGCGCTTAAAGATAAAAGTACAAGCTGCAACGCCCACTGTTTTTTGGTATACGGTGTGATAAAAATTTTTATTAGAACACAAATAAACGCCGGTATGACAAGCAGTTTGAATAAAGCCTGCCCTTCATAAAAGCCAAGTCCTTTTGTAATAGATAATAGTATGAAAAAAGCAAAATAAAAAAGTTCTTCCAGAGTTATTTTCTTCAATGCTCTCCTCCCACTACTTTTCCCTGCGGTGTAATGAGTACCCAGCCTTTCCAAAGCTCCTGCATCTGCTCCGGAATACAAACCTGCATATTCTTATGAATGGATGGACGAATCATAATCTTATCTGCTCCCTGATTCAGTCTTGCTCCCCAGAAGCTGAAAGTGCTGTTCGCACATATATTATGTTTACAATGGCTCATCAGCATCATATCATATAAACTATTCTCTCCATGATTACAATCTACTATCTCATAGCTGCTATCCTGATAGTGTTCCCTCACATATGATATATCATCCGAGAAAAAGAAAAACGTCGCGTTAGGATTGAGTTCTTTAATATATGCAATTGCCGCCTTATAGTAATCCTGCGTACATATCCCTCCAAATATTACACGATTTGTTGCGTCAAGATAATCGCCCCGCCTGATATGAACGCTTACGGAATCAGTTTCTTCCATTTTATGAATCAGCGCCTCATTCTGCGAAGCAACCGCATTGTCCTTAATCTGTGGAAAATGTATTTCCTGCCTTAGCTTCGGAAGTATATCCGCATAATACTTTTCACAAGCCCAGTACCCTTCCAGATACTTGTCAGTAAACTCAAACACCTGCCCATGATACATATCGCTTTCTGCAAAAATCATATTAGAAGCCGGCATCAGCTTCCTTTTCAATTTTAACTTAAAAGGCTCCTTTTCATCCAAAGTCCATCCCCGCACACTCCTGACTTCCTCCGGCGTCGCTTCTTTATATGAAACCCCATCAAAATTATCCAGTTCTAACTCTCTTTTTGCCAAAACTTCCTCTTGTAAATCATCATTCTTAAACCATGAGACATCCAGACGGACATCCTTTCCCATGCTCTCTAACTTCTTATACAGGGCATATTGCTGCAGCTGATTCCCCAGCCCACCCATAACTTTAACTATTACCATCTAAAGTCTCACCTTCCTATAACTACACTAAATCTTATTCGACAATCGCGAACATCTTCCTACGCTTCCGGCGTCAACCGATACATCTTAAACCCATCATCCAAATCTCCAATCGACACATCCAAAATCTGCAGCGCCGGTGCAAGCGCCCACGGATAAGCCCCATATTTCTGGGGATACTGCGAAAAGCCCTCACATTCCCCTGAGCAGTCGTATACCCTTCCGTTTTTGATGGATTTTCGGATTGCCCGGATTCCAAGCTCCAATACTTTCCCATAATTTTTTCCTATAAGGAACTGTCTCTTAATCCCCTCGCTTAGCGACAGGCATATCATTGCGGTAGCCGATGTATCTGCCGGTCCCTCCAACGCCTGAAGCTGCCATGAAAAATATCCGTCTTTACGTTGCCATTTAATGACCGAATCGGTCAATTTTATATAAAATTCTAATAACTTTTCTTCCCCGTATTCACTGCCCATGCAGCCTGTCATTCCACGAAGCAGCCAGCCTACGGCACGCCCCCAGCCTATAATGCCATACTTTGTCCCTGTTGCCACGTCATATCCGTGATATGGCAGTCCGGTAGACGCATCGATACCATATGCCAGAAAATTTGCAATCTGTTTTATGGCAAGTTCCATATACTCACTTTTTTTATTAAATCTTCCGTATTCATATAAAAACGGACAGGCAAGTCCTATAGAATCAACATATATGTGTCCGTTTCCCTGCGAAGGGCGGTAGGGCAGACCCCCGAGCTCGTCCGTCGGATAAGCAAGGGCAAATTCCGCAAGCTTGTCAATCGCGTTCTTGAAAACCGCTTCATTTTTCTTATTTATTATGCTTGATAATTTATTGTCAATATATTCTTCATATATGCCCAGAAAAGTTTCTCCGGAAAGCAAATCATCCAGATAAAACACCGGACTTCCTTTTTTTACCCATCTTTCAAAATATGCATATAAGCTCTCGTCTATTTTATTTTGCAGTGCGGACGCAGCATCGTTTCTGCTCCGCCATAATGCGTCGGCAATAAGACCGGTAGGCCAGAATATTCTATCCTCCGGTGCGATTTGTTTACCAAGCAGATATTTCCTTATAAAGTTTTTAAACTTAGTATTCGCGTTCCAAATGCCATACGACAGAAGTTCGTCACAGGCATTGTCCGCCATCGACATTCTTTCCGTGCTCATCATTTTATCTTGCATAGGCTTCTCCGTTCCCCAAAAACTTACGCTTTTTTAATCTTCTGCATCACTATATTCCATAGATATTTAAATTCCGCACTTTTTCTAAATATGAACAAGAAAATAGTGTTATATATTATCGTAATAATAATTGCCATAAGCCCAAAAGTCAATATATTGACCTGTACGAGCAAAAGATTCTTAACCGGTATCAAAAGTAAAAGAATCATAAGGATTACACTGATATATTTAACGGAATCCTTAAAATAATCCCATGAACTCATAGAAAAACAATCGCGGTAAACTATTACCGGGCGGATTAAATTAGCGAGGATTCCGGAAATCACGGTTCCTATATATACACCCGCAAGCCCGATACATTTAGCGCCAACAATCGAAATCACCAGATTGATACCGCCCTGAATCAAAGGCAGAAACTTATCCTGTTCAAAAACACCCGCCGCAATCTTAAAATTCAAAAGTACGGTCCTTCCGCCTTTAAAATAAAAATCTATAAGGATTAAAGAAAGTATCGACTGCGCAAGCATCCAGCTCTCATCCAGATAAAGTCCCGTCACAAACGGCGTAAGAAGCAGCCAGAAGCCAACGGAAGCGAAACCATAGAGCCAGCAGGCCACAAAGCGGTATACCTTAAATACACTGTACTGCTTTTCTTTTGACTCCGTAGCCACAAGATTTCCAAATCCCGAAATGACGGAATTGAAAATAATATTAACAAAATTAGCAGCATAGTTAATGATAAGAGTATAATTTCCCACAAGACCGACCCAGTTGGCACTTATGCAGGTAGTTATTATGATACTGTCTGTCTGCAGCCTTGCCACGTCGCCTATTTTATGAAACATCAGCGCCTTACTTTTTGTGACAACCGTGTCAGTTTCTTTTTTCTCAAGCTTCTGCACATTCTTGTCACGCAGATACGGATACAATCGGTTAAAATAAATGCTGACGAAAATCTTCTGTATAAGCTCTATTGCCGCCTGCGTCAAAAGAAAGAGCAGGAAGTTTTCAGTCAGAAAAAGTACAACAATCTGCGCTAAAACCGTTACAATTTTAGTAATAGTCGCAATATTGGTCTGGATATAGCTTTTCTGCTGTGCATTGACAAGACTGTATTTATAAGCGACAAAATAAGTGCTGACGGTATTAAACAGGAAAATCAGATAATAAACCGTTAAATCTATTATCGCAATACCGCCTCTGTCGCTTTCTTTAATTATATATTGTAAAAAGGGAGTAAGTGCAAGACCGATAACCGCTATTACGCCCGCAATCGTAAGATATGCCTTTTTATAAAGGCTCATATATGACTTGATTTTCTCGTAGTCGCGCTCGGCAACCGGTTTATAAAGGCTGTAATTAAGGGCCGTACCGATACCAAGCTCCGCCAGAGACAACATGCTTAAGATATCGGTATAAAGGGTATTTACGTCTAACAGTGTTCGTCCAAGCACCATGATAAACACTTTTCTCTGGTAAAAACCCATAACAAGAATGATGAAGTTACTGATATAGCCGAAGAAAACATTCTTCTCAGCCTGCCGCACTCTGCCCATTTTGCTATCTCTTTCTCTTTAAAATATGATAGAGCCCCAAATATAAATCAGGGAGTCTATTAAAAAAACGCACCTTAAAACGGTAACTTTTGTCTAATCCTTCGTATGCGCCTTTTATATTCAAAGTTTCTTTCAAAACATTACTGCACTGTCTTCTGATATGAACATATTGTTTACGCTCTATTGCTGGAAGAATCGCAAGCTTTCCCACTACCAGCATACAGGATATCAGAAGAATCGATGCGGTTTTACTAATGATGTTTGAGTCACAGTTGACACCAGTGTCATAATTTTCTTTATTTTTATTTTCTACTTTTCTATTCTCTTCCTGAAGATGCTCCAACAAAAACTGCCAACAGCGTATCTGGTCAATGTCTGACTCCCTAAACCGTTTAAGCATAGCTCCGTTTTCATTATGGTAATAGCAATAACCCTTATATTCACTGGAGCTGATTAATTCGGCATTCCTTGTCACATCCCATACAAACAGCATGTCCTCACCGATTGTATAGTCTTCATTAAAAAAGTGGCCCTCTATTACCTGACGTTTATAGAGCTTGCTCCAACAGCGGGTGTCATGGTCCAGAATCCCCTCACGTAAAAAATCTTTACCGGCAATCAGACGCGGATTCGGAAGTCCTGTTTCCTGCGTCTCCTGCGTTTCCCAATCTTTATCAGTACACCTTATAAAACTACAGCCCGCTATCTGCACACCCGGTTTTTGTATATCGTCATAAAGCCTTTGAAGGCAATCCGGAAGCAGCCAGTCATCCACATCCACGAACATCAGATAAGCTCCCTTGGCTTCGCGCAGCCCCTGATTTCTTCCCTCTGAAACCCCTCTGTTCTTATCAGAGAGAATCGCGCGTATACGCCCGTCTTTTTTCTGCCACTCGTTACAAAGCTCAGGCGATTTATCGGAAGATGCGCCGTCCAATAAAAGAAGTTCCCAGTCCGGATAAGTTTGCGCCAGAATACTTCTGACACACCTGTCAATATAATTCTCTCCGTTAAAAATCGGAACAATAATACTGATTAAGTTGGAATTTACATTGCTACCTGCTTCCATATTCTGCGAATTTCGTCTCCTGCTTCTGCTGCCCTTTTGCAGTAATCCGGCATAATTTCTTTAAGCCTTGTCCGTATAGTTTCTTCATTTTCCATAAGCCATTCATATGCATGAATGAGTTCTTCCGGAGTCTGCAATTTCTGCACCGGCAATACATAATCTTTCTCAGTTCCGAAAATATCCCTTGCAATGCCAAGCGCCTTGACCGAATATCCTACAACCAGCGTCGGTACGCCGCTTGAGTATGCCGCTATCGTCGCATGCGTTCTGGCCCCTATAAAAGCCCTGCATTTAGAAATCACATATTTAATATTCTGACACGACATATCCGGAAAGAGAATAACCCTTGGATTGTTCTCATAGCCGCTATAAAGCTCGGCAAGTGTCAGCCTGTCGTCGTTATTTTTCCAAACTACATGCGGTATCAGGGCAACACTGTTATCCGAGGTCTGTAAAATATAATCTATAAGCTTCTTATAATTGGCTATCGCAATGCCTTTCTCTTTCTCATAGTCAACTATCATAGGACTGATATTTATACCTATTGTTTTACCTTCCATGAAACCTTCCGGTAACGTAATCTCCTGCGGCTTCAACGCAAATGCCGGGTCCGGAAAAAGTTTAACATTGTTTATGACACCAGCGTCATTTAATGCTTTCTTAGTAATGGATTCCCTCGCCGTAATAAGCGTATACCGCTTCATGTCCTCCACTAACGCCGCGTCTTTTAGCAGCTCCGGCTCTATTGAGCAGCCCCACAGAATTGTTTTGGTGCCTGCCTTATTAAAAGTGCTGTTTGCCAGAATTGCTTCCTTCTTTAAAATCTCATAGCAGTACATATCTCCGCCTATTGATAAATACAACGGAGCAAGGTTTTTGCCAAGCACAGCTCCGAAGCGGTATCGCATGAAGGATTCCGGGTCATGAAAAAGCGCTCTCCAGGCATAATACCATACATGAGCCAATAAATGTTCGTCTATTTTTTTTTCCTGTAAAATATCACACAATGGTTCAAGGGAATAAGACTTGTCCTCTTTTTCGCTGTTTGTAACAAGCAGCTTGGGGATGTCTGATATCATATGGCAGGTGGCGTTTACTATTGCTTCACAGCCATGGTTGCCGCTGCCGCCATGCAGGTACATTGTTAGTTTATTGTTCAAAGTTGTGTCCTTGTTCCTTTCTGAGTGAGAGCGCGGAAACGCTATTATTTCTTATCATACACTTTCATAATAGTACGCAAAATCATTATAACCAACTTATTCGGATGACTGATACCGAAATATAATAACTTGTTAGCGTTTTCATGCACTATAATATTCGTATTATCGATTATCTCCCTAATATCCTTATCTTTAAAAATCTTCAAAAGCTTTTCCATATAATTTCTATCCGGATTGCGCAGCTCATTTTTCATTACTAACAGGAGCATGCAGCAGTATTCCTTTCGGATGGCTTGTTCGCCGTCCGGAACTTTTTTGTCGGTTATGACTTTTCTTAAGAAGTTCTCTAAGCGCTTAACGCTGTCCATCATATCCGAATCATAGCAGTGCGCCATGGAGGTTTCCACATAGCGGTAGTGATAGTAATAGGCTTTATCCATGACTACCATTCTGGTGCAGTCTAAAAGGGCGGGATAAACCAGATTAAAATCTTCGCCCATGCGGATTGCGGTATCACAGAATTTCTCATTTCCCTCAAAAACAGATTTCTCATATAGTTTCATACAGCGGGATATAGGAACAATCCGCTGTTCGTTTCCAAGAAGGCGGTCCTTAATCTCCCGCTGAAGCTTTGCGCCCTCATATATGCCGGGCGCTGCCAGGGATGCTGCCGGAACAGTCTGTTTCTGCTTTTCTAAGATATGATTGCAACAGACAACTTCGCCCTTTTTTCCTATTAAGAGCTTAACCATCTCTGCAAGCATATCTCTCTCAACATAATCGTCACTGTCAATAAACATGTAATAATCGCCGGTTGCTGCCTCAAGACCGGTAATGCTTGCTGCGGTGCAGCCGCCGTTTTTTTTATGAATGACTTTTACCCGCTCTTCTTCGGCCGCGTATCTGTCGCATATATGACCGCTTTCGTCTTTAGATTCGTCATCTATAAGCAGCAATTCCAGATTTTCATAGGTCTGCAGTAAAATACTGTCAACACATTGCTCCAGATATTCACTGCTGTTATAAACAGGCACTATAATACTGATTTTAAATTTATGATTATTCATAGGGTGTCCTTCCGTCTACTTATCTTTCACAAGGTCTTCATATATCGAAACCAAGTCCTTTACACTCTTACTTATATTGTAGGATTTTACTACCCTTTCCCTGGCGCTTATACCGTATTGTCTCTTACCATCCGTATCCCCCAACAGATTACATATGCTCTCTGCCAAAGCCCGACTGTCCTTAGGCGAAATCAATACTCCTTCCTGCCCGCTTCTAAGTATCTGCGGAATTCCGCCAACTTCCGTACTTATTGCCGCCATCCCTTTTGCCATTGCCTCAAGCAGGGATACCGGCTGTCCCTCGAAGTAAGTAGGCAGTACAAAAACACTGCATTTATCCATGTACAACTCTTTTTGTTCCTGCCCTATCCAGCCAAGGTATTCTACATGTTCTCTTAGCTTATCAGCTTTCTTTTTAAGTTCATTGTCTTCCCATACGCCGCCAAGATATAATTTTACATCAGGATATTTCTTAACAACGATTGGTATCGCTTCGAACAATTCCTCAATTCCTTTTTCCTTACACAATCTCCCCAAAAATAACAGATTGTGGTCATCATATGAGGTTTTAGGTTTAGGCGGAACAGGTACTGCGTTTTCCAGAATTACAATTTTTTCTTCACTTACAATCGGTTTAAAAAAATCCGCCCATGATTTTGAAAGCACTATAAATATCTGTGCCTTATTCATGGTTTTTCCTATTGCTGCCCTGCCCTTTTCGTTATTCCTTTTATAATAAAAATTTTGAAAATCGCCGCCATGCTCATGAATGAGTATTTTCTTACCAAAAAACGATGCAGTATTAACGAAAATACGTTTACGGTAGAAGCTGGCATCCGACGCCATATTTACATGCAGTATATCCATTCCCGGCAAGACTATGAGGAAACGCAGATAGGAGGTAAATGCACGCAACAGTTTACGAAATTTACCTGCATCTATCATAGTACCGATATATAGAAGGTCTACCTTCTCATCCAAACCTTCAGCATAGTAATTGTTGACTACTGCCGAAACGCCCCCATGTACGCTCCTGTCAGCGCCTATCATAACAACTTTCACTCAGTTTGATTCCTTTCAGGTATAACAATTTCTACTCACTTTGAACCTTTACCGGTCAATACAACCCATACTGTCTGACACAAAATCTTAATATCCAGACCCAGTGTCCAGTTATCAATGTATTCTAAATCATACTTTACCACATCATCAAAATCCACAATCTCGCTGCGGCCGCTAATCTGCCATAATCCTGTCAGTCCGGGAGTCATGCTGATACGCCTTCTGTAATGTGAATTATACTGCTCAAATTCATCCTCCGTAGGCGGTCTGGTACCTACCAAACTCATATCGCCTTTTACAATATTATAAAACTGCGGCAGCTCGTCAATGCTTGTCTTACGTATGAATTTTCCTACCTTGGTAATACGCGGGTCATTCTCCATCTTAAACATAAGGCCCTGCATCTCATTCTGAGCCTCCAATTCCTTCTTACGCTCCTCGGCGTCAATGTACATGGAACGGAATTTGTATATCTTAAAACGTCTTCCGTTCTTGCCGATTCTGGTCTGTGCAAAAAATACCGGCCCCGGAGAATCAATTTTAATGGCAAGCGCGACAAACGGCGTGGCAACTGCTGTAATTAAAAGCCCAACCAGTCCGCCGACTATGTCAATTAAGCGTTTTATCACCATTCTTCTGTAATCAAAATTATTAAGAGAGTATGTTATAACAGTATAACCTGCAAATCTTCCTACCCTCGTCTCTTTCTGAATCCTGTCAATTACATCAATATTATAATGGCAGACTATACCCATAGATTCCAAATCATATATTATGTGTTTAACATAGTCCTTATCTTCATCCGGCAGGTTGATAAAAACCTCATCAAGCGGCATCTGCCTTGCAATTTCAAGCACATTTGAACCGTCGGCCGTTACCTTCACTCCTCCGATGACAACGCCTTTTCTGTCAACATCCACACAGGCTAAAGCCACAATTTCATACTCGATGTCCAGATTTTGTTTAAGACTGCTTAAGGTCTTGTCCAAAACCGCTTCTTTGGCAATGACCATTATTTTGACAATGTTGGACTTGGATGTAAAATAAGCCCTGAGCGCTTTTTTCATAAAAAGGCGCACCATCCAGACAATAATCATATCAAATACGGCAAAATAGCCCCAGACGCCTCTGGAAAACCGCTCGCCCTGCTGCAGCATAAAAAGAAGGCTGGCAACCGCAAGCAGCATAAAAACATTGAATTTAAGCACTGCTATAAATTCTACAAAAATACCTCTCGTCAAAAATTCCCTGTTCCAGTCGAGCATGAAGCTATAGATGGTGCAAAAGAGCAGAAAACAAATATACACCAGAAAGTGGAGTTCAGGCTCCATAACCCTGCTGAATTTATGATAACGTATTAAGATTGCAATCACGTAGGCTATTGTAATGCTCATAAGGTCTGTAAAAAGCAGATAATAGCCTTCTATAATTTTCCTTTTTCGGTTCACAGCAATAACCATGCCTTTCTCTCGGAAACCAATTATATTATCATATAAGAATACCATTTTTCGGGAGTAAATTCAATTCTCAGGCCAGAGATTCCGCCTTTTTATCTAATCCGGTCTTATCCTGCAGGAAATAGGCTCCCATCATCATAAGCATAAAGTTCCTGCCGATATAAATGGAAAACAAATGTGCTTCCACAACGGTATATATTGTCATCACCGTAAATATCACCAGCCCGAAGGCATCCTTTTCTTTATAGAATTTCCAAAGCAGCGCCAGACTTGCAATACAGTACAATATTCCCGGTATAATGCCGTAGCGGTAAAATAACTTCACCCAGCCCATGTCAAAATAGTATTCCATATTGTTAGGCGAAGAAAAAAGTTTCCAGCTTTCAATAGCGCCGTTATTATCATCACTGTCTGTCAGTGCCAGAATTCTTCCGTTTATCTTCTGGTCAATCCTCATTAACGCTACAATATGCGCATTGGCCCCATGTCCATACGAAGACAAATAAGTCTCCCTCCATTCCGCCCTCCTCACTCTGGGCGCATTTGCCGCCGCATCCACCGAGAAGCCGACACACAGCACAAAAGCAAGCAGGCCGCATATATATGCAATCTTTCTCTCACGAAACCATTTGCTATAACTCATAATAAAAGACGCAAGAAGCAGACAGGTTGTAATCGCCATAGAGGTCTTGGAATCCGTCAGTTTGTACACTCCTACATTTAACAGCATAAGGAAAAGATAAACATACCATTTCATCCTTTCTGAGAACACATAAATTCCCATTGCAAGCAGCATCAGAAACATGGCTGCAAGCGCATTTGGATGTCCCATTCCTAAGGTATAGCGGGTCTCCACATAACCTTTTTGGACAAACATATCATAGCCTCTTCCGTAATCCGTCGTAAGCCGCATATCCCCATAAATGCCTGTCACAGATAAAAACACTATAGCCACGCAGCCGAGTAACGTCACATAAAATGTGTAACGCAACATCTGCTTTAGCGGAATACCTTTACAGGCAAAAACAAACGTCACTATCCTTATTACATCGTTTTTCCCTGTAATCCTATAGGAAATAAGGGCGATAAGCTCAGTAAAAGCAATTAGTATCCACTCTCTACGGCTGTATTCCGTAAGCAGCAGCTTGAGTGCAAAAATGGCAAAAGTAAGCCTGAACAAATACCCCTCTATGGGATTTATGTAATTACTTTTGTCAATAATTACCATTCCCAGCTCGATTGTTAAGCCGATATAAAAAAGAAGCTGAGGAATTTTTGTCTTCCAAACCTTATTATAAAAAGAGTTTAAATAAGATTTCATGCCAATTACCATGCCTTTCTAAACCAGCTTTCCATGCAACTTACGCAAAAAGCCTTTAACCGCGAGTATCCCCTTTTTGAAGGCAATTCTTATTTTACTGACCGGCGGCGCTATCAGATAATCATATTCTTCCATATGTTCACGCAAATAATCCGGATAGCTTTCGTCAATATCCACACGAATAAACTTAGCGTCCCTTCCGAAAATATCTCCTCCGCATAACAGCCTGTCCACTGCTTCCCTAAGATATTTCGCCTCATTATATTCCTGATGCGCGGCTGCCTGAACCTTCTCACTGATGCGCCTTGCCACGTTCTTTTCACCGTTGCCGCCCATGTAACCAAAATGCCAGCCGCCGTCCGCAACCCTTACGCTCGATGCATCCGAAGGCGACACTTCCCTCAAAAATACAATTCCTTCTTCAGGCAGATTCCCGAAACTGCAAACCTTGGTTCCAAGCCACTGTTTCTTTGGTACACCTGCAAACTCGCCTGTTATCGACAAAAGACTGCCCGAAATTTCTTCCATATTCAGAAAACAGTAAAACATCCTCTGCGCCAGATGATATACTTTGGATGCATCAAAATTTTCTATGACGCCCTTAAGAACCTTGGGATTAGGAATCTCATCCACATCACTGAATATAATAATATCGTCTGCGTCACAGTTTTCCAGTCCCCTAATAAGCTGGTTTTTCTGATACTTATCCCTCTCATGGGTAACGGTTATTTCCGATGGCGTTTTTTCTACAGGCACATATATGATTTTATCCTCAAATTCGGCAAACATTTTACGGTTTTGCGCAAATATCATCGGTTTGGGTTCGCCGGAAAATGTGACTGCGGCTTCCTCGATGACAAACTTGTCCACGTATGGGGCCATGATGTGCAGGCGCAGTTTTAAAATATCCAATTCATTAAAAAATGGGATGCAGTCATAAATCATCTATTTACTCCTTTTATCTCAGTTTTCTCCAGAACAAAAACGGTCTGATAATATCCTTAACTTTTTGCCACCTTACCTTCAATGGATTTACGAATTTAGGGTACTGTTCATTTCTTCCCCACCACTTATGAAAGATGAAGGGTTTATCTACATCCATGATCTCAGGAATCATATGCTCGTGACCAAAATATTTGGCTACCTCTATTGGGGCAAAGCTCATTCCGGCATCCTCGATCACATTCTTATATTTACAACATAAAAATGTATCTTCATTGTAATTACCATCTTCCATTCTTTCCCATTTCAGATTCGCCTGCCTTGGAAAGTCCAGTAATTTTTTGCTGCGTATGGATACGCTGTTGCCTACACGGCAGATATTGCCCTTGGCGTCTCTGTAAGTGGTATTATTCTTCGGAAGCGGCCAGGGTGAGCCGATATAATCATAGTCCAGAAATTCCTCACGCCAGCTTTCGGGATTTACTACAAATCCGTCATAATGCACCAGCAATACATAATCCGTATCAATAAAATCTGTAAGTTCATATACCATTTTATAATTGAAATCATCTATATTCGTCAGCTTTGATGTATGCTTATAATGAATCTCTTTTGGCAGGGAAAAGGGCTTTCTGTGAGTGATCAGTACGACGTCGCCAAATTCAATTCCCCTCATACTGTACTGCAATGCCTTAACAGTTTCATAAATATTAACGCTGCTCATTGCCGCCAGCGTAACATTCGGGAGCTTAAGCTTCTCCTTTTCCATACACTAACCTCCATGATTCCGCTCTGCGGAATCTCATATCTATCAGTCTTTTTCCACAAGGCGGACCGAATGTTTATGATAATACGTGGTCACCGCTGTATTCAGCCAGTACCATTGGTCTTCGCTTAAATCATCAAAATCAAACAGCGCCGGCTTCATGGAATAAGGCTCTACCTCTACATCTCTGACCGAGTCGTCGATATACAGTTCATGACGCTGCATCGCTTCAGTATGATAAGCCTTACCATCTCCGATAACAAGCGAGCGCAATGCCGAAATACTTGTGTAGGTGTTCTTATCTGCGGTAAATGCCCATACTATCATTACAAGCAGCAAAAATGACACTGTCATCATATTTTGGGTACTCTCTAAGAAAGTTCCAAGCTGCCTTCCGACTGACGTTGCTTTATTTCGGCCGGATACTTCGCTGTCACGATGGCTTATCCATCCAAGCCAGTAAACAGTAAGTATGATAAGGCTCAGATAATATACCATCTGGATAATATTATCCACCCTCGATAAGCCTACCGTTCCCAGACCGTATAACGTCGGCGTGAACATAGCCGATATAATGCAGTACACACCGGCAGTCACCAATACGGGATGCTTGAAATCCTTATCAGACGCCTTGGCAATCCTCCACAGTACCGGAAGCAGCGCCAGCCACACCAGTATCACAAATACATAGGTCCATTGCACCATAAAAACAATTGAATAATAAAATGATAACAAAACCGCAGGTATTGGTGAATATCCAATAGCCGTATCTACCTGCGCCCTTACCCTGTGCCCCGGTGCAAGTACGTTGCACAAAAACCCCGCCGTATATGTCAGATATGGTATAAGTGCAAAAATAAGTTTGCTGCGTTTGGCAATGAACACATATATTAACAGCAGCAGCAAAAGCACTTCCGCCTGAAGCGTAGTAACAAGATTGCATCCCGCATTTATCGGCGCGATTATGGCCGCAGCGGCACAGCATATGGACGCCTGAGCTTTCTTTTCTCCCCAAATCGCACATGACACAAGTGTCAGTATTATAAATAATAACGATTCCATGAATATATAATGTACTGAACCGTTATACCAGTATATACCCTCAAATGGAGCTTCAATTACCTGATAAAACATAAACAGCATTATAAACATTACAAAAGAAGCGCTGTATTTATCACTTCCAAGCCATCTGGTAAGTATCTGCCTGCCCAGCAAAAAAGAAGATACGGAAAACATCCCTATCATAATGATTGGAACAACAAATGCGCTGTCATACCAGAAATTCATAGGACACATAGACATTAAGAAGCAGGAAGTATAGGCTCCCTGTATGTTCATGAAAACAATTTTTACCTGTTCAAACGCAGTGAGCATGCACTGATACAGTGAACCTGTTGCAATCCACGTATCATGAACCAGCCTGCCATAATCATAATCGTCAATGCACATCACATTATATCTGCCAAGCAAAAGCAAGGGCAGCAGCGACGCTAAAAACAGGATTGCCGCACATACCGTCATGCTTTTTATGGAAATACGATTAATCCTATTTATCATAAGCAATATCTCTCCTTAATACTGTACGGTTTTCTTCATCCGCCTTGCAAGCGCCCTCTGGATTTTCTTTAAATAAAACCAGCCATAAACCAATCTGCTCTCTATGGTCTGGAAAAAATGCTTTGCTTTGCCGGGTCTTTTATTTATCAATGCATATTTACGGGAGCGTTTCTTATACCTCTCCAATTCGTCCCTGCATTCCTTAGCGGTAAAAAGCCTGCCCTTCCTGTCCATATAGTGGAACAGGCTGTAAATATTCTGTTCTGAAGCCCAGTATCCATCGGATACGTTGTGTCTTGCCCAGTATTTCGGGGCAATGGCAAACTTAAGCACCTCGTTTGTATGCGCCGGAAGACAGGCAAAAGATGAATTAGACAACAATAAATAATGGGCGTTTTTTAATGTAACATAATCCTTCCCGATATCAAAATGATGCGCCGGAATGCCCGGAAGCATTTTCCCTGCAGCTTCAACATCATCTGTTATAATCATGAATTCCATGTCAGGACGGATTTTTTTCATCTCTTTTATGCCGTTGAGCCAGTACTTTTTATCAATAAAAAGCTCGGGACTGCCGGTATATTCTCCGCCCCGCATATTTATGATACATAGATTTTCACGACTGTATTCATAGGAATCATATTCCGGTTTCACACGAAGCCACTGTTTTACATCAGAAATATATTTAATAAAATAAGACTCATCCTGCATATTTCCATAAATCAGTGTGTTATCCTCTACATTATGGATATCTTCTTTTTTTCCGCTGACATAGCAGCCATGCACCATATCATGTCTGGAATTGCCAATGAAAAGTCTGTCGTCATTATCCTGATATATTTTAAAATTCTTCTTTTCTTCTTGGGTAATGGCATGTCCTAAATCCACATCCATAAAGTACATGCCCCTATCATTGTGTATATTGACCGCAAAAATTTCCTGACCCGCCGTGCCGAATTCATATCCGTTTTCCTTTGCAATGGCCCTTGCAGTCACATAACAGAAAAGCTGGTTTCCAAGTCCCTGACCTTTTAAAAATTCTGTTCCTATCATATTTTGTCCTCTTTATAAACTGCTTTGCACAATTTTTTCATTTTCTACTTTATAGATAACGTCGCATTTTGCAATGGTGTTAAGTCTGTGGGCAATAATAACCATTGTTTTTTTACCATGGAAGCTGTTGACCGCATCCATGACCGCTTTCTCCGTATCGTTATCCAGGGCGGAAGTCGCCTCGTCAAAAACCAGAATTTCCGGGTCGTGGTAGAGTGCCCTTGCAATTCCTAAACGCTGCCGCTGTCCTCCGGACAATCTGACACCTCTGTCACCTATTGTTGTATCAAGTCCTTCGGGAAGCTCTTCTATGAATTCTTTAAGCTGAGCTTCCTCTAATACTTCCCAAATCCTCTTATCATCAATCTTGTCCGCATCGATTCCGAATGCAATATTGTCTCTTATGGACTCATCCACCAGATAAATGGACTGCGGGATATATCCTATTTGGGCAAGCCATTCATCGTAATTGTCAAAAATATTTTTGCCATCCCAGGTAATGCTGCCTTCACTTGCATGCAAAAGTCCCAGCAAAATATCCACAATCGTGGATTTCCCGGCGCCCGAAGGACCCATAATGCCTACGGACTGGCCCTTTTTAACCTCCATATGCGCGTCTGTAAAAATATTTTTATCAGTACCCGGATATGCAAAAGTAATATGGTCCAGCACGATTTTATCCTTAAGCGTATTCTTTTTATCAGACGTATCCTTGCGGCTTTCTAAGTTTCCTATCACGCTTCCGTTTATATCCGTTCTCATATTGTCAGTCAGATTTTCATATAAATAATCCAGACAAGGCTGTGCATATGCAATTTCAGCTATATAAGTATTTATACGGTTTGCGCTGGGCATTATACGAATCGCAGCTACTGCAAAAGCTGTTAACTGCTGAAATAAAGCATTCATATCCCCGCCGCCTGTTATATATAACATAATGAAGCCAAGTATGCTTCCTATGAAAATTGTCTCTATTAATAACCTTGGAAAATTGTTAAGCACCGCATAATTTCTTGCCACATCGGCGCCGATGCTTCCGCTTTCATAATAGTTTCTCAGGAAAAATTCTTCCCTGTGGAGCACCTTTACATCCTTCAAACCATAAATTGACTGAATACGCCATTTGGCTATCCTCGACTGAATCTCCTGATTCCTTCTTCCGATTTTATTTAAACGCGGTTTTAAAAGCTTAAATAAAATTATGGTCATTCCTAAGAAAATTACTACAAGAAAAATTGCTAAAAGCGGGCTGACAACAAGCAGTACCACACACAGACAGGCAGACACAACAACTTCCGTTACAAGCTGGATGGACACCAGGATAAGCTGAAACGCATTTGGAATATCGCTGTCTGTCAGACGAAATACAGTAGGGATGTCCGCACCAAGATATTCTTCGTACGGTCTGTTCAAAAACTCTCTCATTACCCTGCTTATCATTCTGTTTCTGTTACGCGCAACAAATGTATTCTGAACGTAGGTCTGAAGTAGTAAATAAGAGTTTTTTACAACAAAAAGAAGTATTGTCACTGCAAGCATCGTCATTATCAACTGATTAGCAGTCTCAATATGTGCAATCGCCATTACTTTGCGGACTATTTCCTTCTTCATCAGTTTCTCAGGTTCCATGATTGCGTTCATAAGCGGCAGCATCATGGAAACGCCCAGTGTTTCTAATAAACCGCCTATTAAAATCAGAACTCCAAGTCCCAGACACTGTATCTTCTGTTTCTTATCAAAAAGAAAACTGATTTTTTGCAGCATAGTTATCTTATTAACTGTCTGTTCCTGATTTTTCATTACTATAACCATGCTCCTTTCTCAGTCTGTAAGTTTATGGGTCAGGACGCTGTAAGCGTCAACACAAACTCACGATTGAAAATTTTTAATTTTCAACCTTTTCTCCTCTAAATATCGGATTTAACCTTAATCATATCAGACCTGTAAATATCGTTGCAGTCCCAGCCGTTCATCCACTTTTCGGGCGCCATAACCATTTTGGAGGGGTTATCATTAAGATAAGACGCCCACCAGCTAAAGCTGCTGTTTGCCAGAATATTGTGCTTACACCTGCTCATAAGCGCAAGCGCCTCATAATCTTTATGTTCAGGCACTTCTACGTTAATAAATTTATTCTTACCATCGGTAAACTTTTTAAGCCACTCGATGGACCATTCTTCATCGTTGGTAAATACATAAAAGACACAGTCCGGATACTTTTCTAAAACCGTTTTTATCGCTTGTTCGTAGTAGCAGTCCGTACATATATCGCCAAATAGTTCCTGATTTTGTGGTAAAAGATAATCGCCTCTGCGCACATGGATGCTGACAGACTGTGTCTGTTCTATTTCCTGTAAATAACGCTCTGACTGTCCGGAAAGCCTGAAATTCTTATTCGGATTATTTTTAAGTTTCTCTATACTGAATTCCTGCCTCAGTTCATCCCCTACATCCTGAAAATATTTTTCGGACTGCCAGTAGCCTTCCAGATAAATATTATCCCAGTCAAATATCTTGGACTGAAAACACTTATTTTCCTCAAAATATGAATTGTTATGCCTGCCAAAAAGCTTTCTGCGCACCTTGGCGGTAAGCGCCGGGGATGAATCCCGCATCTTAATTATTTCTTTTTTGGAAGCTCTTTCATAATCTATTCCAAAAACCTCTAATTCGGGGTCACGCTGCATATCTTCTACAAAACCTGCCCTATCATCCATTTTCACTTCTTTTCCCATGCTTATAAGCTGTCTGTAAAGGGCATACTGGAACATCTGGTTTCCAAGGCCGCCCATCATTTGGATGATAATCATAGAGTCCTCCGTTTTTGAGATGAATGTTAAACTTTGGAAAAGTTTCTCAATTATCTAATAGTTTATTACTTTTTGAGTTTCAATTTAATAGGAAGAATGAACTTTTCGTTAATAATCATTATGCACCAATAGAGGTTAGGGGATTTTATAAATAAATCCATCTTCCTTTTTTCATTTGGATTGGCAATGCTGCTCTCGTAAATTCTGTCATACCTTCCTTGATTTCTTAAGACTTCTTCATTGATAACTTTTGTTATTTTACTCAGGTACTTATTTTTGTCAGGAAGGCTTGATTTTTTCAGCTGATTGTAAAAAAGCAGCATCCTCTTATAAAAAAAGTAATCATGAACGTCAGCCAAATCCTGTCTTTCGATTTTGATAAGGAATTTTGTTTTTTCCCGGTATATCGGTATCAAATCCTTAAAAGTGAGGGTAATAATACGCGTATTCATGATACTTCCTTCTCTGTCTATTATATAATTATAACAGGCACTGTCAAGGTAAACGCATCTTTTGACCCTGCTTAACGCCTCTGTAGTAAATACTATATCCTCCCCACACCATCTCTCGACCGGAAAGTTTATCCCTTTAAGCAGCTCTCTCCTAAAGAGCTTATTCCACGCCGCATTCTGGATATTGTATTCCTCACGCTCCTCAACATAGTATTGCAGCGCCTCCTGTCCCTCAAATAATATTACCCTATCGACAGAATCATCCCGGGTAAAATCCTTATATAGCTGCCTGTATCTGCAGACTGCCATATCCGCATCCTGCTCCAAAACGGCAGAATACATTTTTTCATACATATCCTCATCAATCCAGTCGTCGCCGTCCACAAAGCCAACCAGACTCCCCTTTGCCACTGCCATTCCTGTATTTCTGGCATCTGCCGGACCGCCGTTTTTCTTATGGATAACCACTATCCTATCGTCACGCTTAGCCAATTCATCACAAATCCCGGCTCCGGAATCCGTCGAGCCGTCGTCAACCAGAATTATCTCCAGATTTTTATACGTCTGGTTAATAATTGAATTTACGCCGCGCTCTACATATTTTTCTATATTATATACGGTTACTATTACTGAAATCAGCTCATTTTGTGATTCTATTGGAATTGGCGCGAGGGTGTGGTTATTAAAAATTTTCAAAATATAATACCTGATACCTTTCTTATTGTGTATTTTCTCCGGATTCGGGTAATTACTAAACCATTATCCATATCCACGAATTGAAGCTATATAAAAATGCCGTACTGAATTATATATCCGCCGCCATAAACATAAGCACATACCATATCTGTTGTCGCCAGATATCTTTCTCAATAAAATCGTTCCACATTCTCCATACGACGTCGGCATTTAATAACGACTGTTGTTTTATTTTATTTCTGTCTATCAACGCTTCCGCCCACTCTCTGAGCTGTGGCTGTTTAAGCCATATATGAAGTGGGATGGAAAAACCTTTCTTGGGCCGCTCCATCAATTCTCTTGGTACATATTTATATAAAATATCACGCAATATTTTTTTCGTCACAGGTCCGTCTTTTTTGTAAGCTATCGGTAATGTCCATGCAAATTCTACCACGTCCTTATCTAACATCGGCACCCTTGTCTCCAAAGAAACCGCCATTGCAGTTCTATCCACCTTGGTAAGAATATCATCCGGATGATACATGAGCATGTCCATAAGCATCAGGTTGTGCAATGGCTCCGGTAAGAAGCCATCCGTGTAACTTTCCATAACATTTGATATTCTTTCTGCGTCAGGTTGTGCTTTAAGCTGTCTAAGAATATCATCTGATATTATATTTATACCTTCGCCGATTTCCGAACGTCTGTAAATGTCTTCTATGGCTCCTGCGCCAAGCAGTCTCGCCCTGATTGCCAGGCTTCCGCTTTTCCCCCAAGGGCTGTGAAGGATAGCTGCGCTTGCCGGCTTTCTGATAACGCCTGGTATTTTATTAATCCTGTTCCATATATTCCCTATGGAATTATAAGTCCCATAGCCGCAAAAAAGTTCGTCCCCGCCATCACCGCTTAAAGACACCGTTACATGTTCCTTGGTCATCTTACTCACCAGATAAGTAGGTATCTGGGAAGAATCAGCAAAGGGCTCCCCAAACATGGTTCCGAGTTTAGGTATCACCTGTTTTGCATCATCCTGTGTAATATAAAGTTCGGTATGTTCCGTTCCTAAATGCTTAGCAATCTTTCCTGCTATCTCGGCTTCATTAAAACCTTCTTCATTCATACCTATGGTAAAGGTCCTGACTTTTGTATCACTCACCGACTGCATCAGGGAAACAATTGTCGAACTGTCAATGCCCGCTGATAAAAATGCACCAATCGGAACATCTGCTATTAATTGACCCTTAACAGAATTTTTTAATAGTCTTTCGAGTTCCTCTGCCGCCTCTTTTTCACTCCCCTTAAAGAGATGTGTCTGTCCATAGTAAGCAGTTTGGGTCATGGACCAGTATTCAGAAATCTCAAAATCACGCTTGTTATCAAATGACGATTTAATTTTTAGCACTTTCCCCGGCTCGAGTTTATAAATATCACTGTATATTGAATAGGGAGAAGGTATGTAACCATAGTAAAAATAGGCTTTCAAGACATTTGTATTAACCGGATTGCGAAAATTGTCTAAACTAGTCAATGAATTGAGGTCAGATGCAAAAACAAATGTTTTTTTACCGGTAAAACCATAGTATAAAGGTTTCTCTCCAACCCTGTCCCGTGCCAATAATAACTCACGTTCTTTTTTGTCATATATTGCCAGTGCAAACATTCCTTTGCACATTTTTAGGGCATTTTCAAGGCCATATGCAGAAACGGCTTCTAAAAGCACTTCTGTATCCGAGGAGCTTTTAAAAGCAGTTGTTTTTCTTTCTTTCATCAATTTTTCTTTGATTTCCCGATAATTGTAAATCTCGCCGTTATAAGCCATAACGTAACGTTCGTTATGTGATTCCATGGGCTGTTTTCCGCCGGAAGTTAAATCTATAATAGATAAACGCCTGTGTCCAAGGACAATTTTCTTGTCCTCACTGCACCAAATTCCTGATGCGTCAGGTCCACGATGGGACATTTTATCATTCATTCGATTGATGTTTTTCAGCCAGTCAAATTCTGGATTTATGAATCCGGATATGCCACACATGATTTAAATACCTTTCTTTTTTATTATCGTCTAGTGAATCTATTAATTTTATAACGATCGTTTTTATAGTTTAGTTTTTCTATAACACTTATTATTTTACAGCTTCCATTTTTCTGTAACGCATAATATTTTATAATTTTCTTTTTCTATAACACTTAATATTTTACAATTTTCATTTTTATATAGCACTTAATGTTTTACAGTTTATATTATTTTTCAATACTTATATTTAAAACCTTTAATATTTATATTTTATAACATTTGATATTTTATATCTATCTACACTATTGACCACCATTATATAATACTTTCAAAATACCGCTTCCATTGCTCATTCACTCTATCCGGTGCAAGGCGCTCCTGAATTTTACATGCATTACGTCCAAGTTTGTCTGCAAAGTCTGCATCGGACAATATTGCCTTCATGGCTTCTTCCAAAGCTTTCTGGTCGCCTGTCGGGATTATTAAGCCATTTTCATTGTGCTGCATCAGTTCTACGGTACCTCCGCTCGGCACGTCAGTTGCTATGACCGGAAGCCCCAGTGCCAAAGCTTCTATTAGCGCATTAGAAATCCCCTCAGAATATGATGTCAATAAAAACAGCGCCGCTTTTTGTATATTGTCCGCAACATTAGGAATTACGCCGGGCAGGCTGATTTTATCCTCCAGCCCCAAAGAATTAATCAGGTTTTGCAGCTGTTCCCTCAGTTCTCCATCTCCGTAAATAGTCATGATATATTCGGGATACAGTGGCAGGATATTTGCAAATGCACGAATCATCATTTCATGGTTCTTGTTTGCATCCAACCGCCCTACCGATACAATTCGTTTCTCACGCTCTCCTTGAAACCTCGGCCTGATAAATGCAGGATTGAGAGAATTGGGTAAAATAACAGATGTTTTTCCAACTCTTTTTGAAAAGAAACTACGTGTTCTTTCCGTCTGTAGTATAACGCCCGCCGCGTGCGGGAATAACAGATTAGCCAGCGTTTTCATTAATAAATTCGGATATTCCTCTTTGGCTTCTCCGACAACCGATACAACCGGTTTTGTTTTGGAAAACATTGTGGTAACTACTGTCATAAAATTATTTTTGCCCACACAGGAAAGCACCAAATCAGGCTGTTCTGTCTTCCATACATTATGCAGCTTCCTCAATCGCCTGAAAAAATTCACTATCCGGCTTCTTGTTGTCTCCTGCGGAGTAATATCTGAAATCACCCTCTTGATGTTATCATCAAGAGCATACTCTTCTTCACTTTTGTATTTATATTGTGTGACCATAATAACCTGATACCCCTGAGCCGTGAAGTATTCTGCCAGGTTAACAAATACTCTCTCGGCCCCTCCTTTATGTAAGGAACCGATATAAAATGCAAGTTTTCTTGCATTGCTATTGTTATTTATCTCGCCGTTGATGTTATTTAATTCATTTATTGGGTTTTCGCCCGTTTTTATAAAATTATGCTTTAATTTATCGCCCATTTTTTACCTCTGATTGCATTATAAATAACGATAGTTTTCGACAACCTATGTTACTGAATTATTTTATCCAGTTCATTTTTTCCATTCTGATAAGCTGAATTTACCTCTCGATACAAGTTTCTGTAAAATTCAACTGCAATATTTTGCCTTTCACTTGCAACTATTGTTGCTTTTTCGGTATAAAAATTCGAATACAAATTTTCTAATTTGTACTTATACTCCCGGAAAAACGATGGTTCGGTATCACTTTCCCCTGTCGAAACCAATCCGTTGGGTAATATAGAATACAATGGTTCTGAAACAATACCTTTGTAAAGTAATGTTCTTGCGATTCCTATTGCTCCTGCTGCATCTAATTTATCTGCATCAAATAAAATTTTTGCTTCTAAACTCCCCGGCGGATTGTTTTTTCTAAATCTATGTGTTTGAATACACTGCTTCACCTGTTCTGCATAGTTCATATCAAACCCATGCTCCACAAGGAATTGATAAGCTTTGTCCCCGCCTATAATTGCATGACATAAATCAGGGTTTTCAAACTGCTCTTTCCGCCCAATGTCATGTAATAAACATGCTGCAATCAAGACATCATAGTTCACATTATTTTCTGTCTTTGCAATTTCCAGCGCATTAAATAACACTCGATATATATGTTCCTTATCATGTGCAGTATCTTCCATACAGCAAAGCATAAAATTTTCTAACAAACAATATGTTTCTTTGTTCATTATTTGTCCCCTTAAATATTTCCAAATCCATCTATATTTCGCCTGAAAATTATCAATACTAATTCCCACAATACGCCTTATACCACTGCTGGAATACAAAAAACGACCACGCCAGCTTGGAATAATTTGCTCCTGTAGCCGGACCTGCGTCTCCTGTTTTTATATAAGAACCTATCATATCCGAAACATAACCTGCATCAAAAATCCCCTGCTTGTCCAAGTAATCATAACTACTGTAATTTAATAACTGTTCCTTTAGCGGTCCACGCAGCCACTTATCCAGAGGAACCCCAAAACCAACCTTGGGCCTTTCCAATAACTCCTTGGGGATATAATCATAGGCAATATCTTTTAATATATGTTTCTTATCTCCGTCTTTATATTTAAATCCATGCGGAATACGGTATGAGAATTCCATAACATCCTTGTCAAGAATCGGACACCTCGATTCGAGTGAGTATTTCATTGACGCCCTGTCTACCTTGCAAAGAATATCTCCCGGCAGATAGGTGTCCATATCCAAAAGCATCCTGCGAATCTGCCAGTCTTTTACACCATATTTACTCTCAATCTGATAGTGTACAGGCACCGGTGCATCTACCCCGGCTAAATTATTATTATCTGTATCGCTTTTCTTCACCATTGCCATCGCTTTTACGATATAATTTCCCGCCCCAAACTGTGTCTGTGTCTCTTTATTGCGGTTCCCTGCAATTACACGTACCTTAAACGGAAGCCGCTCCTCCATTCTAAGCTGCTTCAATATCGGGAAATGACAAACATCATATACCATTGCACCAAGCATATCAAGTTTCTGCGCCTGTCTGACATTTTCATACACATTATATCCGCAGAAAAATTCATCTCCGCCGTCTCCGGACAGTGCTACCGTAACATGTTTTCGTGCCAGACCGGATACAAGCATTGTCGCAATCTGCGAACTGTCTGCAAAAGGCTCATCATAATACTTAGGTATGCTGTCCACCAAATCAAACATTTCTTTTTCGTCAATATACAATTCCGTATGGTTCGTGCCAAGATAATCTGCAACTGCTTTGGCATATTTTGCCTCATTATACTTTTCTTCGTGAAATCCTATTGAAAAGGTTTTTACCGGCATATCAGAGTGTTCCTGCGCGATTGCCGTAACCAGTGAAGAATCATATCCCCCGCTCAAAAAAGCGCCTAAGGGCACATCCGAAATCATACGTGCTGACACCGATTTTTTCAACAGCTCCTTCAATCCCTCTTTTGCCTCTTCATAGCTATTTATAGGGTTAGAAACCTGAGCCTGATAAACCTGCTTTATATCCCAATACTTCCATGTAGAAATTTCGCCCGCCTTAAAGCGCAGAATTGCTCCCGGTTCCAGCTTGTATACATTTTTAAAAATCGTATCCGGCGCGTTTATATACTGCTGATACAAGTAGCGTGATAATACCCCGCGTCTGATTTCTTTTGGGAATCCCGGAAAGGCCATAATCGGTTTTAGCTCGGAAGCAAAGACTATGCCATCATTCTGCTGCCAATAATAAAGGGGCTTTTTTCCGATTCTGTCCCTAACCAGATATATTTCATCACTTTTTCTGTCATAGATGGCAATAGCAAACATACCGTTAAATTTATGCACACATTCTATTCCCCATTTTAGATATGCCGCAATTATCACTTCCGTATCGCAGTTAGAATAAAAACGATAATCCGACAATTCTTGTTTCAATTCCTGAAAATTATAAATCTCTCCGTTATAGACAACCGATACTCTTTTGTTTGCGGAATGCATAGGCTGGTGCCCAAGCGCGGATAAATCCAAAATAGACAGCCTTCTCTGCGCAAAACCCACGCTATAGCCGCCATGCATGTCATAGATTTCTTCCCCACTGTCATCCGGTCCTCTATGGTACATCGTGTCATTCATTACCTTTAACTGCTCCAATGTAATATTCTTTTTACTGACATAACCACAGATACCGCACATAATTTTCTCTCCATAATATCTTCAGATAATTAGTATTCATAACTGATAAATAGTATTTACGACTTATAAGTCTTATTGAATATTAAGCAAAAGACCCAACATGTTTCGCATCATTGAGAGACGTGTTGGGTTCTATTAAGTATAATTATATGTAATTTTACCCCCGGTAGTCAACCTATTTTGTCATTTTCTTTTCACCGGATGTCTTATCACAGTTTTCAGTCTTTCAGGGGCTACTCTTCTGGCATCGCTTAAATAAATCTCATGATGCAGCCTTGTATCCGTAATATCCAGCTCATAGCCTTTATCTGTCATAAAATCATGCATCAATTTGATTGTCACAGGCTCATCGTCATAAGAGCCGATATGCATACATTGGACGCACAAGCCCTCGTTATACGTAAGGAACTCTACTTTTGAAAAATCTTCTTTCTTTTTCCTTGACGCTTCCTCTATCGCCCAGTCAAAATCCTCCTTTGTCACAAAGTCCGGCAGTCTTATAAGAGAAATAAAATTAAAATCTTCTTTATGCGAATAATCAATCCCCACGCTGTTCTCCTGCCACCAAAACCCCTCAAGCGGCGGTACAACATAGTCAAAATATCCTTCGATTTGATGACTGCCTTTTTTACTCATTTTAATCGTAAAGGCAATGGCATAAAGCAAGCCTATAGACTGCTTGTACTCGCTTCCTTCCACATTAGGATCTCCCTTGCCACGCACCGCAATATAATTAATAGGCGGCACCTCTACTATGCCGGGCTTATTTTTCGGCATGTAGAATTCTTTGTACTCTTTTTTGTAGTCAAACGCCATATCTTATTTGCCCCCTCTCCTGTTTACACGTCCTTATCTCAATCTGCTTACCCGCTCCTCTATACTTTTTTCAAACTCTTCATCTGAATAAGAAGGGTCTTTCGTTTTTCTCCAGATATCACACGGAACACTGTCGCAGGCACCGCATCCTTTAAACTTTTTCTGATTGACGGAACATTCATAAATTGGACACGCTTGTCCTTCAGGCGCATGAAAAACCTTTCCCAAGCTCTCATTACATCCTTTGCACATATTTCCATAACATTTACACGTTGAACATTCCGTACCGCAGCAGCTAAGTGTACCTACCGTGGTTGTGCTGCTTAATATTTCCTGCTGTTTTTTCTTACTAAAGCCACCAAGCACCAATTGATACGATTTATCCAACAAATCTTTTAACAGATCGTCCGGCACTGCTCCATCCGGATTAACAGAATTCCAATGCACTTTATTCATATAATATCCGGGAATAATATCCTCATACTGCGTCCTTAAAAATTCACCTTCCGCCGGTTCCAACTTTAATGTAATATATTTTGGCTCATTATTCCCACTTAAACAAACCGCAGCAAACATCTTCCCTCCAATCTGATAGCGAATCCAGTTCCAATCCGCCTGAAGGTCTTTGGTTACCCCTGCCTTACTTAATAAATATTCATCAATCCATTCATATCTCATATGCGCTTTCTCCTTTTTGATATAAAAACAATTAATCTAGTGCAAAATATTTTCCTAACTTCGTGCCTCTGAACCATACTTCCTTCTCATATTTTCAATGTTTTCAATTATCTCCGCCCGTATTTCCTCCGGTTCCAACAATTCCACCTTATCACGAAAAGACATAAGCCACGTAACCAGGTTTTCCTTATTTGTATAATCCGCCTGAAATAAAAGTTTTCCGTCTTCCTGTATCTTAAAGCTGCCGCTTCCAAACTCTTCTACCAGTCTCCATTTACATTCCGGATCAAAAAGAGCTTTTACCTGAATCCCGCCGGAAAATATCATTTCATTACTTAAGTCCGGTATCGTTGTCTGCCTTTTTACAAACGCCAGTTCTGACATCTTAAGTTTATCCATGCGGTTTAATTTGAACAACCGAAAATCACTCCGTGTTTTACACCATCCCCAGACATACCAGCTAGACCATCTGAATATCAGATAGTATGGCTCTATACAGCGAATTGACTCACCCTTTGGGGAGTAATATATAAATTCCAGTTCTCTGCATCTGTCAATAGAGTCACGTATGATCTCTATTTTAGGGGCAAGGGAATTTTTATACCATGATGATAGATCGATCAGCACAGACTGATTTCCAACCATAAAATCAGAAGAACCAATCGATAATTTTTCCATCAGTTTACTATAACGGTTGGTTCCGTTCACACTATCCAGACTTCGCAGTCCGGCGAGTATATCCTGAATTTCCGCATTAGTAAACAGCGTTCTATCCATTTTATAGTTCTCCATAATAGAGATTCCGCCATTCACTCCTTGTTTTGTCATAATGGGAATTCCTGCTTTACACAAATCTTCAACATCTCTATTAATTGTTCGTCTGGACACTTCAAACTGCTCTGCCAGATAAGGCGCTGTGACAGTATCCTTTTGCAGTAATATTGATAGAATTCCAATCTGCCTGTCTATTTTCATGTCTGCTCCCTTGATATTTAATATTATAATGAACAAAACACGACATCTGTATGTCGTGTTTATATTATAATCTATTTAAATTATATTTTCTATAACTTCATAATACTTTATTTCCAAGTGCTTATTCCCATTTAAAGCACTTTACAGAGATACCAAAACAGATGAGTGTAACGGCAATCATAATAGTAACCGGAAGCAACGCATTTTCAATCGGCAATCCAAGAAATACCGCTTTCATTAACTGAATACCCTGTGTCAACGGAAAGATACTTATAATCTTCTGCATGGCAACAGGCATAACCTCATAGGGAAGTGTCGCACCTGAAAATATCAGCATAGGAAAGTACAAGATACAGGCAATCACGCTCGCGCTTTTCATATTCTTAGCAATTCCCCCGACCAGCAATCCAATACTCAAAGTCGATACCATAGTCAAAAGCCAGCTTCCCAAAAATAACAGGAAAGAACCATGTATTTTTATTTTCCAAAACAGCATGGCGGCAGTAAACAGGGTAAACATTGACACTACGCAATAGATAACGTAAATCAGAAATTCTACCAAAAGTAATTTTGCCGGACTTACAGGAGTAACTTTAAGACGCTTCAAAATTTTTCGTTCCCGATATTCTGATACAACAAGGGGTAACCCCATTAGACCGCCTGCACAAATAGAAATACAGCATAGTGCGCCAAAGGACTGTTCCATAAAAGTGTATGACACCCCGTCTGCCGCGGGTTTCGTTCCATAAATGAAGCCAAGAACAATCAATACAAGCAATGGCATAATGACAGCAAAAATAACCATATTCATATTTCTAATGTTTAATTTTAATTCGTTTTTCAAAAGTATTCCAAATGATTTCATTCTTTCTCTACCTCCTCGCCGGAAAGCATAAGATAAGCGTCCTCAAAGTTTTCGTAGCCACTTGCTTTTTTTGCCTGTTCAACGGTTCCGAAAAATACGGCTTTCCCATTTCTCAAAATGCATATCTCGTCACATAGAGCTTCCACTTCGTCCATAAAATGAGAAGTCAGAAAAATAGTTAATCCCTTACTTTTTAATTCAGATAATATTTTCCAAACATCACGACGGGCTTTTGCGTCAAGCCCGGTAGTCAATTCATCAAGAAATACCAGTTCCGGATTCGGAATTAAGGCAAGTACGATAAATAAGCGTTGACGTTCACCGCCGGACAAACTCTTTACTGCATGATCAATCTTATTACCTATTCCAAATTGCTCACAAAGTTTTTTCCAGTCGGCAGGTGCTTCATAAAGGCAAGCAGATTCTTCACATAGTTCTGAAACTTTGATTTCCGGCTGATAATCGCCCTCTTGAAACTGAACGCCCACATTCTGAAACAGGCGGCGTCTATCCTTTTTAGAATTATAGCCCAAGACCGATACTGTACCGCTGTCAGGATCTTTTGTACCTAAAATACATTCAATCATCGTGCTTTTCCCCGCTCCGTTTGCGCCAAGAAGCCCATAAACGCTTCCACATTTTACTGATAGACTGATTTTGTCTACCGCAAGCAGATTGCCATAGGATTTTGACAACTGCTCCACATTGATTACAGTCTGCATAATAAGTCCTCCTTTTGATTTTAGTAAAATAAGAATACCACCAATGAAAACATTGGTGGCAAAGTGTAGGGTTTATGAAAATTGGAGTTTCATATCATGCAGCATATCCAAAATGGTAACTGCATTTTTTTCCGCCGCTGATAGTGAAACGATCAGTCTGTCGCAGACAGAAATAATATTATCGCTTGGTTTTGGTGTGTTTAGTGTAGCACGGATATCTGTATCAGGATTTTGGGATAGCTGTTGCAAAAGCCGCAGGATTGCTTCTAAGGAATAATTAGCACACCTTAATGAGCGGATGATTTTTAGCCGTTGTATATCTTCATCTGTATAGATACGATATCCGTTATCTTTTCTTTTTACCGTAATTAAACCGTTCATTTCCCAATTTCGGAGAGTGTCCATAGAAATATCAAGCAATTCTGATACCTCTTTTCTTTTCAAACCTTTAGAGTTTTCTCCAATGCCGCCGGATAAAATCTGCTTCACAATTTCAATGGCTTCTTCTGCGTTTCGGCGTTCCCGCCTGATTTGCTCCAAATAGTTCTCCGTAAGCGCAACAGCGCTATCAAAATCTCCCGTTGCTGACACCGTAATCATCTGTACGATTTTCTTCCTTAGTCCGTTCTGCAAGACCTCTACTTGAAATGCAAGACGTATCAGCTTACATTGCTTTATATGAAATTCTGTAAATACACGATAACCATTCGGCAGTCGTTCCGGCTTAGGTATCAGTTTCAGTTTTTCATATAGTCGTACTGTGTTTGGGTGTATTCCGATGATTGCGGCGACTTCTGCAGTTTTGTATGTGTTCATTGTTTTCCGCCTCCATTCTTCCCCAATATACCATAGCCAAAAAGTCTGGTGTTATAATGTAGAGTTCTGCTTTATCGTAAATAAAATTTGCAAAATTGGACAAAAACGGCATAGCCCGCAAGCTATGCCGTTATCAATCCCCTACCTCTGATACTTCTCAATAAAATAATCCCTATACTCCCCAAAATCCTTACACTCATTATCAATAGAGTCAATCAGCTCCTTATATTTCTCCTGCACCAGTGCCCTGTAATTATTGAAATTATTGTAACCTTCCTTACACCATGCAAAAGGATGCGTCAGTATCTGCACCTTATCATACGATGTAATGTTTTTTTCATCGGGATAACCATAACGCCAGATATGGTTGGCATCCGACATATACTTTATCTCAACCGGCGTATCTTCCGTAACATTTTCAGCAAAGGTAAAGAAATCGTCCTGATAGGCGTTGATAATTCCGTCTAACTTTATATTTTCCCGCAGCACGTCCTTTGAAGGCCTGTGTATGGAAAATTCCCTGATTGCAAAGCCAAACATCTCGCTTAAGATTTCCATTTCTTTTTTAATCCTCTTGCGAATTTCTGACATATCTGTCATTCCGTTCAATGCAAAATGCAGGCCGATATGCAGGCCTCTCTCATGCATATCTTTAATCATATCCATATTCCTTCTGGACAAAATATTATAGGAATTATTTGTCCACTGGAAAAAATAAGTCGAAACAAAATCCATGCTGTTTTCCACTCTGGCAAGTTCATATGCCCGCTCCACGCTGTATTCCACATCATGGCGCATAATAATAAACTTATCCTTTCCAAGCGCCTGGGCATAATTCATCTGTCTTCCGGTAGACTTTATTATCCTGATTATTTCCCTATAATCCTCATATGAAAACATGCTACTCATCCCAGCCTTTCCATAACTTATGTTATTTATTCTCCTTTAGGCGCATAATCCTCATTCAGTATGTGCGCTTCAATAGTTTTCTTTGCCTCATCCAAGCCTTCAAGCCACAAATCATACGATTTATCCCAAGACTTGTATCCACGCTCTCCGCGCTTATCTTTAAATTCATAATTTTCAAGCAGATACTTCTCTAAGAAATCCGTACACTTTTCGGCTCCGACCGCATTCGTATGACTGCCGTAGTCCGCATAATCTTCTTCAAACACAATCCCGATTTCATCATAATAATTATTCATGTTGATAAAAGAATATCCGGCGTTATTGATAACGTCTGTTATATAATTAAACATCTGCTGTTCTTTAAGAGTCTCATTATAAGGAGAGACAATGAACAGCGCGTTAAGTTCCTTTTCTTTAAGATAATTAAGCAGATTTCTAAGGTTCTCCTCCTGTGCTTCGGGAATTGCCGTCTTACCTTCTGCACCACCGGACGGCGGCATTTTTATTGGACCGACTTCATCTTTTAAATCAAACCCCTTCAATTTGCTGGGCTTATGATATCTCCAGTTTTTAAGTTCAGACGACAGTGTAAGCATGCGCCAGTTGGTATGATAATTAAATATATCAAAATAAAAACTCAATCGGTCTTTCGTTTCCGGCACCAAAGCCTGAATTGCTTTTATACGATTAAACGAATATTTCATATTGTCGGTAACGCCTCTTGTATATGCCATATTATCCGACAAATCCTCATCATTCATAGTATACATACGCATCTCAAATATATAAAGAGACGGCGACTGTGTCTTTTCAGTCTCCTCAATCAGATACTTTGCTGCCACCGGCCGCTGCACATTGGATGAAAGCGGATACATCGTAATCCCCGTCTCACCCCACAACTTAGGCGCCGAATAAAAAGGAAATATCGGACTTGAGCCAATCATAACAATGTCCAACGTCTCATTTTTTTCAGCGTAAAAACCCGAAAACCTGTCTTTTACATCGCCGTTAGTCCTAAGTATATAAGTAACCGATACCAGAGCAAACAGAAAGATTCCTATAAATATAACGCTTTTCACAAACTGCCTGATATTCATACTAATATTTGCGCCTTTCCATACTTTTTTCACAGATAAATTGGTCATTCTCAACAATCAGCTGACTCCTCTAATCACGAACAAAGTTCCTCAATATACGCCTTCCACTGTTCAAAAATAGCGTCGCCATTGGCCCGGTCAGCAATCTCTCTTGCCTTTCTTCCCATATTCTCTGCTATTTCGGGATTTTCTATCAGATAATTAATACCATCCTCAAGCGCTTTCTGGTCTTTAATCGGAATTAAAATCCCGTCTACCCCATCAGTCATAATAGTCCTTGGACCGCCGCATGGGCAGTCGGTTGCCACAATAGGCAGCCCTAACGCCATTGCTTCCATCAAAGCATTGGGTAAGCCTTCCCAATCGGACGTAAATGCAAAAAGCGCGGCGTCTGCCAAATCTTTTTCCAAAGAATCACTGGCTCCCATAAGGTGAATATAATCTCCCGCATTATTTTTCTCAATCAGCTCTTCAAGAATCTCTTTTGTTCCGTCAAAAGAATCTCCGCCGTAAATTTTCAAATCGTAGTCCGGATGCTTCTTGTGTACCTCCACAAAAGCCTTTATCAACATAGGCTGATTCTTGAAATCCACCAGTCTGCCCGACTGTACAACTGTCTTGGTACGCTTTTCCGGTATCGGTGTTCCTATATATTTAGGATTGATAGGATTTAAAATAATACGCGAATTTTTCTGTAATCTCGGTGCGAAAAAATCTCTCGCACCCTCAGTCTGAAATACGCAGCCGTCCGCCCTCGGAAAAAGAATCGGTATCTGAATTTTATCTGACCATTCGTCATAATGCCCTACAGGGTCAGTACGAATAGAAATAAGTATCGGTATTTTCATAAAATACGCCGCCATCAGACCTCTGTAAAGCGCCTTTCTGGCAAACGGTATAAGTATATCCGGCTTTTCTTCTTTGATAAACTTTGTTAAATATTTAACACGCAGCAGGATTTGAATCAAATGGTTTTTCTTTTTATCATCCGCGCGTAGTCCCACATGGACACGCTTCACTCTGGGGTCGGTCTGAAATTCGTTTTCTCCGTACCATTCGGTGGCAACAATGACTTCATACCCTTTTTCCACAAACTGATTGGCAAGATTAGTTACTACTCTTTCGGCGCCGCCCTGCTCCAGACAATTCAAATGAAATGCGATTTTCTGCATTACTCCGCCCACTCCCTGATTTTTTTCACATAACTTTCCTTAGAATAAACTCTTGCTCTTTCAAGCGACATTTTCTTATAATGCTGCATTTTCTCCGGATTTTCCATAAGCCCTATAATTGTCTGCGAAAGGTCTTCTTCTTCTTTTGAAATAGAATCTTCCCTAAAATCCGGTATGGGGTCCATATTAGGCACTAAAATTCCGTATCTGTCCTCTAAAATTTCCCGAGGTCCCGTCATACAATCCGTCGCAATAACAGGCAATCCCACCGCCATTGCTTCTACCATTGCGTTTGGAAAGCCTTCATAATATGATGTAAGCACATACAAACTTCCCTGTTTAAGATAAGGATATGGATTCCGTTTAAGGCCTGTAAAATAAACCGAATCATCTACTCCAAGCCTTTCCGCAAGCTCTTTATATTGCAGGTATTCACCCTCACCGATAACCATAAGCCTGGTATCCGGCAGTCTCTTATGAACGAGCGCAAAACTCTTAATGAGATGCCAGAATCCCTTCACCTCATCTTCTCTACCCATTGTAACGATAATCCGTCCGTTTGTCCACGGCAGTTTTGCCTGCTCCGTTTCAGATAATTTCCCTACTTCTTTAATATCAAAAGGATTATTCAGGGTCACTGCATCGCGGCATCTATACTTTTCGTGCACTTCCTGACAAATTACCTGCGAACAACATATCAACTTATCGGCACACTTACAAAAAAGCTTTATCTGCGCCGGCTTGCCCATATCCATATAGCTTCTGATTCCAAGCCATTTCTCAGCTTTTCCAAAGGATGCAATATTAGCAAGATTGGCTGTAGGTCCAAAGCTGTAGGCAATATCAATCTCTTCTTTTTTCTTAATTTTATGAATTCGCCAGCCTCTTTTTAATACATTTATAATCTTGCCAATTTTTCCCTCTCTGCTTGGCAGGCGCAAATCCGCTACAGGTATGCCTTTGATATCATATGCGATATCCCTTGAATCGAAGATAACAATCTTTACCTGAAAATACGGCTGCAGCAGTCTTGCTGTTGTTACACATACTTTTTCAAAACCGCCCTGATGCAGCGCCGGTACAATTAATAATATCTTTTTCATAACTGCGAGCTGTCTCCATTCAAATAAAAATTCCTATAGGCTGCTGCCTGTTTGCGTATATCCAAACCGCCATCTACCATTTCCTGATAAGTGACACATCTGTCATAATCTGCCTGTGCCATAATCTCATCAGCCCATACCGAAGCAGGCTGTTTGATATCCATATAAGTCACAAGCTCTGTTGCCTTGGCTTCCTTAGTGACCGTATCCGAAACCAGACACCTGAGCCCCGCCGCCTGCGCCTCCACCAATACGCCGGGTAAGCCCTCATACAGCGACGGAAGCAAAAAAATATCAAACGCCTGATAATACTCCTGCGGCTGCTTACAATTTCCCATAAAAATAACCTTATCCCTGATACCAAGTTCTTCACATCTTGCTTCTATTTTCGCCCTGTCCGGGCCATCGCCAAGCAAAATCAACACCGCATCCTCACGCATAGAACAAAGCTTTGCAAAAATTTCAACCAGATAGGGATGGTTCTTGGGATGTGAAAACCTTCCAACATGCCCGACTGCAAACTTATCTTCAATCTTCAGCCGCTTTCTCATCATCGCTCTCACTTCGGGCTGATAAGCAAATTTACCTGCGTCAATTGCATTATATATAATCTTAACCTTACCGTCATCTAACTGCTTCTTGCCAAAAGCATTAATTCCCGCCAGTTCAGAACACGCAAAACAATAATCCGTTTTTTTATAAAGGTTTTTACGTAACATTTTGGTTGCAATGCCTTTGAGTCCCTTATCAACTCCGGCACTCCTTGAATGTGCAACAGTAATCGGGATTCCATATTTTTTAGCAATGGGAAGATAGATGGATGCCGTGCTTGTCATATGCCCCTGCACGACACGAAACTCACGATGCTTTGAAAAAAAATCACATATAGCGTTTCGATATGCAAAATAATTATATATTTTAAATTTGGGAAGTACATAAATATGCCCTCCCATTGCTTTTATTTCCTCATCATAAAATTGCGGTTCTCTCGCCGAAGCATCATCTCCGGCACGTTTTACGGCGTCACTGTGCACCAGGAAATCAAACTGAATTTCCTTAGTGTCCATCTGCCTGTATAAATCCATAATCCGGCTCTCCGCACCCCCAAGCGCGGTACCGCCAAGGACATGTAATATTCGCACTGTATCAGACATTTCACATTTCCCTAACTTATTATTTCAGGATATCCCCAGTTATCAGCTTCCTTGCACATTCATAATCATTAATCAAAAGCGAACCGTCCACCGTTCTTACAACCGGTCTGTCATCAAATACATCAATGACTTCTCCCACCTCATAAGCTGAAAAGTCCATCATTTCATCAAACGGCTGCGCTGACCAGATAGTTACCTTTTCATCCCCAAGCATGGCAAAAGCCCCCGGAAACGGTGCCGCAACGCCCCTTATAAGGTTATAGATATTTCTGGTTCTCTCATGAAAATCTATTTTACCATCTGCTGCGGTGCGCTTATTATACCATGAATCAAAATCTTTCGATTCCGTCCTAATCTCAATATTTCCTTTTTGGTATGCAACAAGTAATTTACGGATTAAATTCTTGGAGCAGATCATATTCTTGTACTGCGCCGTCCTTATATCGTCATGCGGCGTAATAGAAAACATCTCGGTTGCAAATACATTCGGGCTGTCGGCCTTTTCATCATAGCGGAATAAATTCAGATTGAATCTGCTATCCCCGAGGATTATAGACCAGTTAAGCGGCGAACGCCCCCTGCCGAACGGAAGATAGCCGCAGTTTCCATGAAAGCCATATATGCCATACTTAAATCTATCTAAAACCGACGCCGGAATCAATCTCTGCCAGCCCATAGATATTCCGATATCAAACTCATTCTCACTTAAGAATTTCTGTGTCTTTTCATCAGTCAAAAAATAGCTGTCAGCCTCATGTACCGGAATTCCGTATTTTTCAGTTAAAACCGAAAGTCCCTTATATCCGGATACCTGATTTTTCTTAGTGACCTCCGGACTTATGGTAATCACCAAATCCACAGGACATATTTCACTATTTATAAATTCCACTATATTCTCAGAAGTGTCTTTCACTCCGAATACGACTACTTTGTACTTCATAATTGCTCCTTTTTCCAAGTGATTGCGAAGAGGAATTTAAATTGCCATTATCTATTCCTAAGCGAAACCAAAAATCTCTTAACCCTCGCCAGCAAACTTTCCCCAAGTCTGCCAATGCTGCCTCTTTTTACCGGCTCAATTTTTAAGTAATCAGAATATGAAATCATATTCTTTCCATATTCCTCAAATATTCTCTTATACCAGGCCTTATCCGCCTCCGTAACCGTATTGGCATGAATCACCATTGTTGTGGCTCCCGACTTCTTTTTAAGGCTGCTGCCTAATCTAAATGAAATCGGATAAAAAGTCATTCCATTATAAGTGTACGGTTTACTGCCAAAGCCGTCTGTCATTTTGGTAAAACCAAGCTCTATTAGGGCTTTCAAAGTATTTTCATCATATGAATGAGCCGGAGCCATAAAAATATCTGTCTCTATTCCCTTTTCTTTTAGCTGCTCTTTTCCGTGCAAAAGCAGTTCTTTTTGTTCTTCATAAGGCAGGCCCGCGAACTCGGAAAAATTGTTTAAGGGAAAAAGTCCTCCGCTCTCAGTCGTATAAACATGATAGCAGCCATGCATTGCCAGACAGAATCCCTTCTTTTCAAGGCTTTTCATAAGTTCATAAAAATCTTCATTCACGCTCCTGCGGCGTAAATTTTTATCTCTATTGTCAGGCACAATTCCTAGCAACGGTGAAATTCCGGCCTTTTCAAATAAATCAAGGAAGAAATTAAAATTCTCCCAGTCCATATCCGGAGTAATATCGTCCATACGAACCGCTATTTTCATGCTCATCTCAATTCCTCATTTTTACAAATTAGCCTTATACCACTCAATTGCCAGCTCAATACCCCTTTTAAAATCATACTCCGGAGCATAGCCAAGCAGCTTCTTAGCCTTGGAAATATCGGCATTGGAGTGTTTGATATCTCCTGCCCTGTCAGGTCCGAAATTAGGCTCTACGTCCTTATCAAGCGCCTTACATAAATCGTAGTATATATCAATCAGATATTCCCTGCCGCCATATGCGATATTAAACGCATTTCCTGCTGCTTCCGAAGGCGCCAGACAAGCCTTTAGGTTAGCCTCGATTACATTGTCTATATAGGTGAAGTCTCTTGACTGTTTTCCGTCGCCGTTAATGGTCGGCACCTCACCATCCAAAAGCTGCTTAATGAATTTGGGAATAACCGCGGCATAAGCGCCGTTCGGGTCCTGCCTTCTTCCGAATACGTTAAAATAACGCAGCGCATAGGTATCAAGTCCGTACAGCTTTGTATAGAGTTTTCCGTATTCTTCATCGACCTGTTTAGTCAATGCATATGGAGATAAAAGATTGCCTTCCTGTCCCTCTACCTTGGGCAGTACAGGATGGTCACCGTATACAGAAGAACTTGAAGCAAATACAAACTTTTTAACCTTATTTTGTCTTGCTGCTTCCATCATATTTAGGGTTCCCCTGATATTTATCTCCTCATATAAAAGCGGCATCTCAATGCTTCTCGGCACACTTCCCCATGCCGCCTGATTCAGTACATAATCTACGCCCTTGCAGGCTTCCATGCAGGTATCCAAATCCCTTATATCGCCTTTTATAAACGTATAATTATCCCTGTCTGATAAAAGGTCCACATTCTCCTGTTTACCGGTAGAAAGGTTGTCCAGACAACGCACCTGATATCCCATATCCGTTAACGCTTCGCATAGGTTAGAGCCAATAAAGCCCGCTCCGCCTGTTACAAGAAATATACTGTTATCATCAAATTTTAACTCTTTGTATCCCATATTTTTGCCTTTCTTCTACAATCTCCAATAAAGATAATCTTTTGTCATATACTGTTGTCTGTCAAGCAATCCTTTGATGTCCATAAGCACTTTACACTCATGCTTCGGATTAAAGAAGTTGTTTATATCTTCTTTACTAAGGCTGAGGAACTGCTTATGTGCAACCGCAATTACAACCGCATCCATATCTTTAATATCATTAAGCGTTCCAAAAGTAATTCCGTATAAGCGTTTCGCCTCCCCGGCATCCGCTGCCGGGTCCACTACAAGAGGGGTAATTCCGTATTCGCCAAGCTCATTATAAATATCAATTACCTTGGTATTTCTGGTATCCGGACAGTTCTCCTTAAAAGTAAAACCAAGAATCGCTACCTTTGCGCTTTTTACAGGCACATCGGTTTTAATAAGATTCTTTACAAGACTCTCCGCTACATATTTTCCCATTTCATCGTTAATACGGCGGCCCGCAAGAATGATTCTGGAATGATAACCCAATTCCTCAGATTTATAGGTAAGATAGTAAGGATCAACGCCGATACAATGACCACCTACAAGACCCGGCATGAAAGGCAGGAAGTTCCATTTTGTTCCTGCTGCTTCAAGCACCGACTTAGTATCGATTCCCATTTTATGGAAAATGATAGAGAGTTCATTCATGAACGCAATATTGATATCTCTCTGACTGTTTTCGATTACCTTGGCTGCCTCCGCTACCTTAATGGATTCGGCGCGGTAAACGCCGGCTTCCACCACCAGTTCATATACCTTTGCCACCGTATCAAGGGTTTCTTCGTCCATGCCTGAGACGATTTTGGTAATAGTCTCAAGCCTATGTACTTTGTCTCCCGGATTAATTCTCTCAGGCGAATAACCGATTTTAAAATCAACGCCGCATTTTAACCCTGATTCTTTCTCAAGGATCGGAACGCAGATATCCTCTGTAACTCCCGGATACACCGTTGACTCGAAAACAACAATAGAGCCTTTGGTAAGGTTTTGTCCCAAGATGCGGCTTGCGCCTTCTACCGGAGTTAAATCTGGCGTATGATCACTGTTTACAGGCGTAGGAACTGCTACGATATGAAATCTGGCTTCTTTCAGTTTAGAAGCATCAGAAGTAAATTCCACACTGGTTTCTTTAATTACGTCATTTCCCACCTCATTCGTCGGGTCGATTCCGCTTTTATAAAGTTCAATCTTCTCTGCGTTGAGGTCAAAACCTACTACTTTTACTTTTCTTGCAAAGGCTACTGCGATTGGCATGCCGACGTAACCTAAGCCGACTAGGGAAATTTTGTCAGTTCCTTGTAAAATGTTTTCATACAAAGCCATTTTATATTCCTCCTGTTATATGTTCATTTGCAAAAGGGATTCTAATGCCACGAGTTCGCACAATATAAACAAAAAAGGGGCTCGAACCGCGGGAGCGAAGGTCGCCCCTTTTTTGTTTATATTGCGCGAGCTCTGGGTATTGGTGCTTTTCGCAATTAAATAATACTCTCGTCATTTGGAATTCTTTCGCAATTGACTAACATTTTTATTATATCACATAAACCCCGTAAATACTACTTTAATGAAGTAATCATTCTAAATCATTTTAAATAATCAATAAGATTCCTCAGAGCTGTGATTTTCAGGTCATATTCATCTGAATCACAGTCGGCATTGTGATACAATCCGTCTTCATTTTGGAAGTAAATACTTTTCATGCCAAGCTGCTTGGGAGCTTGGAAGTCTTTTGTCATATTGTCACCGACATATGCAATCTCGGCGAATGGCAGTCTCCATCGGCACTGGATGATTCGGAAAGCAATGTCGTTTGGTTTTCTGAATTGTTCGCCGCCTAGTTCATCCGTTATTATTATATCGTCGACCAGTTTGGTCAATGCAGGTGTTCCATCAGTTTTTTCATTAAACCCAAGCGCTTCTAATTTATTTTTTTGACCATTTACTCTGCCGTCAGTAATTATGCCGATTTTAAATCCCTTGGATTTAAGTGTGGTGAGGAGGTCATATGCGCCGTCGTATAGTTCAATATTTGGCATTTGGTTTCGGTATATGGATAGACAGTCCTGTTTTTTTTCTGGCTGTCCGAGTTCGTTTAGAAGCTCGTCAATCGCACTTTTTCCCTCAAGGAAATAATTCCACAGTTTTTCAGCGTATACCCTGTTTCCTAAGAATTTTGCGACTTCGGCATATCCGCTTTTTACATATTGTTTTTCGGAATAAAGGGTGTCGTCCAGGTCAAAAATAATGCCTTTTAGGGCAAGCATTCCGTCGCCTTTTATCCGGCTTTCGGATGCGACGCAAATGCTCTGGTCGAATCTGCTGTATACTGCGCCGTTTCTTGCAGCGGCTTCCTGATATGTCAGTGTCTCGCCGCAAAGCAGTCTTAAAACTGCACTTGCCGAATCTGCGCCCGCCTTTATGCTTAAGGGCGCGCCTCCGCCATATCTGGGATTTATTTCTATATAATAGTCATCGCCTGTTTCATTTTGTCGTATGAGCTGGACTGTCATCGGACCGCATGGTTTGAAACGACTAACTAATTGTTTAGCTTCCTCTATTATTTTCTCATCGAGCGAGATTTCGGTTTTTAACACCTCGCCGCTTCTTACGGCAATCCGCTCTCTAGGGGTTATATATATGGGATTTCCGTCAAAATCACAAAATATATCTATTGTATATTCTTTTCCCTCTATAAAAGGCTGTATTATATAATCCCCGATTTTCCCTGCATACATGGCGAGTTCGGACTCGGTGTTTATTTTATATGCATCTATGCTACTGCTGCCATCCTTTGGCTTTATGAAACATGGATACGCGCCATCATACTTACGGTAATCGTTTACCGGTCGAGGCGCCTTAAGGCCGCAAGATTCAAAGAAGTCGGAAGTGTAATTTTTATCTCTGCAAAGCGCAATCATATCCGGACTGCTGATAAGTACCCTTGTTTCAATCTCCTTAAATTTATCAGCATTTTGTGAAAGGACAAGCAGATCCGTATCTATTGTCGGAATTACCAAATCTATTTTATCCCTTCCACAGATTTCAAGAAGCTCCGGAATATAATTTTTATCTTTCATGGCGCAGATTTTTCTTGTATAATTACAATAAGCTAACGCCGGTGCGGTTCCTGCCATATCCGCCCCGTAAATTTTTAGGTTTATATTCAGGCATAACGCTGCATTATGAAAAGCCTGCAGCAGTTCTACACGCCTGCCCGTTCCTGTAAATAGAATACGAATTTCTTTCATTGCTTCTCCAATCAACAATTTTCTATTTCCTGAATATACGCTTCTACAACTTTCCTTCTGTCAAATACATTCTCTACATATTCCCTGCCCCTAAGTCCCATCTCCTTACGGTCGGACTCGGTATAGCTAAGTATCGTCTTAATCGTCTGTATCAGACTGTCTACGTCTGCCGGATTAAATAAAAGACCGCTCAGCCCCTGCTGCAGCGTTTCCCTGCATCCTGACACATTACTTGCAAGCACCGCCCTTCCACATGCGGCCGCTTCTAAGAGCACGTTCGACATTCCTTCATGATAGGAGGGATGGATTATTACATGGCTCTTTGCCATTACTTCCGGCACATTGTCAATATGCCCTAAATATTTGATAATCCCTTTATCCGTCAATTCATTAATTAACGGTTCGTATACCTGTCTGGTTTCTTCCTCGTATTCTCCCGCGAGATAAAAATGCGTATTTGAATATTCCTCACTGATACGCCTTGCGGCTTCTAAATATTCAGAAATTCCCTTATCTTTCATAATGCGCAAAACTGCCAGAAATATAACTCCATCCGCTTCATCCGGATATGGGGAAAGCGGATGCTCGGATAAGTTTACGCCTGAACCCGGCAGGAGTCTGCTTTTATACATTCTGACTTTTCTTTCAAGCATGAACTGCCTGTTTCCGTCATTTTGGAAAAAAACGCAGGCTGCTTTTGCCGCGACTATTTGATAAAACTTTAACAATATCTTTCCCATAACTCTGGGATTTTCTAACGCCGTTCCAAGTCCGGTTACATTTATAATATAGGGAATTCTTTTTATTCTGCAGGCCAACCCGCCGTATAGATTGGGCTTAATCGTGTAAGTCAAAACCACATCAGGGCTTTCCTCCCGAAGTATCCTTTCATAATTTGTAAAAAGTTTAAAGTCATGAACCGGATTGCTGCCCCTGCGCTCTAACTGTGTAGGTATAACCCTGAAGCCAAGTTCCTTTATTTTCTTACAATACTCATCCGGAGGCAGCGAAAGTACTGTCTCATATCCCATATTCTTAAAAGCAAGCAGTACCTCTTTACGAAACAGATACATTCCGTTTGCGTTATTGCTTAGAATTAAAATTTTCATTCTTGCTCCTTGTACGTTGAGTAACAGCTCATCCGCACCCATTCGCAAAACGCGCTTTCAGCGCTTTCCGCTGCTTCGCAGCTCTTTTTGCTCATATGCGGGCGCTACCTCAGAAGATAATATATCTGGTAAATTCATGCTAGCATGATTTGCCAGATATATTATCTTCTGGCTGAGCTGTTATCCCATGAATTCTTCCATCGTAGCGCTGGTTTCACTGCTTATGCCTTCTCTCTTTAATACTGCGCGTACCGTTTCAAAAAAAATCTTCACATCGAGTGCAAAAGAGAGTTTATTTACATACTCCACATCGTATTCAAACTTTTTCTCCCAGGTAATGGCGTTGCGACCATGTGTCTGCGCAAGACCGGTAAGACCGGGGCGTACATCGTGCCTGTGTTTCTGGAATTCATTATATCTTGGAAGATATCTCACCAAAAGAGGACGCGGTCCGATAATGCTCATATCCCCTTTTAAAATATTAAAAAGCTCCGGTAATTCATCCAGACTGGTGCTGCGAAGTTTCTTTCCAAATGCAGGCAGTCTGTCCTCATCCGGAAGCAGATTGCCTTTCTCATCCTTTGCATCCGTCATGGAACGGAACTTGTACAATTTAAAAATCTTTTCATCCTTGCCCGGACGTTCCTGCGTAAAAAGAACGGGGGAACCCAGTTTCAGCCTGACAAGTATAGCAAGCACTAAATAAACAGGGAATAGTATGATAATACCGCATAGGGAAATTACGATATCCAATATACGTTTAATACAGTTTCTATACATTCAAGGGCTCCTTTCAGTATATTTGGCATATTCAAGGATTGCATAACATATTGTCCAAGTTCGTGCCTCTTGAAACCAGTTCACCTCCCGAAGCACTTCCTAACCGTATTGATAATGAGCTCCATATCCTCATCCGTATTCTTAATATCACTCGGTAAGCATAATCCTCTGTTAAATACATCTTCTGCCACGCTGTTTTCTGAGCCGTCCGCTGTGACGAAGTCATACTCCGCAAATACCGGCTGCAAATGCATGGGTTTCCAGATGGGACGGGATTCAATGTTCAGGTCTTGTAATGCATCCATTATAATATCAGGCGTTATTTTACATCCCTCCTTTATTAAAAGGCAGGAAAGCCAGTTGTTGGCGTCGCCGTCTTTATTTAATGGGTTCATGGAGAGTTCTTCTATATCTTTAAAGGCTTCTTTATATCGTTTATAGATTTTCTGTTTTAAAGCCTTATGCTCTTCAAGGTGAAGAAGCTGTCCTCTTCCGATTCCCGCTGTGATATTGCTCATTCTGTAATTGTATCCGATTTGAGAATGTTGATAGTGGCGTGCGGCATCTCTTGCCTGTGTCGCTAAAAACGTAGCTTTTTTAGTAATTTCTTCCTCATCAGATACCAGCATACCACCGCCTGATGTAGTTATTATTTTATTTCCGTTAAATGAATATATCCCGATTTTACCAAAAGTGCCTGTATGCTTATCTTTATAGGTACTGCTTAAGGATTCTGCAGCGTCTTCTATAAGCGGAACATTGTGCTTTTTACAGGTTTCCATAATTTCGTCTAACTTGGCCGGAGTTCCGTATAAGTGTACTACCATTACGGCTTTTGGGGTTCCGTATTTTTCAAAAGCTCTTTCCAAAGCCTGCGGAGACATATTCCATGTATCTTCTTCTGAGTCGATAAATACCGGAGTTGCATTTTCATAAATTATAGGATTACAAGTCGCACTGAAAGTCAGGCTCGGAACAAATACTATGTCGCCCTCGCCTACGCCAAGAATTCTAAGCGCCAGATGAATAGCTGCAGTTCCTGCGCTGAGCGCAGATGCATAGGCTGCACCCGTATAGGCTGCCATCTCCTTTTCCAAAGCATTTACATTAGGTCCAAGCGGTGCGACCCAGTTGGTATCAAAAGCCTCCTTAACAAATTCCTGTTCGTCACCATGCATAGTAGGGCTTGATAAATAAATTCTCTTCCTCTCCACTACCTGACACTTCCTTTCTCTTCCACTGCCTCATAATTATAAGTCGGCACAATTTTTTTAATCAAATGTCTTATATCAGAACTTTCAATCATGCACTCATCTTTAAGCTCTTTTAGCTGGGTAAAAAACTCCTGCTCATCCAACTCGATTGGCCTTCCTATGTGAATCATTGCATTAGCTGTGTCACGAAGACCTTCTTCATCCATAAGCAGTTCCTCGTATAGTTTTTCTCCGGGACGCAGACCTGTAAATTCAATTTTTATATCTTCCCCAGGCCGGTAGCCTGACAAACGGATAAGGTTTTCCGCCAATGTTAAAATTTTAACAGGTTCTCCCATATCCAGAACAAAAATCTCCCCGCCCTTAGCATAAGCGCCTGCCTGCAATACAAGCGATACCGCTTCCGAAATCGTCATAAAATAACGGATGATATCCGGATGTGTAACGGTTACAGGTCCGCCCTCCGCTATCTGTTTTCTAAATAACGGAATAACGCTTCCGTTGCTTCCAAGCACATTTCCAAAACGCACCGCCACAAATTCGGTATCATAATGCTTGTTAAAAGTCTGTATTATCATTTCACAGATACGTTTGCTGGCCCCCATTATATTGGTTGGGTTTACCGCCTTATCGGTAGATATCATAACGAAACGCTTTACGCCGCTCATAGCTGCTGCCTGTGCCGTCTTAAAAGTTCCGAATACATTATTTTTAATCGCTTCCGTCGGGCTGTCTTCCATAAGCGGTACGTGCTTATGTGCAGCTGCATGATAAACAATATCAGGTTTATATTTGGAAAATATCCAGTTCATACGGTTTGTATTACGCACAGATGCAATCAGCACTACAAGGTCTAACTCAGGATTCTTCATTTTCAGTTCCTGCTGCACATCATAAACACTGTTCTCATAAATATCCAGCATAATCAGACGTTTCGGCTTATGCTGGGCAATCTGCCTGCAAAGTTCGCTTCCGATAGAACCGCCTCCGCCTGTTACAAGTACGGTTTTATTCTGTACATAACCCAAAATAGAATCCATATCTACGCTGACCGGCTCTCTTCCAAGCAAGTCCTCAACCTCTACGTCACGCAGTTTGCTGATACTGACATCGCCATTTACGAGCTGGTACATTCCGGGCAATGAGCGCAGCTTACAGTTTGTATCCTTACAGATTTCCAGAATTTTCCGGATATCCGTCCTTGGCGCTGAGGGCATTGCCACAATAATCTCGTCCACACCGTAAACGTCGGCGCACTCCACAATCTTATCCCTGCCGCCTGCTACTTTAATACCCTGTATATATCTTCCCCATTTTCCCTTGTCATCATCAATAATGCATTTAATAACCATCGTAGAAAAATTGCTGTTGATAATCTCTTTTATAATAGCATTAGCAGCCTCTCCGGCTCCGATTACCATAACCCCAATCTTATTGTTCTTATTCTGCTGCTTATGCTTAAGCCCTCTGAAAAACCTGTATGAAAAGCGGCTTGCAAAAACACAGCTTATCAGTAAAAACATATACAAAAAATAGTAGGTCCTGGGCACCGCCTGTTCAGTCACCTTAAAAAACTGAAGCCCGATTCCGTTCATAATCGTCGAAGTCACACAGGCAACCACAATGTTTTGCAGCTCAGTCTCACCGGCGAATGCCCACAAACTGCTGTATAGATGGAAAAAGTAAAATATTACAAGCGTAAGAAGAATATTAAGGGGCATAAACCTCTCAATTGGACGTACAAACGCTGACGGTATCATAGTCAAGTAAAACTCATACCTTATTATGATTGCCAGATAACTTGCTATGATAACGCTGATGACATCATATATTATCAGAGCTGTTCTTCTATAAAATAATTTTACGTTAAATGCTTTTTTTATCTTCTTCATTTCTATACGTTCCCTCTACTGCGCTTCTTTACATCCACTAATAACGGAGCCAGCGCCAGCAACAGACAGAATGTAATCGGATTACACGGATGGAAAATCCATTCCGTTAAGCCTGCCACTGCAAACGCAATTAATATGGCAAGCGGAAATATACTGCATCGTCTGTCTTCTTTTCTCTTGATATCATAAATTAATGACTGTATAAATGTACAAAAACCAAATATAATGAATACTATTCCTATCGGAATACCATGGTCATACGCTACCTGCAGATATACATTGTGGGCATGAGCAATCATTTTCCCATTTGGCAGAATAATCTCCATCTTATCATGCCCCTGCATATTCATATTAGCCGCATATAGTTCAAAAATATCAAATCTTCCGTTCGCATATGCCTCTGCGTCGCTTTCCTGCATCTCATATGCTTCGCCCTCAGGAATCTGTTCTCCCGAAAAATCAGCCGATACAACTAACATTTTATCTACCGGAACAATATCATCCTTTGCATAGTCAAAAGATTTAATACACTTATCCTCAGGAATTCCCAACACCTTCATCTCAAATACCTGAAGGAATCTCCTGATGGTTATATAATACTTGGAATCCATATCCCTGCCATGCACTATTTCGCTGGGAAGTTCTTCTATATCCATAGTTTCGGGACGCGCCACTATCGCCGGTATTATCCTCTGTGCTGTAAATACGGCGGGAAAACATAAAACCACCGCCATAAACATCATAATTACTGCACCGGCTAATGATTTAAGCTTTTTCTTCATTCCAAGGCAGGCAAACGGAATTACAATTAACGCCATTACAATAATAGCCAGATAGCCTGTCCTTGATAAAGTAAAAATAAGATATTCCACAGAAATCCCAAATACCACAAGCTCTTTCCATATACAGGATAAGCTCCGGTTCCTTCTGTAAGCGTCCAAAAGTTTTGCTAACGCCGCACAAACGACCATTGCTAAATATACTGCGGAAACCGTCACCGTATGGAATATAAAAGGATATCTTGTGTATATAAAAAACATATACGGTCTATGCAGTAAGCAATAACCGACCATTATAAGAAAGTGAAACAAAATTCCGTTACAAATATTTTCGGCCAGTCTTTCCCTCTTTTCCCAGACAGCCATTCTTATATAGTATAAGCCAAAAGTACATACCAGATAAACCGGCCAGCCTCTCGTGTTTCTGAATATTACCAAAAGTGCAAAAAATACTGCCAGTATTATTCCATATACCCGGCTGACAGTAAGCGTGTCAGTCGCATTTTTCCAAAAATCTTTAAACGAAATCTTTTTCCCTCTATCAGACAAATACTGCCTACGCATCGACATATATCGCCTAAACGGAAGTAACAGCGTATTTATTATAACAATTCCGGCTATAATTGCTGCAAAAGCACTTAAATATACAACCTTTGCTTCCTCCTCGGTCTGCGCAAATACTACGTTTTCGCGATAATATGAATATCCTATCACCGCTGCTGTTACTAAATAAATCAAATTAATTACATTAAAAATCTCTTTACGCTTGTAAGTCACAATTACCGCCAAGGCAAAATAGATAAGCATCTCACGAAAAGCTATAGTATGTTTAAGTTCATACAGCCCGTTCATATAATTCACGCCCGCCTGAATAGCCAATGCCAAAAAAGCAGACTGCAGATAATCTGTCCACCTGTCACACAAAACCGAATAACCCATATCATGGCTCTTATTCAGCCTTTTATGGTTTATACCGTATAATAAAATCCCTGCAGTGATTAAAACTCCAATTTCAAAACATATAACAGTCTCAATTTCCTCTGTAAATAAACACAGCGGCCATATCGCTATTACGCTTATTATTGTCGCTATTATAACCAATGGATTTGCGACGTTTTTCCAAAGTGTCTCCACTGTAAGCAGACGGTTTTTATCCTGATTTTTTGTATAATATTTCTTAGTACATACTGATACAATAATTCCAAGCAATACAAGCAGGGCATCACACACAAGTGTTTTGCCCTTTCTAAGAGGAATCCTATATTCATATTCCGTAATTATATTATGCTCCGTATCCTCTACATTGTCATAATATAATGTTCCGTTATAAATCGTGCCTGAGTCCTGCGTATCCTCATATGCCACATAGAAGTCTGAAGAAATACCCTGTATCAGATAATAATATTCCCTTCCGACCTCCGTATCCTGATTGAGCTGTATAGTGCAAAATCCCGGCATTTCCTTCATTTCATCCGTGGAAATAAACTGCTGCATGAGAATTTTCATGGAAGCATCATACAGGATAAAATTAAATTCTTCTCCGGCAGCTTCGTTCATAAAATAAACCTTGATATTCTGCAGGTGGTCATACTGGGCAATAAACATCTGCATAACAGTATAATCCTGCGTAATTGCTTCTGACTGCATGGATATCTGCTGATTGCTTCTTGAAACCACAAGCTCATTTACAAGCCGAAGCGGCCACAATGTAATTATTATACATATAATTACAATCCAAACCGTTCCACAGATTGCCTGATGTCTATTTATAATTTTATTCACTATATTCCTTCCTCAAATCTGCCACGATTTTCCAAAATCTGCGATGTTTGGGCAAGGCACAAACTCGCGGGTGAAAAATTTATTTTTCACCATATTTTACCATAACTGTATTTATTTTACAACTTATCCCTGCTAGGATTCAACCAGTATTTCATACATTCCGCAAGCTGTACAAAATCCAGCGGTTTGGCAAGATGTGCATTCATACCGGCGGCCTTGCCCTCTGCAATATCCTCCACATAACTATTAGCCGATATTGCTATAATCGGAACAGTCGCTGCGTCAGGGCGCTCCAGTTTACGTATTGCTTTTGCAGCCTCATAACCATTCATAACCGGCATCTGAATATCCATCAAAATGATATCGTAATACCCCTCGTCACTTTCTGCAAAATGCTCTAAGGCGTCCTTACCGTCTACCGCACATTCTACCCAGGCTCCGGTACTTTCAATCAACTCTGTGGCAATCTCACGGTTAATTTCAATATCGTCTACAAGCAATGCCCTATATCCCTCAAAATATATCTCAGACAAATCATCATCGGATACTTTCTCTTGCACTACACCGTCCTGTTGTTTTAAGAATAAAGTTACCGTAAAAACAGAACCTGTTCCGATTTCACTGCTTACACTTATGTTTCCCCCCATCATACGGACAATATTCTGCGCTATAGTCAGACCAAGACCCGTGCCTTCAACTTGACTTATACGGGAGTCCTCTGCACGGAAAAACGGCTCGAATATACGTTTGGAGAATTCTTCATCCATTCCTATTCCGTTATCTTTAAAAACAAAGTCATAGCAGCCATATCCATATTTCATGGATTCATTCTGTATAATCCGAAGTTCCAGAACTCCGTTATCAGGAGTATACCTGACTGCATTTTCCATAATATTTGTAAATATCTGTTTAAGGAGCTTAGCATCCCCAATTACATTTTCACTATCTACCTGCATCGGATGAATCTTCAGTTCGTGATTTTTATCACGTATCCGTGTATCAAGCTCCTGTGCCACTTCCTGTATTATATCCGAAATCCTGAAACTATCTTCTGCCAGGTCTATTTCGCCGGATTCAATCCAACTCATATCCAACACTTCATTCACCAATGCTAATAAACGTTTTGCAGACTCATTTATTTTATCCAGACAGTCCAGCATCCTGTAAACATCATCCTTATGCGAATATGCCAATGTTGTCATTCCGATAATTCCGTTTATGGGAGTGCGTATATCATGGCTCATTCTGGACAAAAACTCGCTCTTGGAAGCATTAGCATGATTTGCGGCCTCATATGCATCTCTAAGAGCCTTATGTTCCTTAGCTTCCTTAAGCTTAATTTCCGTAACATTCTGCGCCGTATATAATGCCGTCCTCGGCTTTCCGTCAGGACCGGTCTGTGCCAGAACTGCAGTAACACGCATCCAGCCATAGTTTCCAAATGTTCCGTCAGGATCAATAACATCTTTAGAATATTTCCGGTACTCTACTGCCACATACGGCTTATCTCTTCTCAAAGTTTTAATGAGATTTCTACTGCTCAAAGTCTCCAAATACTTTTTCCTGTCATCCGGATGAATCTCTAACTCGGCATAGGTATGTATTGCTTCCGTATAATTCACCAGATTACCGAGAACTTCCTTTACGTCCCACTCTTTAGTCACGCCGCGATACATATCATGTTCCAAATCCACATAATAGGTTGTGGAGAACATACTGCTCAGGCTGCGGATAATTCCTCTCCTGGTCTGTGCTGCCTCTTGTAACTCACGTTCTCTACGCTTCTCATCAGTAATATCCCTGCCCAGAATATTGACCACAACATTCTTTCCCTGTCTTATATAAAACAAGTGCTGTTTAAGCCAGCGCACCGGTTCTTCCTTTATGCGGTATTCGCAGATTTCATCCGAAACGCTTTCCGTTTCATCAGCCTTTTCGCGCATATGCTGCAAAGACATTACTTTAAAGAAAGTTTCCTTGTCCTCATCCCATATCATATCGGACATTATTTTTCTGGTGTACTGGTCATAGTCTCCTATCAGTATATTACCCGAACCAAGACTTTCATTTAAATAAACTCTTTCACACTGTCCGTTTTCCAAATTGATTGTATTCATCACGTCATATCTGGACTTAATGATTGCCGCCATCTGCATATCATGCTGCATATGCGCCTCTTCACTGCGTACAAACTCATCCAGATTCCTGAATGACAGCAGGGCATAGTCTTTCATCCCCTGTTCATATCCAAGGTAAACTATAATTGATACATAAGAATAGTCTTCACTGCCATACCACTGACATACCATTTCATATTTTTGTTCTCCATTAGCTCTATAATCACGCAGCGCCTCTAAGGAAAATTTTTTTTCAAACGAATCCTGATGTTCTTCAATAATATTTTTTTTGATATGCATACGCATAAGTTCATTCCACTGTAATGTCAAAGACGGAATTTTATTCTTGGAATGTGCATCTACCTGTAAAGGACTGGCAATTCCCGTATTCAGATTAATAACGTAAATTCCAAAATTCTGTTCTGCGGAAACCGGATTAATCTCATGTTCTTGGAGAGGTCCATGCAGGGGTTCTAAAATTTTCTCATTATTTTTGTTGTTCATACATTCACCTATCAAGCTTTCTGACTTATCACTTTATTAAGCGCCCATGTAAAACATCAGAACTTTTCCTCCTCCAACACCAATGCGGCAAAAAGAGGCAGTCCAAACCAGAAAATCAGAACATACCTGGGCAGATAAGTCGGACCAAGGATTACTGTCAGCCAAAGAAGCAATACCAGCAGATGTGGCATCATAATATTATACTTTTTGCGGTAAAGTTCATAACAAAAAACAAATATAAAGCACCAGAATAAGCAGCCCGGTGAATACAGCATAGACAGAATAGGTATTTTTTCCTGTTCAATCTCCAATGAGAGCCTGCGGTAAGCTTCGTCTAACCAGGGAATTTTACTGTCCCTTACACCGGGCAGTTCCACCTCGTATCCGAAATACGAGCTGTCCTTATAGGTAAAAGTAAAGACAGTATTACCGGAATACACATCAATAACCGTATCCGGATACCAGAAACCATATGAATTCATCAGCCATGCATTTATATAAGACAGCGGCTTTCTTAAACCGATTTTAAGCCAGAGCATTAAAAATCTTGAACGGTCTTTTATATATGCGTCATTATTAAAATGACACTTTACCGGATCGGATAATTTGGGATTATAAAGCACCAGCGCATCCTCGGGAAGCATATCATGCAGGACTTCTATATCCTCCGGCTCAAATACTTCTTTGTTAAATTTATATGTTCTTGCAAGCTGCTGTATAGGCACTGTAAGAATTTCCTGATTTTCCACAGTTTTTGCATTAAATATAAGCGTCAGGGAAGTATTTATCAGGAAGTAAGAAAACAACGTTATTATCAAAATTACGCACATTTTTTTCAAATATTTTTTATAATAAATGAGCAGCGCCGGCACCAGTACAATAAAAGCATAAATACCGTTCTTACGAAACAGCATCATTGTAACCGCACTGAGAATAAAAAAAACCATCCTCGGCTTGGAATTAAAAAACGCTTCCCCCGAAATTCCCATTTCCAGCATACTTATCAACAAAAGCAAAAGCGCCGCGGTAAAAATCGCATCCTTTGCCGAACACAGCGTAAACATCACAATTACAGGGAAAAATGCAAAATAAATCACCGAAATAAAACGCAGCAGTTTGGAAATCTTCTTTTTTCTGAGATATGAAATAAGAAAAGTAAAAACGCCTGATACAATAATCATCTGTACCAACATATAAACAGCAATTCCAAGATTATAAGAATCCGTCACCTTATGCACCGCACAGATAATTCCCCCAAGCATCAGTACATGCACAAGCGGATGATGTGTGTTAAAAGCTCTGGACGCCACCTGTAAATACTCGTCCTGCGCGTCATATACAAAAAATCCCGGATACACGGCAAGCAACACAGGCAGCCAGCATATAAGTAAAAATACAAATATAAAAATATTTTCATTTATAAAAGCCGGTGCAGAAATGTCCGGCACCTTAATACTTTTTATAAGCTGCTGCTTACGCGTTTCCATCTTTCCGAGAAAATTCCAGAATTTGCGCACCATAATTGTAAAAAGACAGGTCAACACCGGCAGGGATATCCAGAATCGCCAATCTTTAAAATTCACATTTCCCTCAGCCTCTAACCTTGCGCCAAAAAGCATAGCCGTTGTAAACAAAAACGACAAAATCCCCGCAATCTTCCATCCTCTTACATCCTGAAGATCTATGGTATGCAGCGACAGATTTACCGCATATAAACATAACAGCCAGACAAATACTGAGAATATGCTGTTAGTGAAAACTAACCCATTTCCCTTCAAATTAAGAATTTGGGGAAAGCATAATGTTCCCATGGTTGCAATAATGAAGCTGATAACATTTAATTGAATCCTTATTTTTAATTCATTCCCGTTCATTAATACACTCTCTGATCACATACTGCGGCGAATTGTTTAAAGAAATGTATATTCTTCCTATATACTCTCCGATAATACCAAGCATCAGCATTACCATACCGCCTATAAATACTATTGCAGACATAAGTGAGCTGAATCCGATTATTATATTCGGATCAACCAGTTTACGGATTACCGTATATATTCCAAACAAAATACCCGCAATCGCCACAAAGGCGCCTATTGCAGTAGCCATTCTCAGCGGCTTAATACTAAACGCCGTAAATCCATTGAACCAGAGCGTAAGGAGCTTGCCCAGTGTATATCCGGAAGTTCCGATTTCGCGCTCCCTGTGATTCACGTCAACATTCGTTATTTTTCCCGTAGTACGAAGCACCAGGCCTATAACATAGGGATACGGATTAACATACTTAATCATTTCATCAATAATAAAACGTTTAGCCGCAAAGTAACTGGATATATATAAATCTTTCGGTTTGTTTAACATAACACGTGTCATTAATTCATTAACTTTACTTCCGAAATTTCTAAAAGCAGAATGCTGTTTATGTTCATACTTAGCATAGACAACATCATAACCCTCTTTCATCTTGTCTAGCAGTTTCCCGACCTCTCCTGCCGGCGTCTGTCCATCGTCGTCCAGACAAACGACAATATCTCCATGCACATAATGAAAGCCCGCCATTAATGCGGCATGCTGTCCGAAATTCTTAGCCAGATTTACGCCGCAGACATCTTTCCTCCCAGAACATATACGGCGGATCACATCAAAAGTATCATCCGGAGAACAGTCATTTACCAAAACTATCTCATATTTATAGTCCGTAAGTTTCTCCATTGTATGAGTTACTTCTTCAACTACCCCTTCAATCGTACGGGATGAATTATAACAAGGTATTACAAAACTGACCATTTGACTCATATAGTATAATCCTCCTTAAATATACTCTTCCCGACGATTTATGCTTTATTACTAGAAATATCCATAAAAACCATGCTTCTTGCAACTCCATTTATAACCGGTTCTTCCCGCTTTCCCTCTATCAGACTAAAGCCTGCCTTCTCATAGCTTCTGCGTGCCGCCATATTGTCCTCAAATACCCGCAGGAATATATAATTAAGCTTAAGTTCTTCAAATGCATGGGAAAGCGCCAGTTTAGCCGCAAGGGTTCCGTATCCCTTCCCCACAGCATCATCTTCGCCTATAAAAATACCATATTCCGCACAACCTTTACGTCTGTCAATATCCCTGAAATATACACTGCCTACAGCCCTGTCAGAACTCTTTTCACAAATAATAAACTGTACAACAAGGCCCGTTTCTACTTGTGTCTCTATCCAGTTAAGATGCCCCTCTATTGTAAAAGGCTCCTGATATACAAAATTACGGCACACCCTGTCCTTGTTGCGCCATTCTACTATTTTGTCCGTATCGGAAACTTCCATCTTTCGCAGATATATTTCATCCAAGCCCTGCAACCGTCTATTCCTCCACTACCTGAAATACCGCAAACCTGTTATCAATCACATCAATTTGTTTAAGCGCTGCGCTAAAGCCCTTATCCTGATAGTATTCCACCATCCACTCCGGCCCGCTATACGCGCCGCTTTCCATATCAGGTATTTCTATTATAAAATAAACTCCCTCATCTTTCAGAAGTGCATCCTGTGTATTCCCAAGTCCAAACTGCCTGAGTTTCTTTCCATAAAGCGGGGTCTTACACATCCATCCGCCCATTATATCATAATTCGTAAGGGAATTGTCCACATTTTTAAATATCTTCTGCGAAAAACTCACTGTGGAATAAACGTCTTCAAAATAAAAGTTCTCCGGATGAGAACGGCAATACTGTGAAATTGCATATGCACCGCGGTTGGCCGTTTCGCGTTTATTGGCGTCTGCCTGAGTAGCCGTAATATTTTGGGGCATATTTGAGATACATATTAATACGATTAGCAGCCATGTTATTGACGGTATTGCGCTTATTCCTATACCTGATTTAAAAGAGTAAACTATACTATTCTCTTTACCATGAACATTCCTCAGAAAATGCCGCATACAGAACATCCCCATCAGCACCATGCTCTCAGCAAGATACAGCGAGTGCGTTATCCGCTCCGGATCCCTGTCCTTTATTAAAATATACATCCAACACACAGTTCTGACCATTCCAAGCAGGACAAGCTCCCACAAAAAGTTCCAGTTCTTTTTATCTTTGCCACTTTTAAGCGCAGACCACATACCTGAAACAAAAACACAGGCATAACCCGCAATGACCAAAAAATTATAAGGGAAGTCACCGCCATGCAAAGTACGGTAAATATACTTACTTATTCTGTCAAATACACGCTTGGTAAGAGGCAAATCATCTATCGTATCACTTGCAGCATACTTTGCAATTTCAGCCATCAACTCTGAATCAATATCCTCATCCAGACCGAAATTATAGTTTGCAAGCAACTCCTGCTGCGAATCACTAAGTCCTATTGAAGCAAGGTATTCAGCATGCTCTCCGCTTGTCAATATGTCATAGTGGAAATCATAAACCTCTGTCCTGTTATTAAAAAAATCAACTGCTGCCTTCCAGTCTCCACTGCTATACGCCGCAAAATCAATCATCCTGCTTACAAACATTCCTACAAGTATGCAGACTATTACAATCCCATATTTAATATAATTTTCTTTTTCAAAAAATTTCTCTTCTTCCGCCCATTTATACAAACCGGCAAGACCGATAAACGGAAAAACAAGCAGCAGCATTTCACTTCTAAGCTGGTATGCCAAAATCGCAAGCAAAATCGACGGAATATTGTATATTATAAACTGTTTTGGCGGCAAGCCCTTTTTTGTTGTCATAAAAAGAAAGATTGCTGCCGAAGCCAACATTGTACAGGTTATTGTATACTGCAGGGCAATCATATGAGGCAGTAAAACTCCCCATATAAATAATGTCAAAAGCAGCATACAGGCCAGCTTCGCCTGCCACTTTTTTAACAAACCAAGCAGACGGCAACCTATTAAAAATAAACTTCCTATCTGGCACAACCACAAAAACATGCCATACCAGGGCAAGTTTCTGAACAATCTATATAAAAGGCTTATAAACGCCCCCAGGGGATACAATGTCTGCATATTATGACCGTCTGGTGTTCCCGCATAAACTCCCGCCATAACATCCTTCATCATGACATCGTCATTCAAATCATAATAATAATCAAAACAGAGAGACATAGCAATTATATTGACCACAACAGTCAATATAATTATTACACAGTTTCCATATTTGTTCCAATATTTATCAAGCTTCATACTTGTAGAATTCCTTAATCTGCTCTGTAATATATTCCACCTCATCTGCGGTCAGCTTATAAAACATCGGCAGACGAAGAATTCTCTCACTCTCTTTGGTCGTATACTTATCTTCTCCATGAAATCTTCCGTATTTTATACCGGCAGGCGCCGAGTGTAACGGAATATAATGGAAAACGGAAAGAATCTCTTTTTTCTTCAAATATTCAATCAGACGGCTGCGCTCGTCCATATCCTTGGTCTTAATATAAAACATATGCGCATTATGCGTACAATGCTCCGGAATAAAAGGCAGCTCTATTTTTCCTTCTTTTTCAAGCGGCGTAAGCAATTCCTTATACTGCTCCCATCTTGCCAGTCTGGCCTGTGTAATCTCCTGTGCCAGCTCAAGCTGTGCGTATAAGTATGCCGCATTCAAATCACTTGGAAGATAAGAGGAACCGTAGTTCTGCCAGCGGTACTTGTCCACCTGACCTCTGTAATATTTGCTCCTGTCAGTTCCTTTTTCCCTGAGAATCTCTGCTGCCTCAATGTTTTCTTTATCACGGATAAGGAGCGCACCGCCCTCGCCCATGCTGAAATTCTTTGTCTCATGGAAACTAAAACAGCCAAACTCTCCGAATGTTCCAAGCGCCTTCCCCTTATATGAAGCCATAATTCCTTGTGCCGCGTCCTCTATAACCGCCAGATTATGCCGTTTCGCAATATCCATAATCTCATCCATCTCGCAGCCGACACCCGCATAATGAACCGGCGCTATTGCCCTTGTCCGCTCAGTAATCGCATCCTCAATCAACTTCTCATCTATATTCATTGTATCAGGCCTTATGTCCACAAAAACCGCCTTTGCCCCGCGCAACACAAACGCATTAGCCGTAGAAACAAACGTATACGAGGGCAGAATAACCTCATCCCCCTCCTTAATATCCGCCAAAAAAGCAGCCATCTCAGTTGCATGGGTACAAGAAGTTGTAAGAAGACATTTCGCAGTTCCGGTTTCTTCTTCTATCCATTCATTGCATTTCTTAGTAAAAGGACCGTCACCGCATATCTTCTGGTTTTCAATTGCTTCCTTCATATATTCAACTTCCTTCCCCGTATAGGGAGGAACATTAAAATTTATCATTGTTTTGTTTCCTTTCTGCATATATTCCATTTTATCATAGTACATTTCATTCGTAAATTGCATATTTCATATTGCAGAAGGTTTCTTTATAGCCATAATCGTCGAGAAACTGCAATAAAACTGACAGTTTTTCGTCAGCCCGGTAAGCTTCTTCATCTACGCCAAACCATTTATACGCCTGAGCATCCTCGCTCTTGTATGCAGAGATAGGCGCGGCAACTATAACCTTGGGCCTGCTTTCTGCCATATTATTTTTTACCGCTTCCATATCCTGTACAAACTGTCCTAAAGCGTATGAATCCAAATCCGGCCATGAAGTGGAAATTGCCGTAGGCATGTCAAAAAGATAGCTTAAGCCGGGAAGCTCTCCATACAAAATTACTTCCTGCCCCGAGAAGTCATTTTCTTCTGCATATTTGACCAGCTCAGTCAACAATTCTGCATTGTCCCTGGTCGTATATATTCCTCTGCATTTGGGGATTTCAGTCGCGAGCGTATCTCTTTTTTCACCCCATACGCCGTCATTAAATGCAAATTTAAAATGAAATCCTATACTTTGTATTAAAACCATAACAATCAGTGATACAAGCATGGTTTTCCAAGGAAAATGACAGCTTCTACTGCCGCTTTTTACCAGCCATCCGCCGCATAACCACAGCGTAAAAGGCGCTGCGATAAACAAATTATTAATTATCGGAAACAGCCAATTATTGCTGCCAAGTGGTGTAACAAATATTTGAATAATTATAAGCAGGGCAAGCGCCTTATCCTCTGCATTATACTTCTTTGAAACAAGTAAATAAACGGCACAGCCCAGCGCTACAATCAGGAAAAAAACTGCCCAATGATATATGGAACGATAATCGTGACAGAGATAGTCGAAAGTGAACATTCCCTTTCCCCAGTAAAAGCGAATAAGGATGCAGCAAGTTGCTATACAAAGCAGTCCAAACAATGTTTCACCTTTCCCAGGCGCAGCCTTTTTCCCCAAAAAATATACTGCATATAAAAAGACAAGACAGATGCCCGCGAAAATGAGCCAGTACAACCCTTTTAAATAATCTCCAAACATTCCGGTCAGCATCGAAACAGGTTTGTAATCCACCGCTTTATCTGTCATGGCAAACATGCTTTGTACCATCTTAGGATATGCGTCTATTCCGTATTTAACGCATATTGCAACAAACGGCACTCCAAATCCGATAAGATACCCAGCAATACATATAAAAGTGTCCTTTATACACTTATTTACTTTCTCTTTTTTAAGCCATTCTGCATACCACAACGCCAGAATAAAAGCCGCCTGTACCACATTAGGCATCCTCACTGTTACATTTGCCCCCAGGCAAATACCCGCAAGCAGCAGATAACGCACATATTTCTGCTTGTCAGTACATATTCCCTTATACAAAAGCAATATTCCCACATCCATAAGCAGATACGTCAGATAATTATACAGTATCGTCGTCGGACACCAGCATAAACCGAGCGCTATTATCTCTCCCACAAATACTATCGCCGCAGGAATCTTTTTGCGCAGCTCAAAATAGAAAATCAATGCAGTGGCAGATAATATCATACCGGTGTAAAAATACATGCCAATCAGCGTATCTCCCTTTGGAAACTGCATAAAAAGATAACCCAGCACATTAGCCAGATATGTAGCTACCATCCAAGTTCCGTCAGCAGTCGGAAAATACTGAAAATTGGTAAGACTGTACGCAGTATCCGCCACATCTAAGCCCTGATTAATTTTTATCAAAGGATAAAAGGCCAATATTATTATAAATATGCCGTTTTCCATATGGCCTTGAAATCTATTATATAAATTCTTTATATTGTTCATAATGGTTTTGATTCCTCTTAATTTTATTATATATAGTTTAGCATTTAATTTTTAAATTTTAAATATGGACTTTCAATTTTAGACATGATACAATATTCGATACATAAGTTTTATGAGATAAAATCTAAAACAGGAGGTGAAATCTATACTAATATTTTCATAATTTCTCAGTTAACTTATCCCTTAATTCTAAATCAGATATCATAAATTTCAAAAAATTCTTTAACTTTCACTGGTAATCTTATATTAATATTCACCCAAAGCAATATACGATATTTCGTTAATTAATATTTTAAAATTTGTGTAGCTTTTTTATTCTGAGCGTGATAAAATGTATCACACAAGAATCGGGGACAGACCAAACATGCAAGGAGGTGAATCTATGACCAATTCCGAATTATTAGCGGCTATTTCTGAAATGTTTGATGCAAAACTGGAGGCCAGGCTTGAACCTATAGAAAACAGGCTTGAATCATTAGAGAACAGGCTCGAAGTCTTAGAAAACAAAGTCGGAATCTTAGAAACCAAATCCGACTCTACAGAACGCAGCATTGCATCCATAAATAACACAATCTTCAAAATGCAACAGCTCTTAGAGAATCAAATTCTACCGCGCCTACAAACTATTGAATCGTGCTATCTTGATACATATAAACGATATAGCGCAAGCGCAGACAAGATACAGACAACAATTGATGACGTGGATATTCTCAAGAAAGTAGTTCACAGACATAGTGAGCTATTACAAATGACTTCGTAAACTAATTATACAAAAGAGGGCTTTCCTCTGGTTGTATGACCTTTGGAACGCCCTCTTTTTATTAACTATGTAATGCAGCAGCTTAAATCCTACCCATCCAGCCCAACCGAGCACGAAATATAGTATTTAAACCCTTCTCTGCTGCAGTAAGCCGCTATCTCTTTAGCCAGCTCAGAATCAGTTGTATACTCCAGCATATAAACATCAAATCCCGCCTTCTTTGCCATATCAAGATATCTTGTAAAATATTCCGTTTCGTCCTTATCCTGTTTGGCAAAAACATCATTGTCATAATCCTTTATACTGCTGAAAACGCCCTCTTGATTTACCCCGTCGATAAGCCCGGACTTTCCATCTAAAATAAGCTTTGACACAAAATCATTCCCGCCGTTGATTATTATATCAACATCGTATTTATTGAGCCATTCCATAATATTTACAAGTCCGTCGTAAATTTCAGCCGTCTGATACTGATAATAAACATCACAGTTATCTATAAAAAATCCGTCAACGCCTTTTTCGTAAAGTTCTCCTGCAAGCGTTTCCGAAATATAATCCTGCCATCTTTTATCTGAAACATCAATCCAGTATTCGTCCGGCCAGTTTTCGTATTCTCCAAGTATATCATTTTCAAAATCTGTATAGTACGGACGAAACGTTTCAAGAGAGCCGATATTTAAATAACTGTATATCCTTCTGCCGCCCACTTTGAAACCGCTTATTTCATCCGCTGAAAATTCCTGACCCTCGATTACAGCTATTTCATAATTGCCGCTATCATCAAGAATTGTATTTAGTGTCTCTTTATCCGCTCCTATAAACACGCCATAATCCGAGTTTTCCATCTTATATTCATTTGTAACTGCACAGCCTGCAAGCGACACACAGGTAAGTATAACCAATATTAGAATAGGTTTATATTCCGTTACTTTATTTCTATAATAAGAACATAAGCAACTCAAACTAACAACCGCACAATTACCTGTCATTTTTTCCAACAGCCCCAATCTTTCCAACTTTCTGAAATAAATACTCCCTAATAAAATCCACCAGTGTCCCCAGCGCATAAATCAGTACAACGCACACAAGCATATGAGGCAGGATAAGCCATGTTCCTTTCACATTATCTATATAAAGCCACTCCATCCACTCATAGCGTACAAGTATATGCTCATGCAAAAGATATATTCCAAATGTATAGGGCGCAAACCGCCTTATAATTCCTGACGCTTTCCCTTCACGTATTTTCGTATTTTTAAATACGCAAAACAGGCCAATTGCTCCGATAAGGCATAGCACATGATTATATGTGTATGGCATTTCGGAATAATATGCGAACGCATCTATTCGGTTTCCCAATATACCAGCCGCTATAGACAATACAAATATGCACAAACACATACTCACATACAAAAACAAAGCGTGTTTCTTTTGCTCAAGCCATGACGGACAGTACAGGCGTATATATGCCGCGATAAGAAACAGGCATAAAAACCAGCCATAATCATAGCCGTATCTATCAGTTACAAACGAAACCGGTAAAACGGACTTTCCTACCGAAAAGAAAAGCAAAAGGACCACGATTACTTTCTGCAGTGATTTCTTATCCATCTTTTTTACTCCTGCAGCCAGCACCGGAGCAAAAATATACATCATGAGATATGCAGTAGCAAACCAGTAATGCTCGGTCTCAATTGGAAAAATAAAACCAATCCAGTCATACAAATCTAAATCATACCAGGATATCATGCCGATACACATCATCGCCACCGGTATCAGCAACGAATAAAAAAGAATCTGCAAAAGCAGGGATAAAACGCGCCCGGCCTTCCACTCAGATTCCACAAGAAAATATCCGCTTATAAGGACATAACAGTTCACTGCAACAATACAAAAAGCCTCTATCAGCCTTAAAATATAATAAACAAACGTGTGGTCTATGGCGTCAGACACGCTACATCCTTTAACAATGTAATGCAGTGTAATGATCATAAACATTGCGACAATACGCAACAGTTCAAAATTAGCCTGTCGTTTTGAAGCCATACCTACACCCCTCCGTCCTATTTTTTTTCGGTAAAAATCCAGATTTTACTCAAAATATAATTGCTTACAATAACCACCACCTGGGCAATCAGCTTCGCAATATTGGAATTAATTCCCGCCTTATCTACCATTAGATACATAAGCAGCATCTCTAGTAAAAGCGTTGCAACCCTGGCTCCGATAAATGCAATAAATTCTTTTGCCAGACTTGAGAGCCCGGCATTTTTGCTTTTGAATACAAAGGCATGATTGGTCCAGTATGCAAACACCACTGTCAACAGCCATGATAAGTCTGTTGCAATCATGTAACCCGTGCCTATTATTGAATCAAAAACAATAAACAGTACATAATTCAGCACAAATGCCAGAAAACCGAAAATCAAGTAGTTTATTCCCTCTTCATACTTTTTATACATATCCCATATATATTTGAATAATTTCTTCATTTTATCTACCGCTCCCTCACAGCCTTACCGCCCTCAACGCGGTAAACCATATCGCACTTTTCAATCGTCTGAAGTCTGTGTGCAATAATAATCAGTGTCTTACGTCCCTGAAGCCTGTTAATCGAATCCATGATTGCCGCTTCCGTATCATTATCCAATGCCGAAGTAGCCTCGTCCAATACCAATACTTCCGGATCTTCAAACAATGCCCTTGCAATACCGATACGCTGCCTCTGTCCGCCGGAAATACGTATTCCACGCTCACCTATGCTGGTATCCAAGCCCTCAGGAAGTCCTTTTACAAACTCGTCCAACTGCGCCTCCCTAAGCGCCTCCCATACCTTATCATCGTCAATATCCTCATCCGCATATCCGAATGCTACATTTTTACGAATTGATGAATCAATCATAAAGATAGTCTGAGGAATATAACCTATGTTTTTCAGCCATTCCTGATAATGTTCCCGGACTTCCACTCCGTCGGCAAGAATTTCACCATCCTGCAAGCGCAAAAGCCCCAGAAGAATATCTACTACTGTTGTCTTGCCGGCGCCGGATGTACCCACTATGCCGACACTTTTTCCAACAGGAATCTCCATATCGGCATTGTCGAAAATCAGCACATTAGTGTTCGGATATTTGTATGTGATGTTTTTAAGTTCAATTTTTTCCTTAACCGGCAGCTTATCAACATCCACTTTTTTCAAATAAGTTTCCGCATTATAATCAATGCTCTCATCTCTGATTTCTTCCTGTAAATTATCGCTTACGCCCATAAAGAAAGGCTCAAAATAAGCTATGGACGTAAGATGGTTATTAATTCTGTTTGCACATGGAATAAGACGCATTGCAACCAGCGCAAGTAAAGTAAGCTGCGGCATAATTTCCTCTACAAGCGTTCCGCTTAGAATCTGCCACATCATATACAGTATCATTCCCGCAATCGCAACCGTCTCGATCAGTAATCTCGGCGTTGCATTGTACAGATTATACCGCTGTACCGCATTGACATATCCGGCTCCGCATTTAGAATATTCATTTATAAAATAATTTTCTCTTGCCGCAATTTTTATTTCCTTAATTCCCATTACAGACTGTTCAATCCATTTATATAAACCGCTGTAATAATCCTGATTTTCTTCTCCTGCCTTTTTCATAATAGGCTTCAAAATACATTTAATTACAATAAGCACTATCACTATAAGAACCGTAACCGTAATAGTCATCCACATATCCGAAACAAAGCTCGCCGTTACAAGAAAAACAAATACAATCAATTCACTTATCAGCTGCAAAAGCGCCAGAATCAGTCCATACATATTATTTACATCAGAAGTAATACTTCTTTGAATTACAGAGGTATCCGCATTCAGATAATATTCATAAGGCCGCTGCATAAAGTTGATCATCATCCTTCTGGATGTGGCAAACTGGTTAGTATAGACAAACTTAAGCTGTGCCTTCTGCTGGAAAAATAAGAAAATATTTTTAATTGCAAAAATTGCAATCAACGCCGTCATAACAAGAATTGTCAGATCCCTCGTATTATCGATGCTAAAAATCCGGCAGATATACTGTAAATAAGCGTGCTTTTCAATAGCATTCTCCTCTACAACAACCGTCATTACCGGATAAATTGACGATACACCCAAAGTCTCCAGAACAGCGCCTATTAACATCATAAAAATCAAAAATACCATTTTCTTTTTTTGCTTTTTGTCCAGCAAAACCATCAATTTATTATATATTTTCTTCATTGTGCGCCTTAATCCTTAATCTGATATTTGCAAATGATAGTAAACTTAAATTTTAATAACCGAAGCTTGTACAATTCAAAGTATTGTCACATTTTACCATAGTAAGCAGGATAAGTCAAAAAGCACCAGCGCCTGCCTCTGCCATCCTGGCTTTTCCTATATCCGATAATTCCAGAAATCCATTTAAATTAATTGTTCCGTCTTCATTTCTGCCAAGTGAGGATATACTCTGACAATTTTCATTGATCCATTTTTCATAATCAAGACTCTCAAACCATTCATCAGATACGCTGATTGACGGCTTGCAATTTGAAAAAGATTCTTTCATAGAAGCTTCATCGGTACAGGTCGTATAGTATCTGTAATATTCCGGACCGGGCTCCGAGCCACTTATGAGCTTATTCCAGAAAAAGTTTGTGTTATTGAATATCTTACAGGCACAATCATCCTGTGTATTAATGATAGATGAAACTTCATCTTTTACTTTAACCCCGATTTGATCCTCAACATCAATAGCAACATTTTTTCTATATGAGATTACTCCGTTTGCCTTAAAATCTGTTTTCGCCACACTGCTATACATCGCTACATTGTGACTCTCATTATCAAAAGAAATGGAACCATAAACCTGAATATCATTACAGGAATTACTGTCAATACCTTTTAACCTATTATGAAATGCGACGGAATTCTTAAGCGTATGATGCCCGCTAAGAGAGCTTCCGCCCAGCTTATAACCGTTACCGCTGCCCGCCTCTACTATCTCATAGTTGTCGGATTCATCAAACCACACCAGTTCATGCGTAACCTTGTCACGGATTACCCGGCCATTATCAAAGGATACACAATTTTTAATCGTTACCATTCCGATATTACCGCTTTGCACTTTGGCAAATAAATCCCAGCCGTCATCCGCATTAAATGCGGAAATACAGCCATCGAATACGTTTCCGTTTCCGGCAGATAGTTTAGCGGCAAAACCGTCTGCATCAGTGTAACCTGCATCCGCATTCAGACACGACGTACAATTCAAAATCAGATTGTATGAAGGCCAGTTATCAAACTTATCCAAATCAAGAAGTTTGGATATCTGCAGCCCTGTATTACCGTTCTTGTAAATATTCAGACCTTCCAATATATTATGATTTCCGGACACACGGATTCCCTGCATATGATTACCGGATCTGGTTACATCAAAGCCTTTTAAATGCCACCAGTCACCTGCCACTACCATACCGATGCATTGACTATTAAAGTCAAAAACAGGTCTTGCACCTGTTTCCTTATTACATGTTTCCGGATCTGCCAGCATATAAATCATTTTATCCTTAGTACCGTTAATCCCCCTGTCTATATTGACGGTCTTTGTTAAGCTATATATGCCGCCTGTCAAATATATAGACTGCGCCGGTTGTGCGTACTTAACCGCAGTATAAATATCAAGCGGACTTGCTTTGCTGCCGTCCCCGTCTGCCCTGCCATCAGGTGCTACATATATAATGCCGCTCTCCTCACCGAATTTTTTCCAATCAACCGAAAACGTACTTACCTCAGGTTCATAGCTTGTAAGTATTGTATGCGGTCTTCCTTTACATGGGTCATAATCAGCTACAGGATTATAAATTGCCTTAAACTTATTAATTCCTATGTGTAACTTTACCGGTACAATTAATATAACTTCTTCACCAAATTTTCCCTCTTTTGGTTCCATTACATCCTGCTTTAATACCGTACCTGCCTCATCTGTAATAGTTACTGTTCCTTTCCAGTTCGCATTGTAAATCAGATTATAATCTTCACCATTCGCCGTTGAAGCACCTGAAAAATATGTCCTGAGCTTCACTTTTCTATCCGGTCTTCTTTCCGGCTGTTTCTCAGGGTCATAACGGCTTGTCGTAAAAGAAACGTTACTGTAAGTAACATCTGCAAATCTCGTTGCAAAAAATCCCACATAAACAGTATTCTTCTCACACATGCTAAGCGCATTTCTGTCATAATATTTATTGGTTACCGTCTCACCTTCCGTGAAGCTGCCGTCAGCATTTTTAGTTAGTTGTGTATAACTGACAAAGTAACCTGTCTCATTTAATTCTATTGACAACTTAAGATCCACTATAGGCTCCGGCACCATCTCAGTTGAGCCTAACGCTTCATTTCCTATAATATTGTTATACTTATCCGTATGCACCGATGTTTCCAAGGGCAGCGTTTGTGTATCATAATACTTAGCTACTGCCGCCACAACATCATTCTCAAATACCGGAAGATTTTCTGCGGTAACCCCCGTTTTTGCTATAGAACCGATACCTATTCTGAGGGTTATGTCAGTTCCGTCATAATCAGATATATCGTTGTTTACATCATCCCATTTATAATCCACCCTGCTCACAGCCGCCATATAAGAGTTCGTCCAATGATATGACGTATCACCGTCTTTTCCAATACAATCAGCCACAAGCAGTCCAAAACCTTCCTGCCCGTTTCCGATTCTCCAATGATTTACATGAAGATTTGCGCTTAGTTTAAAATTATCAATATCCGGATTAACTTCCGTATAATAAAAAGCCAGACCATCCGTATCTCCCGGCGCTATCTTTCCTTTACCGTCCCATGTCCACAATCTTAGAAAATCATTTTCTCCCAACTCTTCAGGTCTGGGCCTTACACTCTCTTTAATTGTAACTCCATCCGGATTCTTAATGTCATATCCTGCGCTGTATATGGCATTACCGTCTTCATTCTTTTTATCGCTTGCCGAAGTTCCGTCCTTAGCGGTAAAGCCACTTGCTTTCTGTGATGTACTTATCCCATAAACTACAAAATTCCACTTAAATTTGTTCATTCTGTCTATGCACCTCCGGTGCTTCATACTTGTCCAGAAAATCCTCTCCAAGGAACAAAATCTCATCCGCAAATTCAATGCCGTTAGGCACGGTTGATACCGATATCACCCTCTTAAACCGAAGATTAGGTATGAAATTCAGAATCTCCATAGGGAACATTCCGTTTAAAACAATATACTCCGAAAATTCCTTTTTATAATCAAGCACATCCCTTGGATGCGGCTTAATCAGTATCAGTCCTTCCTCGCCGTCAATTTCGCTGTAATCATTAATAATATCCGTAAAAATCTGTTTCCTGACATCCAATGCACAAAGCGGTTCGGTAAGCACCAGTATCTTGTTCTTTGCACCATAATTTAACTTCTGCTGCAGCTCGTCCATATTTTCTATAAAAAGGTGAATCAAAATATCTTTATCCGACTCCGTTAAATTTTTAACAAGCTCGGCGCGGGGGCGTTCAATATACTTCTCACATGAATACGGAAGCACACTTATATCATTTACCTCCATATCCAGACAGTATTTTCCGTATCCATTCTGGATAAAAATAAAATTATGCTTAGACATCCATGCCTTAAATTCAAAATGCCCCCTGTTATCATATCTCGCAGAATCATAATACTGTATGCAGTTTAGCCCATCCTCAAGAGCATGATAATAAATTTTCTTATAGCTCAAATAATAACCTATCGGGTCTGAATCACAGAATACGTAGATATCTTCATACTGCTTAAAGTCCACCGGAACATACGGCTCCTGAAATTTCCCAAGAAGCTTGGTATACACGATACGGGCAAGCATATTGATAACTATATTTCCCCTGTCCTTATGATACTTTTGCAGCTTTGGAAAAAAGGTGTCAGGTTTCTCATCAAACATAAAAACCTCTTCAAACAGACCGCATTTTCTGGCTCTCTCACTTAAACTTCCGAAGTTATTAGACATGGAGCTTAACACAAGCGTTGCCTGCCCCTGTTCTTCTTTAGGCAGATATAATTCTTTAAGGCATGCAATATATGCATGATAGTAGGTATGACATACGTAGATTCTTTTTTTCATAAATATTCCCCCATGGTCCTCGTGCTTCCGATATCCTGCAATTACCATCTGTTCCAGGTCATATATATAATTGTAGTCAAAACAAGCGTAAGGCATACACCGCTCTTAATTACACGTGCCGCGATACTTCCCCATTTTGGCTTAATATCTTCACCATATTTATCCGTAAGTCCGATTGCAACATAAACCAGACATATGACAATATATCTGAAATCACTGCTGCAGGTATACGGATATATCCATGTAAAAAACGCAAAACCGAACAAAAATGCTATATAACCTGTCACAAGGAAAAGCGCCTCAAACCTGCCTTCCTGTGTCAAAGTTTTATACTTTTTATACTGGGTATAAATTAAAAATACCGTAGCCGCTATTGCCAATATAATCGTCGCTACATATACAAACTGGCACAGGAAAAGTAACACTCCTTCAAGCCCTGCCGGATACTCTTCCGCAAATAAAGATGTCTGAAACATAATTACCCATATGTTATGAATCACTTTACCACTCAAAGGATGGAACGGAAACTCAAAGTGCCATTCTGAAAATGGTGCTATTCCAAACAGTTCCCATAAGCTGTAATTTCCTGTATACAATATTGATTCTTCACCCGGAACAGGAACTCCCGGTTTTTCATGAAATTTTATAAGATTACGAACAATCCATGACAGACCTATTACAGCAGAGGTCAGACCAAACAGTACATACTGCTTTACACTATTCAAGATTTTATCCTTATCCTTGCTGCGGATAACGTCAATAAAATCCATCAAAAAGACAAGACCGATAGGCAGCGCCGCTACCCCCACATTAACTTTAGATATCATTCCAAAACCTATGGAAAAGGCAATCAGCATAAGATTCTTAAGACTTCTCTCCCGAATAAAACAAAGCGTATATAAAATGCAGCATGCAAGAAGCAATGTTGAAAGCATATCGTTATTGATGCTTCCCGACATAATAATAAGCGACGGATGCATTGCAACAAAGAAAAGCCCCACGTACAGCCCTTTGCCCTCACCGCCTATTTTTTTCAGAATCTTATAAGTAACAAGCATAAGCAGTCCCGAATAAAACAGCGGAAGTATCTGCAGATTCTCAAACGCCAAATCTTCCGGCATACCCAGCGCTGTCAGCAGCGTAACCCATAAAGCCGAAATTATAAAATGCAGCGGAGGATGATAGAATGAGAAAAGCTCGTAAGGATTAATATTGGGCAAAGCATGAAACTTATAAATATATTCAATATAACCCAAATGCCCCGGATTAATCTGCGTGGTCGCAATACCGGTATATACTCCCTCATCATGCTGCCTGTCATATAACCCCGACAACAAAACATAACAGCAGTGCAAAAGCATAGCTGAAAAAATAATCGCAAATACTACCTTGTCCTCTGTAATTTTATCTTTGTCAAAAATGTATAGCCATATAAACATAACTATCAATACGATTATAGGTAAAACACTGCAAAACATTATGGTATTTCGTGATATTATTGACGATAAAGAAGTACCCTGTATAATCGTTACAAGCAGACATAAAACAACCAGCATTAATAGAACAGCACGTGATAAATCTATTTTAAATGATTTCATAATATGTAAATTTTACCTTTCATTTTAATTTATGATATTTTCTGAAATGTATTATAGCATAATCTGACGATTTTTTGTATAATCTGATTAAACTATACATTTTGTAATTTTCAAATAATTACGAAACAACAGAGGTAATCATGAACAAAAAAAAGCTTCTACCCTTTGCTATAATAATAATTGCATCACTTGTTATAGAATTCACCGCATGTAATATCTCAGCATGGAAAAGTTTATTTTATAAAGAGCGGCTCACATTTACGGACATAACCATAGAAGGTGCCGACGAAACTTACGAAGGCTCCGGCGAATATGTTATATCCTCCGATAACCCTACACTTCACATCGCAAACGTAGACAGGAAATTACACAACTTTTTCTTAGGGGTAAATTTTGCCGAAGATACCGCCGTCTATTACACCTTAAGTCTTACGGATGAGGGTAATTATTATCCTTATTCCCTTCCTGAACGGACTATAGTATCCGGCATTGAGAAAAGTCATTATACTAATATTTATTCTTCAGGCAAAGTAAAAAGCATAGACGTAATGTTTTCGCTTTCCGAAGGCAATGTCTTCACACTTGGGGAAATGCGCGGCAATGTCCATATACCGTTTATATTCAACATTTGGCGCTTTCTTTTTATTTTGTGCGTTCTTCTTTTATTACATAAGGCAGCATCTGCCAATCAGTGGCAGTCAGTTATCTGTAACGGCACTAAAAAGCAGTTTGTAACGACTGCTGCCGTTATAGTTTTTCTCATTGGCATAGCATGGACTTTAGTGCATGTTAATCCTATATGCATTGCTTCTCCCTGGCCTCATCATAAGCAGTATCAGGAGCTTGTAGAGGTTATGGCAAAAGGGCATTTCTATCTGGATACCGAACCCTCTGACGAGCTTATAAATGCAGAAAATCCTTATGACACTATTTATCTACAGGCTAACGGCATTCATTATCTTGCGGACTATGCTTATTATGACGGAAAATACTATGTATATTTCGGCGTGGTTCCGGAGCTTTTGTTATATTTTCCTTTTTACATGCTGACCGGTCATCACCTGTCTAATTACATTGCGGTATTTATATTTTACTGCGGTTTTATACTGTCAGTTTTTGCACTTTATAGGGAAATAATTAAAAGATGGTTTGTACACACTCCGTACTTTGTTTATTTAATGACCTGCGTACTGACGGTATTATGTGGCAATTATTTATTCGTTATCGCACGTCCAGATTTATATGACACCCCTATTATGGCAGCCAACATGTTTACGGTGTGCGGGCTGTTTTGCTGGATTAAAGGAAAATATTCTGAATCATCCAAAATAAGAAGATTATGCTACTTTTTAGGCTCGCTGAGCATGGCTCTGGTTGCGGGCTGCCGTCCGCAGATGCTGCTTTTTTCCTTGCTGGCGCTGCCGCTGTTTTGGAATGATATTAAAACCGGTGTAAAATTTGACATTCTTACACTAGGCATACCATACATTATCATCGCCGCCGGAATCATGTATTATAATGCCGCCCGCTTTGGCTCTGTATTTGACTTCGGTGCCACATACAGCCTTACCAGCAACGATATGACAAGACGCAGCTTCAATCTGCATCAGGCTCTCTTAGGCTTATGGCATTATTTTTTCCGTCCTCCTGTTATTGAAAGCGATTTTCCATTTTTGCAGGGAGTACAGATTTCTTCAAACTCATATATGGGAAAATTAAATTCGGAATATACATACGGCGGAATTTTGGCATGCAATGCATTTTTATGGATTTGGCTATATATTAACCGCGCAAAAACTTTGTTAAAAGAAAGAGGCGTGTACGTTTTTTCGTTATTAAGTATTGCAATTTCTGTGGTTTTAAGTATTGTAGACGTCACAGGCGCAGGTATACTGCAAAGATATATGGTAGATATGATATGGGGAATCTGGTTAGGCGGAGTGCTCCTTTGGTTTGCATGTGCTGAACAGGCTGTCAAATGCGGCAAATTTAAAAAACTGATGCTGTTTCTGACAACAGTTTGTTTAATTCAGGCAGTATATGGCTTCGGCGTGGTGCTTGGCAACGGAGATTTGAGCGTCAATGTCAGAACGTCAAACCCCCATCTGTATTATTATTTATGTGAGCTTTTTAGATTTTAAATAAAAACATTTCCTGCCGATTTTCGCACATATTCACATTCCCGGCGAGCATTGACAAAATGACCAATTCGTTGTATGATTTACAAAATTATTACTAAAGGCTATGAAGAGAAGAGTAAGTAGTTAGATATGTTACAGAGAGTCTGATTAGGTGAGAACAGACACAGAAGGAACTACTGAAAATGGTCTCGGAGCTGCGTACCGAAGCTATTATGCCAAGGCTACGACGGGTGCACCCGTTACAGTGATAGACTATCGATGAATCATTTCTCATCCGTAGTTGATAAGGCTTATATCGTGAGGTATAGGTGAATTTAGGGTGGTAACACGAAGCATTTGCTCTCGTCCCTGAAAAAGAAATTTTTCAGAGAGGAGGGCTTTTTTATTGCAGAAAATG
>CAMWKB010000002.1 GCA_947174705.1 uncultured Lachnospiraceae bacterium
AATGTACAGTATAAACTTTCAATATGGATAAAAAATAATGAAAAGAATACAAAAATTTGATTTGAAATTAAGACAGACATTAAAATAGATTAAATTTCCGTTGACTTTTTCCCCCTGAGAGTGTACGTTTTATTATATACACTATCTACAAATTATTATACATATTGTATGTAAATACATATTTTAGGAGGCACTATGCCAACACCCATATTATACCGTAAAAGAATCATTCCCGATGAGTGTGTACTGCTAAAAGACGACAAAATCCTTCATCGGGATGAGCAAATCATTGTTACCGGCTGGAATTCGCTTAAACCCCGCAAGGATCTTCATCATGGCTATTCCTGTTATTTCTTAAAAGAAGGGTACAAGGTCAGCAAATTCTACAGGGAAGACAACTCCCTGCTGTACTGGTACTGCGATATCGTAGAATATGATTACCATCCGGATACCGATACATATATCGTAACGGATCTTCTTGCCGACGTCATAATATATCCGGACGGCTTTGTCAAGGTTGTGGACATTGACGAACTTGTCACTGCACTCAACGAAAAACTTATTTCTGAAGACACTCTGAAAAAATCCCTGCTCAACTTAAACAGTCTGCTTGAGATTATTTATTCCGGCACTTTTGACAAACTTACAGAGCCTATTGAAAAGCTTTAATAGAAGATATGTCCCCCTATTCTATACTTAGGATTAATTCCGTCTACCGGCGTCCTGAAATATACACAGTTGCCGACATTGGTTGTTCCGGACATAACTTCATCCGCTGCATCATAACAGCTTTTAGTCGCCCTCCCCTCTGTAAGGGCAAGGGCAAGCCTTCCGCTTGCTACAGGCGAAAATTGTCCCGATTGATAAATAACACCCACTATTGTATTTGGATAAACCGAGCTGAGCACTCTGTTCATAACTACGGAGCCTACAGCTACCTGCCCGTTATACGGCTCTGCTCCTGCTTCACAATAGATTAAATTTGCAAGCAGATATCTGTCTCCTTCTGCAAAACTGACTTCTGAAATATCACGCCAACTTGACTGCTGCGCCAGCTCTGCCATACGCAGTTCTTCTTCCAGCTTTGCCTTAAGCGTCGTTATATTTTTGTCCTGATCCTTGATCTCCTGCTCATAAGCAAGCGCCTTTGCTTCGGCGTCGGAAATCTGATTAGCGGTATCCGCGAGAGATTTATTAGCCTTACTTACCAGGCCGGAAACCTGACTCTGTTCCGCGATCACCTGAGCCTTATAACTATCCAGCTCTTCCTTATCCTTTTCCATCGCGGCTTTATCCACTTCCAGCTGCGCGGCTATTTCTTCAATCTGCGCCTGTGTATCCGCATACTCTTGAAGTTTCTTGGTCTCATACGCCGACAGCTGTTCAATGTATTCGTTACGGTTTAATAAATCGCCTAGATTTTTACTCGAAAAAACCATTTCCACATACAGATACTCACTTTTCTCATACATGAACTGTATCTGTTTCTTCATGGTCTCATACAAATCTTCTTTTACCTTTTTAGCGGCTTCAAGATCCTGATATGCAACTTCAATCTTATGGCTAGTTTCCTCTATCTCAGTTTCCTTATCCGCAATCTTAGTTTCAAGCTCACTTAAATTATTGCTTATTTGTGATAATTCCGTATTAAGATTGGACAATGTGCCTTCAAGGGAATCCTTCTGCTCATTCAAATCACTGAGATCATCCTTGGTCTTATCGAGCTTGTCCTTGGTCTTATCCCGCTCCTGCTCTGCTTCTTCAAGCTGTTTTCTCGTCTCATCTGTTGCATAAACAGAAATAGGTAGCGCACCGGCAAGCAGAATGAGAAACATTGCAGCCGCCATATTCTGTTTTAACTTCATCAAACGCCCTCACAATTATATATTTTTAATCAGTCTTTCTCTATTAAATTGACCCTTCTCTGATGCCTTTCTTCTCCTGAAAAATCCGTATGCAGAAAAGTATCTACAATGCTAAGCGCCAGATTTTCTCCAATTATGCCGCCTCCCATTGCAAGTACATTGGCATCATTATGAAGCCTTGTAAGTTTGGCGGAAACAGTATCCGCACACAAAGCGCAGCGTACACCGGGCACCTTATTTGCAGTCATGGAGATACCTATGCCTGTAGTGCAGATAACAATTCCCTTCTCGCACTCACCAGCCGCCACAGCCTCGGCTACTGCCCTGCCATAGATCGGATAATCGCATGAAGATTTATCCATACATCCGAAATCTTTATACTCAAACCCCTGTTCTTTCAAATAACTTATGACTGATTGTTTAAGATCAAATCCACCATGATCGCTTCCGATTCCTATCATATCCATCCTCCATCCTTGCTCAACCCTATTTTAAATATATAATCTTATGACCCGCAGCCTTAAGCAGCCTGTTCATTACCGCCTGTCCAACGCCTGCAGTATCAAATGCTTCCGAATAAATAACAGTCGTTTCTTCATCATCAAATTCCCTGAGGATTCGGTACAACTCCCTGGCAATTGTTTTCTCGTCATTGCGGTTCCCGATATTTTTACAAATATCGGCCTTATACCTTGCAATTGTATCATTTGCAGCAATAACCCCGGTTTTATGCCCATCTTGTTTTAAACGGCATAACTCCCCGTTAATATAATCTACCACACTATCCGCTTCCCCGTCAACAATCGTCAATTCAGCCTTCGGCGCATAGTGGCGGTACTTCATTCCGGGGGCCTTGGGCGCCTGTTTAGCGTCATCACCCATTATAGTACTGTCTTCATCCACCGATGACAAAATATCTTCCAGCATCTCCCTTGTAATATAGCCCGGACGCAGTATCATCGGTTCTTCGGCCGTCATATCAATTATAGTGGATTCAAGGCCGATTTCCACATCCCCGCCGTCCAGAATCATATCGATCCTGCCATTCATATCCTCCGTCACATATTTGGCAAGCGTCGGACTCGGTCTGCCCGAAATATTAGCGCTCGGCGCTGCCACATAACCGCCTGACGCTTCAATAAAAGCCCTTGCTACAGGGTGTGACGGAAATCTTACGGCCACCGTATCCAAGCCTCCGGTAGTCTCATAAGGCACGAGCTCTGATTTGTTAAAGATCATGGTAAGCGGCCCCGGCCAAAAAGCTTTGGCAAGTTTAAGGGCGGCTTCCGGTATCTCTCTGACAATGCCGGCTAAATCCTCCATGCGGCAGATATGCACTATGAGCGGATTATCTGAGGGTCTTCCTTTGGCAGCATATATCTTCTTTGAAGATTCAGGCGAGAGTGCGTCTCCCCCCAGCCCGTATACCGTTTCGGTCGGAAAAGCAACCAGGCCGCCTGATTTAATTATATCGCCGGCCTGATCAATTAATTCCTGATTTATATTTTGTTCATTAACCTGTATTATTTGCGTTCTCACAGCATTTAATTACCTTGCAAGCCATCCGCCGTCAACAGCAATCGTAAAGCCGTTTACATATGCGGAAGCATCCGAAGCTAAGAAAATAGCTGCACCCATAATATCATCCGGAGTACCCCAGCGGCCTGCAGGAATACGTGAGAGAATTTCTTCGCTTCTTTGACCGTCACTTCTAAGATTGGCCGTATTGTTGGTTGCCATGTATCCGGGAGCAATCGCATTTATATTAATGTTGCGGCTTGCCCACTCATTAGCAAGTGCCTTGGTAATTCCCATAACGGCGCTTTTACTTGCAGCATATGCGGGCACCCTGATACCACCCTGATAGCTGAGCATAGATGCGATATTTATGATCTTACCGCCTTTGCCGTCCTCATGCCAACGTTTTGCAAATGCCTGGGAAAGGAAAAATACCATTTTCTCGTTAATATTTATTACGCTGTCCCAGTCCTCCATTGTAACTTCAATAGCATCGCATCTTTTGATAATTCCTGCATTATTCACAACAATATCTACTCTTTCATGAGCCTTATAGGCTTCCTCTACTATGTACGGAATTACGGACACATCCGATAAATCCGCAATAATTTCCGTAAAACTTCCCGAAACAGCGGCAATTTTATCTGCGGTTTCCTGACAGCTTCTTCTCGCAACGCCGATAACATTTGCGCCAGCCTCGGCGTAAGCTACGCAGATACCTTGTCCAAGTCCGGTATTTGCACCGGTTACAAGTGCGGTTTTTCCTTTTAATGAGAACATGTTTAAAGACATATTGATCCTTCCTTTCTTTTTCACATTTTTTATTACTATATTTTTTATTTCTTAATCTTACGTCGTCCCGTTTTTACTTTCTTTTTTTATGAACATAAGTCCGAAAGCTCCGGGCCCGGCATTTATTGTAATACCACAGGACGCCTTTTGCAAATATATTTTCTCAAAAGGACAACACTTGGCTGCATATTCTTTAATATTCTCCAAAGTCTCGATGTCCATGCCCGCATATACAATAATAAGCAGCCTCTTATCGATATTTTGTGTATTTCTTAATATCTTACTGATATATTTCCGGGTAATATGGTCGAAATCGCCAATCTGGACACCGCCTGCAGTCATTTTTTCCCCGCGCATACCTATAATTGGATGAATCATCAATGCATCGCACAATGTATGCAGTCCCTTTGGAAATTTACCCGCATAGGTAAGCATCGTGGTATCCTTTACCATAAAGTCGGAAGTTACACGTTTTCGCATATTTTCTATTTTCCGGATAATTTCTGCTTTGCTTGCATTATTCTTTGCCATATATGCAGCAGTAAGCACCAACAGACCAATACCGCTGGAAATCTGTCCCGAATCAATAATTGTAACATTTTCAAAAGATTTAGCCGCTTCGCTTGCAGTACGGTATGCCTCGCTGACTTTCTTCGCCATAGTAATATGAATGACGTTCTGGGCTTTTGTCAGCTTCCCTGCAAAGAATTTTTCATAATCCTCAACTTCCGGCCAACTCGAATAACCTTTTTTTCCACCCATTATATATGAAATCAGATCATCAGCTTCTAACTCTTTTCCGTCTAAAAATCTGCCTTCCTGCGTACATATATAATAGGGCTGTATGGAAATTCCGTATTTTTCAATAAGTTCTTTCGGAATGTCGCTCATACTGTCGGTTGTAATGGCGATGGGCATACGCTGTTGCTGGTCGAATATAAGAACATCTTTACCGATTTCGGTCATCGGCTTGTCTTCACTCGTAACTACAAGTTCCTTGGGCAGCATATTCATAACCGCTGCCTCAAGCAGCATACCGTTAACCGGTTTAGCCAGATATCCGCTAAAGCCCTCTTTCTTATAAAGGAGCTGGCTCTCGCTGCCCGCATTAGCCGTAAGCGCTATTACCGGTACATCATTACTCTTTCCGCCCTGTTGTTCACGCAGGGCGTGAAGACACTCGATTCCGTCCATTTCAGGCATTAAATGATCCATCAATATTCCGTCATAATGCTTCGTCTGAGTAAGCCTTAGACATTCTTCACCGCTCATTGCAGTATCAATCTGTATCTTGGTATCGGATAAAAGCTTGGTTGCAACCATCAGGTTCATTTCATTGTCATCAACAATCAGAATGTGCGCTTCCGGAGCTTCGAAGCTCTGCTTGTAACGATGTCTTTCTCTTGTATTTACATGGGATTCCAATGAGAACTGACCCAGCATTTTTTCATCAATTATATCCTGCTCCAGAGTAACAAGGAAGGTAGTTCCCTGCGTGTATACACTGTTAACGTTAATCTCACCCTCCATCAGATCAACTAACTGCTTGACAATGCTAAGCCCAAGCCCTGTTCCCTCTATGTAACGGTTCTTCTCCTCGTCAACACGCTGGAATGCATCAAAAAGATGCGGTATGCTTTCTTTCTTAATTCCCATTCCGGTATCTGTAATATTATAGTAAACCCGTACTCTGTTAACTGAAATACGCTCGCATTTAACCGAAAGGGTAACCGAACCTTTGCTTGTATACTTAATTGAATTATTCAATATATTGATCAAAACCTGCTTAATGCGCACTTCATCCCCACAGAGCATACTTGGCATTGAAGAGTCAATATTTAAATGAAATTCAAGCCCTTTTTCCTTAGCCTTAACCCATATTATATTAATAATATCCGAAAAGAACACTCCCGTCTCATATGAGACATTTACAATATCCATTTTACCGGATTCCATTTTGGATACATCCAGTATATCATTGATCAGGGTGAGCAGCATTTTACTTGCGCCCTGGATATTTCTCGCATTTTCGGCAACTTCATCGGAAACATCACTGCGCAGAATCATTTCGTTTAATCCGATGATGGTGTTAATCGGCGTTCTGATTTCATGGCTCATGCTCGCAAAAAAGCGTTTTTCCGACTGGCTCAGCTTCTCAATCTCTTTTTTCTGCTGTTCCGAAATCTTATTTTCCTCTTCATATATAAGATTCTGGAATATTATCATGGCACTGATCAAAGCGCTAATCATAATAACAGTTGTTACCGAATTAATATAAGCATTGCGAATCGTATACGGCCTTACATACTTAGGATAATGATAAGCCAGATAATAACTTAAAATCGTCACAGCCGTATTCAAAGCAAGAAATATTGCCTTTCTCTTTCCCCAAATAGTAACGCTTATGTAGACAAAACTGAAGATAAACCATATCGGCGCACCGCCATACACTCCGTCCGACAGAAAGAAATTAATAGGAAAAACAACAATTAATAACAAAGTAATCCATATGGCTCCTGTATTAACACGGTGCGTTTTCATACTAAGCCATAATACAATACCCATATATACAATTGAACCAGCCTTCATCGCCTGATCCAGTATGCTGTCTCCAACAATCCCACCGCATATCAGCATAAGCAGGATCGCCACTATCCCGATTCCCGTAAGGAGGCGAAACGTACGTTCCCGAATGTTGGCATTATGATCCAATATTGGTTTCATCCATCTCTTAATCATAGTCTCTCTCCTCCTTCCTGCCCTTCTTCCATTCCAAGGCTTGAAGCAATAAGCTCACAGAAGGCGTCATATGACTCCATTAAATCCGAATGATTCTCACGGATATACGAAGCGTCCCCATTTTTTCCTGCCTGCTCCATAACTTTAGCTTTATCTGAAAACTGCTCCGCCCCAATCATTAAAGAAGTACTTTTTAATGCATGAACCTTAACCGCATACTCTTCCCAGTTTTCTTCGTTATATAGAGCGTATATCTCCTCTTTTTTATCCTTGCTCTGCTCATAAAACATTTTAAGCATTTCTATATAAAATTCTTCGGATTCACTGCAGTACTGAAGACCAAGCTCTGTATTTATTCCAGCCTTTTCAAGCTTATTCATCGGTGTGTCGGGTTCTGCGACAGGTTCCTTATCAGGTGCTATGCCTGTTTTTTCATATGCGTCTGTATCTGACGCCTTAACTGCTTCTACGTTTGTCAATATACCGGCTTCCGCATCAGACTCAGTATACGGCTCTGAAGTCTTAGTTTCATCACTCTCAATATAGTGTATGCTCTGTTCCGGCAATACCCTGCGCAGCGCACGCTCCAGCACCATCCGTTCTATAGGTTTAGGTACAAACTCCGTAAAGCCTTCGTTTTTGAACATTTCCCTTGCGCCGCTGACAGCATTGGCCGTAAGCGCAATGACCGGAGTATTCTGATAAGCTCCGCCCTTTAGCACACGTATACGCTTGAGAGTCTCCACACCGTCAAACTTCGGCATCATATGATCGAGAAATACAATATCATACTCAGTATTTACACACTTTTCTACCGCCTCTTCTCCTCCGGAAGCAGTATCAACATTCATTCCGTAGTTGCCCAAAATTCCTCTTGCGACAACCAGATTCATTTCTTCATCATCCACCACAAGCGCCTTTACGCCATCGCATGTAAACGGCTGGTCTACTATCATTCCGCCCATAGCATCTTTTCCATGCGTCTCTCCGTTAAGCAGATTCACAATCGGAATCGGATTGAAAGGCTTACGGAAGAATATAAGGCTGCTGTCGGCAGGAAGCGAAAACCTGTCATCGGCAATAACTACAAGACACATGGTTTTTCCTAATTTTTCAAAGTAGGACGACCTTTCTTCGTACTCTTCCCTTGCAATAAAAAGATGGGTAATTCTATGCGAATTATTCAGTTTCTCCAATTCTTCAATATGATATATGCGATGTCCCTCTACCCCAAGGCGCATTGCCATTCTGTAAATCATAACATCATAATACTCTCTTACTTCCTTGCGCTCATATTTATCCGCCTTAAAATAACATGCGATACATAATTTCTCCGGATTATTAACCGTCATACTGGGACTATTATCCACAACCTTCTGCGGAACGGATATATGTATCTGTGTCCCCTGTTCTTCTTTACTTTCAATATACATAAAACCGCCCATTGCCTGCAAAAGTCCGTGCGCAATCGGAATTCCCAGTCCAAGTCCTCCGGCTCCCCGGCTTCTTCCTGAATCAATCTGATAAAATTCATCATATATCTGGGAAAGCTCAGAGGGTTTAATACCCATGCCGGTATCACATATATCAATATCAAGATTTATTCCATAGCTTTCCTCTCTATAGCCTATGCGCACACAGACCCCGCCTTCTCTGGTAAACTTAATGGCGTTATCAAGCATAAGTTTAATGACCCTGCAAAGTTTCTCGCCGTCTCCGACTAAAACTGCAGGGATTGATACATCCATATCAAACACCAGTTCTATGTCAAGATTTCTGTTCTGTACCGAAGTCATGGCAATCACATCTCCAATAACAGATGTAATCATATAATGATCCTCTACCGGAACAAGCGTCTTACCCACAATTTCCGTATAATCCAGAATATCCTTAATCTGACCCGACAAACGAAGCCCCGCCATCTGTATTGAATTCATTTCACTTTTTATTTCCGGCGAAAGTTTTCTTCCAAGTGCAACTTCACTGATTCCCGTTACCATATTTATAGGCGTACGCAGCTCATGCGATATATTAGCCAGAAAATTAGCATTCCGGTCTTTGGCCTCATTAAGTTTAACTTTCATATTACGCATATATACAGTTTCCGACTTGCGCCGGTTTGCCATATGACCGGCAATCAGCATTTCAATGGTAACCCCGATTATATCAAGCGCCAGACGCGCAAATTCAAGTCCTGACATACTCAGGCTGATCGTATGCAGAAACAGGCAATGATATAGAAGCGTCAGAACATACGTAGCCGCTGCCAAATGCATAATATATTTTTTATCCAGCATCGAAAGTACAAAAAGAAGCACACCCATAACGACTGCCATGTCAAAAAGGCTGCTTTCATGGGCGCCATAGAAAAAGAACTCGATAACCATTATGCCGCTGCAGAAAGATTCAAAGGTTGAATCGGGAAAAATCTTCACAATATGCAGTACCCACGCCGCAATAAGGGCTATTGCAATAAGCGGAAGCATCCACATCTCCCATGACATTATACATATTATCGTCATAAGCAGTATATTGAAGACTGTAACGACAAGAACCATGATCAGATGTATATCCGTCTTTCTTTCTTCCAATTCAGGCAATATCATGCCTTTATTTCTCTTTTCTTCCATTTCTTAAGGATTTCCTCTCGTCTATTAATGTTCTCTCATATGATACTGCGTATCTTCATCCATCATTGAAAGCATAACATCCGTAAATATAGGGTCAAACTGCGTACCGCGGCCCTTTACCAGTTCTTCACGCACCACATTCTGCGGAAGTACATCACGATAGCTGCGCTTTGAAGTCATCGCATCATATGTATCCGCCACACCGATAATCCTTGCCATCTCAGGAATCGCTTCTCCCGCCAGACCATCCGGATAGCCCTTGCCGTCATAGCGTTCATGATGCCAGTGCGCTCCTGTCGCAATATCCTGTATAGCAGAAATATTACTTAATATATTGGCTCCGATAGTCGGATGGGTTTTAATTGTCGCATATTCCTCATCGGTAAGTTTTCCAGGCTTATTGATGATGTTGTCCGAAATACCGATCTTACCAACATCGTGCAAAAGACCCGCCACATAAATATTATTAATCTCTGCAGCAGGCTTCCCAAGGCGCTCTGCTATAGCCCTTGCATACTCTGCCACTCTGTTAGAATGACCGTTTGTATACTTATCCTTTGCATCAATTGCGCCTGCCAGCGTAAGAATAATTTCTTCATTAATACGCTCGACCTGATTTCTCTGTTCTACTATTTCGCTGGTCTGCTTATCTACCTCCGACTGTAAATTCTTTTGCAGTCTGTCCATCTGTATGATACGTTTAACACGCTGTATCATAATTTCCAATACAAACGGTTTACGGATAAAATCAAGCACTCCGGCCTTAAATCCCTCTACCTCTGTATCGCGCTCCTCATCTGCGGTCAGGAAAATAACGGGAACTTCCTTGTATCTTTCATTACTCTTAAGCCGTCTCAGCACCTCAAAACCGTCCATTTCCGGCATACGTACATCTAAAAGGATAATATCGGGAAGCTCATTCTTAAGCGCCTCTAACAGTTTATTACCTGCATCAAAGCTGGTAACCGAAAACTGTCCTTCCAGCATTCTTTCTATAATACGAAGGTTCATCAAATCATCATCCACTGCAAAAATGCTCGGCATATTGCCATCCGGACCGGATTTAATCTGCTGCGGCACCTCTTTTTCGCCGTTTATCGCACCGTCTATATGTGACAAAAGCTCTGAATAATTCTTCATTAAATCTTCATGATTGGCAGTAAGATAGGATGTGTCATTTTCCTTAGCCGCCATCTCCATAGCCTTTGCTTTCTCTGATACATCTACGGCTCCGATTGAAAGCGAAGTGCTTTTTAGGGCATGCACCGCAATCCTGTAATTCTCCCAATCTTCTTGTTTATAATAATCTTCAAGCTCTGCGTCTCTCTTATTATCCAGATAAGAGGCAAGCATTTCCTGATAAAACTCCTCACTGTCGCAGCAATATGTCATACCCACTTCCGTATTTAAGAACGTGAGTTTGGATAACAGTCCCTGCCCTGCAGCAGCATCCTGCTGATTTGATTCAATTATATTCTCCGTATTGATTTCTACATCTGCCACATTCTGTTTATCCGCGTCTGCATTTTCAACGCACAAATCTTCAGGCAGATATTTACGCAACGTTTTTACCAGCTGATTCCTTTGTACGGGCTTGGACAAATAATCTTCAAACCCCTCTGCGAGATAGGATTCGCGTGCGCCTGCTACGGCATTTGCAGTCAGTATGATTACCGGAATATCAGGACACAGATTTCTTTTTTTCATCTCGCGAAGTGTCTCCATACCATCCATCACCGGCATCATATGGTCTAAAAATATCAAGTGATATTTATTCTTTTCAAGCAGCTTCAGCGCTTCCTCTCCGTTTACGGCGGTATCAATATGCATCCCGGTCTGTTTCAGCAGTCCTTTAAACATATCCAGATTCATTGCATTATCGTCCGCAACCAGAACCCTTGCATCAGGCGCAATGAGCTTTAACGATTCCGCAGCAGTTTCCCTATTTTTGCTTATGCTGTCTAAGCTGCCAATCGGTACTTCTTTTACAATATCCTGCAATACCCCAAAATGAAATTCGGTTCCTTTTCCATATTCGCTTGTTATTTTTAAATTACTGTCCATCAGTGCAAGCAGTCTGTTTACTATTGTAAGCCCAAGACCGATTCCCTGAACATTTCTTGTATTACGGTTATCAAAACGTTGAAAACCTCTCTCTGCCGCTCCCAGCATTTCCAGTTTTTCAACATCTTCTTTTCGCATACCTATACCGGTATCGCTTACATCAATGCAAAGTCTTCCATGCGTATCATCCACTTTTTCCCAAGCGGCTTTAAACTCTATGTATCCTTCCTTGGTAAATTTAATTGCGTTAGAAAGCAGATTATTAATAATCTGTGTCAGTCTTATAACATCGCCGGAAAGCTGCTGCGGAATTTTTTCGTCAATAGAAATTCTACATTCCAGAGCTTTTATCTGCGAAAAATACTCCGCATACGAAACCACGTCCTGCAATAACGACGTCGTATCATAAGGCTTTATATCGAGATTCAAATCTCCTCTGTCAATGCTCGTAAAATCAATTACGTCATTAACCATTGATATTAACGCCCGGCCGGCCGATTGTATCTTCATTGCATATTCCGCCGTATGGCTTTCCTGGGTTTCATTCATGAGCACCTCGTTAAAACCCAGCATAACATTCATAGGCGTACGCAGCTCATGAGACATATTTGCAAGAAATTCTCCCTTGACACGATTTGCCTCAAGAGCTTCTTCCTTAGCGATATTCAACTCATCCATTGTCTTCAAAAGCAGCACATAATCCGGTGTTTCCAATGAATAATGAAGAATTATCAATCCTATTGTAATAGTAAAAATTCCAAGAAGTACATCGGGGCAAAAAAGAAACTGTAGTACAGGTCCGAGTGCCACACAAATTAAGAACGCTATAATAGATAACTGCTGTTTCTTTTTAAATCTATCCCAATGCTTTATAAGAATCGTTGACGAGAAAACAAAATAGTAAAGCGGCATAAGGTAAGTGACAATATAGATCGTACCATGCGTGTATACACCCATATCATCAAAATAGAAGACCCATCCATTTATCAGATTGATCAGAAGTATAGCCGTATAAATAGCACTTGCAATTATATTAGCCCACGTTAATTTATGGCGTTCATCTCTGGTATAAATATAACTGGCAACATACTGGACAAAGAAAAATGCAATTAAAGCATCAAGTTCAAAATAGATTGTATTTAAAAGATAATTGAGCCATTTAGGCACAAAGTCCGAATAACTTATTGTAACAGCGGTAAGTACATCCATAGTAACCGCAAGAAAGACTATCCATGCCATTCTTCTAAATGAAGTATTTACATCCGTTTTGTCAGTATCAGCATATTGAACTTCCTGGTAAATGCACAGAATCGCAGCAAATACAATAGTGGTAAGTTCTATGTATATGTTATATTTCATCTGCATATAAGCAACTCCTCTTCATATGTACGCGCTATTTATCCAACGCCCTCTCTACACATTCCAGTAAAGCCGGCGGAAGAAACGGCTTTTTCACATAATCCGCTGCGCCTAAGGAATTAGCTTTTTGTACATCGCTTTCTTCTCCGGATGCAGATAAGAATATAACCGGAAGATTAGCGAAACCGCCTTCGGCACGAATTTGTTCCAAAGTCTCAATTCCGTTCATCTGCGGCATTTCAATATCTAAAAGAACTAAATCTATACTATTTTCTTTAAGTTTATTAAGACACTCCGCGCCGGAAGCTGCCAAAATAACTTCATAAGATGCTTTTTTCAGAATAAAATCCGCCATCTTTAAATTCATCGGGTCATCATCAACTACTAAAATTTTTTTAGCCATGTAAATCCTCCGTCCTTTACCAATCTGCACTTATTTTTCCGCATCGGCAGACGTCTCCATAATATAGCTATTATAATATGTTTCTTATCACAATGTCTACTATATTCACCTAATTTAGCAATAGTTTTACGTTTTTTCTTAATTACTATTTAGAATTCCTGACGTTCTTTTATTTCAAATCATTTATGTACTGGAGTATTCCAAGATGCACCGCCCACGCCAGTTTTTCCTGATAATAATCGGAATTAAGCTTTTGAGCCTCTTCACTGTTGGACAGGAACCCACATTCCACAATAACAATGGGGACGGATGTTTTTTTAAGAAGATAATAACTGTCGTTAGACTTTGCGACCCGTTTATTATCTTTATCCACCTCATTTAATAACGACTGTTGTATTTTCTCTGCAAGCGCTTTGCTTCTCTCACTTCCTTCATAATAAAAAGTCTGTGCGCCATGTACATATTCTTCATGATAGCTGTTCTGGTGAATACTGACCGTAACATCGGGCTTGGCAGATTCAATGATCTCTACCCGTCTCTTCATATCCTGTACTTTCTTATTAGAAGCGTCTTCATCATACAGTCCCGCGTCGGAGTCTCTTGTCAATATTACTTCTACATCTTCCATCTCAAGAAACTGCTTTAACTTCATGGCAATTTCCAGATTGATATCCTTTTCCAACGCTCCGTTAATTCCTACTTTGCCGGGATCAGCGCCCCCATGTCCGGCGTCAACAATAACACATGTTTTCTTATTACTGCTGACAACTCCGTCCGAATTAGTCTGCTCCGTTTTCTGATACATCAGAAAATAAACTGACGTCATAATAAGCAGCGCTGCCGTTACTCTTATTAATGTTTTAAAATTCTCTGCTCGTTTCATTTACTCATTCCCAATACACTGTATTGTTATACTTTATGCATTAAATGAGTAAAATATCATTAGCAAAACACCAATCGGGAGCCGGTCGTTTCCTATATATTATATGGTGTACTGGTCTGACAATTCTGCCTGCCATTCCAGCATATCTTCCAAAGTAATATTGTCCACCACATTATTAACGGCGTCATTGATCTGCTGCCATATTCTTATAGTAACACATTGCGGTTCACGCTCACATTCTTCCTTTTCATTTCCGACGCAGCTTACCGGTGCAAGGTCACCTTCAGTCAGCCGCAGTATCATTCCGACCGTATATTCCGACGGTGCTTTTTTCAATACATATCCACCCTGCGCTCCTCTGATACTTCTGACATAACCGGCCCGGTTTAAGACCGCGATAATCTGCTCTAAATATTTATCCGATATTTCCTGCCGCTTTGACACATCCTTAAGGCTCACCGGTCCTCCTGCACTATACGTAGCCAAATCCAGCATCAATCTTAAAGCATACCTTCCCTTTGTAGATATTTTCATATAACCCTCCCATTCTTACTCAGCCTGCGAGTTTGGGCGCAAGCGCAAACTTGCGTGTGAAAATTTATTTTTCACACTTTTCTCTAAAGCATAGTATTTCTGTATGAATACCATTATAATACCAATTTTATAATAAATAAACCTCTTATTTTCTAAAATGATTTAAGCACACAAAAAGCCAGAGTATTTGTCTCTGGCTTAATATCTCTCGTTATTTATTAATATACTCTTCAATCGCAGTCCATACAGACGGTTTTTCCAATCCAAGTCTCCATTCGGCAACACCTGCTATTTTATAATTGTCCATAACACTCAGTTTTACCCTTATGGATTCGTCGTCTTCTAACCAAACCTGATATAAGCTGTTTCCCGACTGGTATTCACCATAATTCTGACAGGTTTCTTCGTCCCATCTTATATCTATGGAATGGTTTGCAACATATTCATCCGCCATATCCATACCGACTACCTGACTGCTCACCGAATCGCCGTTAGTTTCCCATATTCTTGTATAAAAAGGAACGGCATTTATAACTTTCCCGGCCTGAACCTCATCAATTGTCTTGGAAATGCCGTCTTCCACAAAATCAATTGACGCCACCGAACCTGCTTCCTTGCTGTTTCCATGATGCTCATCATAGCCCATTATTATTACATAATCTGCTACAACGCCCTGTTCATCCCTGCGGTAATAATCGTTATATCCCATAGGCACATAATTATCTACCGAAAGCACTATACCGTTTGCCCGGCACGGAATTGAAAGTTCCCTGATAAATTCTATAAAGCCTTCTCCGGCATCCACCCCGATATCCTCAAAGTCAATATTAATTCCGTCCAAATCATATTCGAGCGCCGTATTAATCAGATTGTTTATAATATTGGTCCTTGTAGTTGTCTTAGAAAGCAGCTCATACATATCAAGCGTTTCGGTATTCGTTATATTACTTATTAATGCCCATACCTCCATGCCCATATCATGAACCCTGTTTACGTATTCTTTGGATGCAAAGCTGGTAAACTCTCCCGCATCTCCGGTCAGCACAAACCATGTCGGGGAAATTACATTTATGCTCTTCGTACCGGCAAGCGCCTCCGTAAGAGTATCATTGCCTTCAGTGCTGTAAACGGCATGCCATGCAAGATTTATCTTATAATCCTTTGATATGCTCGTGTATTCCGGTTCTTCATAATCAGTTACGGGAATCGGTTCTTCACTATGCGCATCCGTTAATTTCTTGTTTTCAACATATCCTATATAAGCGTCTTTAGTCTTGACTTTACTCCAGTTTTCCATTTCATCCAGAACAATTACACTGTCTCCTTCGGATACATCGGTAAGTATATCGCTCTTTATACCTCCCTGATACCGTACCTGTGTATCTTTACTGAGCGTTGCCACCTGCCTCTCATTCCATTCGGTATAAACCTGCATATGGTAAGGCTCCGTAAAAAGTTCATAAGAAAAATTGGTGTATTTTTTAACAAAGTCAGCCGCTATATAAAGAACATCTCCTTCATATCTGGCAATAACGTATCCCGCATTATTCGACTCGTCATTACTTGTCCAGTAATCCGAGGTCCCGATTTCGGTACGTATGACCGCATCCGGAAGCGTATATAGAAGAAGACCTTCTATCTTGTCTTCATAAAATCTGTCATTTAAATACTGATGTACGACAGCGAGGCTGAAATAACATGTGTTATCCCATATCTTGGCATATTCTTCAATCTGCTCATCCTGAAGAACGATCGCCACATCATCTTCTCCCACAATTCCGAAATATTCATCTAAATCTGCATATTCTTTGGAATAGGAATATTTTTCAATTATTTTTGCCCCAAATCCTACCGCCGCAACAATTATAATCAGAACGATTGCAACAAGTACCGGAATTACCTTCTTCATTTATCCAGCTCCTTTCTAACCGTTCTTAATTATAACAGACTATTGCCTTACCGTCATTATCATTTTTTACTTTTTTTGACTGATTTCGCAAAATACGACGCTTAAAAATGGGGATTCCTAAAACCTATTATATCCGCGAAATCAGCGTTTAAGCATATTAACGCCAAAACTTTCCAAAAGGATAACCGCAGTGTTATAAAAATTATAAATATTAAAAAAATAAATGACGGTAAGTAAACTGCATAGCGCAATAATCCGTAAGATGTTCCTGACATGCCTAAAAAAATAAAAATAATTGTATAACCTTTTCAATCCCTGTGAATTATAATTGTGAAAATAACGAATGAAAATAATTATTCTACGATCAGGCACTTTAGCCTGTAAGACTTCCCTATACCATATTTGTGAAAATTTATATGAATATAATTATAAAATAATAATAATATATATAACTATATGCGGTATAAGGAATAGAATTTTCATATTATATTTACGCATTGCCTCCTTCCTGTGCGGATTATCAGGAGACATCTTGTCGCTATTATAACCATAATGTGACAAAAAAGCAAGTTATTTCTAAAAATATTAAATTTTTTTAAAGAGTTTTGTCATACTATTGACTTAGGCCAACACAAAGTATAAGATACTTTTATCATAAATAAAATTTTGATGACTTATCATTATTTTATTTAAATAATTCACATAAATTAACAGTATCAGTATCTTATATAGTAAGGATGTGATATTATGAAAATCGAAAAAGTAAACGAACATCAGATTCGCTGTACGCTTACAAGAGAAGACCTTGCGGACAGGGAATTGAAAATAAGCGAACTTGCATACGGTACCGACAAGGCAAAAACCCTGTTTCGTGATATGATGCAGTTAGCCGCTTATGAATGTGGATTTGAGGCAGAAGATATTCCGCTTATGATAGAGGCAATTCCCCTCAATGCGGAATGTATAGTTCTTATTATAACTAAAGTGGAAGACCCCGAAGAACTTGATACACGGTTTTCCAAATTTGCTCCTTCGGTTCATGACGAAGTTTATGATGATGCCGATGACCTTATTGACACATTTTCGGACAATGCCGACGAGGTGGTAGATATGCTGCGCAAGATGGATCAGCAGAGCCGTACAACGCCGGTTTCCGACACTGTTAATAAACCTGCTGTCCAGAATAAGGATACGCTTTCCGTTCCGCACACCGAACGTATGTTTTCCTTTGTATCTCTTTCTGACGTAATAAAGCTCGCACATATTGCGGCACCAATATACAAAGGCTCAAGTTCATTATACAAAAACGACAATGACGGTTCATACCTTCTGCTCATAAGCCCCTTAGGACTCAAGACCGCAGACTTTAACCGGATTTGTAATATTCTTAGCGAATACGGCAAACCGGAACCTTTTTCATCCGCTGCGGAATCCTATCTGGAGGAACACTTTGAGCCGGTTATCAAAGATAAGGCCATACCGTCTTTGGCAGGTATTTAAACATCATAAGAACGCAAAAAGGAATCTGAACAATTTCAGATTCCTTTTTTAACTTGTGGACAAACGGTTTGCAAATGTTTCTACAGAGCAGCTATCTGTGCCATTAAATCATCAATATTCATGCCGTGCACCATAGCGGCCTCTTCTAATGACTCGCCCTGTGCCGAAGGGCAGCCTAAGCAATGCATACCCGCATTCATAAGTATAGGCGCCACATCAGGGTTTGTCCTTAAAATCTCTCCAATTGTCATCTCTTTCGTTATTTCTGCCATATTTTTATACCTCCGATTTTTGGTTGAGTTAATTGTCTGCTATACAGTATAGTCGCAAATCACAATTACTGCAAGCCACATCATACATTTTTCACAAAAAATTACATTAAAATTCATGCTATGTATGAGAAAAAGTACAATTGCCCGACTTGACGTAACCTTATTATTTAAATATAATAAATATACAGGATTTTAAGCATGTTTTCTATATTTATAAGACATGCTAAACATATCAAAAATATAATAAAACAGGAGGCTATTCAAAATGAGACCAGAATGGAAAGATTTTGTAGGCGGCAAGTGGGAGAATGAAGTAAACGTACGTGACTTCATTCAGAGAAACTATCACCTTTATGAAGGCGATGACTCTTTCTTAGCTGCTCCTACACAGAACACAAAAGACTTATGGGCACAGGTTCTTGATTTACAGAAACAGGAACGTGAAGCAGGCGGTGTACTTGACATGGATACTAAGGTAATTTCCACAATTACATCCCACGGTCCCGGATATCTGGACAAGAGCAAAGAAACAATCGTTGGTTTCCAGACAGATAAGCCTTTCAAACGTTCTCTTCAGCCTTACGGCGGTATCAGAATGGCAGAAAAGGCTTGCTCCGACAACGGTTATGAAGTTGACCCTGAGATCAGCGAGTTCTTCTCCACACACAGAAAAACACACAATGCAGGCTGCTTCGATGCTTATAATCAGGAAATGAGAGCTTGCCGTTCATCACATATCATCACAGGTCTTCCGGATGCTTATGGACGTGGACGTATCATCGGCGACTACAGACGTGTTGCTCTGTATGGTATCGATTATCTTATCGAAGACAAACAGGCTCAGAAGGATTCTACAGGACGTGTTATGACAGACGATGTAATCCGTCTTCGCGAAGAACTTTCAGAGCAGATGGTAGCTCTTAAGCTTATGAAAGAAATGGCTGCTTCTTATGGCTGCGATATTTCTAAACCGGCTACTAACGTACAGGAAGCTATCCAGGCTACTTACTTTGGTTATCTTTGTGCAGTTAAAGAGCAGAACGGTGCTGCTATGTCTCTTGGACGTACTTCTACATTCCTTGACTGCTACGCAGAAAGAGATTTGGCTAACGGAACATTCACTGAAGAGCAGATTCAGGAATTCGTTGACCACTTCATTATGAAATTACGTTTGATCAAATTTGCTCGTACACCTGAATACAACCAGATTTTCGCAGGCGATCCGGTATGGGTAACCGAATCTCTCGGTGGTGTTGGTGTTGACGGACGTCCGTTAGTATCTAAGATGAGCTTCCGTTATCTGCATACTTTAACAAACTTAGGACCTTCTCCGGAGCCGAACTTAACAGTTCTCTGGTCTACCAGACTTCCTGAGAACTGGAAGAAATACTGTGCTAAGATGTCCATCCAGACTTCTTCAATCCAGTATGAGAACGACGACCTTATGAGAGTTACCCACGGTGATGACTACGGTATCGCATGCTGCGTATCTTCTATGGTTATCGGTAAAGAAATGCAGTTCTTCGGCGCTCGTGCAAACCTCGCTAAATGTCTGCTTTACGCATTGAACGGCGGTGTTGACGAAGTTACCAAGAAACAGGTTGGACCTAAATATCGTCCTGTTGAAGGTGATGTTCTTGATTATGATGATGTATATGCTAAATTCATGGATATGATGGAATGGCAGGCAGACGTATATGTAAATACTTTGAACATCATCCACTACATGCATGACAAATACTGCTATGAGAGAGCAGAGATGGCTCTTCATGACAGAGACGTAAAACGTTACTTCGCAACAGGTGTTGCTGGTCTGTCTATCGTAGCTGACTCTTTATCAGCAATCAAATATGCAAAGGTTGAGCCTATCAGAGATGAAGACGGCGTTATCGTTGACTTCAAGACAACAGGCGAATTCCCGAAATATGGTAATGATGATGACCGTGTTGACCTTATTGCACAGGAAATCGTTCATAAGTTCATGACAGCAATCAGAAGACACCACACCTACAGAAACGGTGTACCTACAACTTCTATCCTTACCATTACTTCTAACGTAACATATGGTAAGGCTACAGGTAATACACCTGACGGACGTAAGAAAGGCCAGCCTTTCGCTCCCGGTGCTAACCCGATGCACGGACGTGATACTCATGGTGCAGTAGCTTCCTTATCTTCAGTATCTAAACTTCCGTTCAAGGATGCTCAGGATGGTATTTCTAATACATTTACCATTATCCCTGGCGCACTTGGTAAAGAGGATCAGGTATTTGCAGGAGATATCGAACTTGACTTAAATAAATAATAAGGCGAAAAGAATCGCCTATGGCGATTCTTCCTAAAAAATGTAAAAATAAAAGGTGGTTGTTATGGACGATAAACAGATGATTGATGATTTTATCAAGATGATGGATTCTGGCATGGCACAGGGCGTGGGACATGTTAATGTCGATGTGGATACAGAATCCAGTAATTCAAAAGAAGTACAGACAATGGGCTGTACAGACTGTTCCAGAACACCATTGGCATGCAGTGTTCCAACACTGGAACAAGGTCTTGATGATTTTCGTTAAAATTTTTATAATATAACGCATGCTATTATAATATCTATATAAACAATAAGGAGGAATATAAAATGGCAGAAACAAACACAGCTCAGGTAGATAACCTGGTATCATTATTAGATGGTTATGCAACAAAAGGCGGTCATCACCTTAACGTAAATGTTCTTAACAGAGACACTTTATTAGACGCTCAGAAACATCCTGAGAACTATCCTCAGCTTACAATCCGCGTTTCCGGATATGCTGTTAATTTCATTAAATTAACACCGGAACAGCAGGCTGATGTTATCTCTCGTACATTCCATGAGAGCATCTAATTATCAGGTGGCTGATTAGTTAACCATTAATATTAAAAGCTGCACATTCGTTATATTTAACGGTGTGCAGCTTTTTTATATATAATTTATACTATAAAAGACTGGTTTTTTTATTCATGACAGGGTATACTATACCTATCTATAACAGAAAGAAGGCTATAAACTATGCAAGGAAGAATTCACTCATTAGAAAGTTTTGGTACGGTAGACGGTCCGGGCGTCCGCTTTGTTGTATTCGTTCAGGGCTGTCCCATGCGATGTGCATATTGCCACAATCCTGATACGTGGGAGATGAACGGCGGCACTTTAATGGAGCCGGAATATATCATTGAGCAGTATGAGCGGAATGTAAGTTTCTATAAAGGAGGCGGAATCACCGTAACAGGCGGGGAACCGCTTATGCAGGTTGACTTTCTCATTGACCTTTTTACACTTGCTAAGAAAAAAGGAATTCACACCTGTATCGATTCCTCCGGAATTGCTTACAAACCGGACGGCAATCCCGAATGGCTTGCCAAACTTGATAAATTAATGACGCTGACCGACCTTGTTATGTTAGATATCAAACACATTGACCCTGAAAAGCATAAGGAACTTACCAGTCAGCCCAACGAAGGCATACTTGCTTTTGCAGCATATCTGAATGAAAAAAATGTCGATATGTGGATTCGCCATGTTATTGTTCCGGGGCTTACCGATGATGATGAATATTTGTATAAGCTTGGATATTTTATCGGCCAGTTCAAAAACCTGAAAGCATTGGATGCCCTTCCTTATCACACAATGGGCGAAAATAAATACCAGAAGTTAGGCATGGAATATAAACTTAAAGGCGTTCCCGCTATGGAAAAGAAACAATTACTTGAGAAAAAAGAAGTTATCCTTGAAGGTATACGCAAACGCCGCGCGGAACAACAATAAAATCCAGCATTGCAAGGATTCTGTTACGATAAATAATATATACCGGGGGAGGAGGAATACATATGGAAACAATTATAACAATTGCTTTTGTAGTAGTTGCAGGAATAGCTATTATCGGCAATCTTATTAAGATGAAAAAGAAAAAAGATGACGAGAAATAAGCTTGTATATTCTTCATTTTTATATTAGAATATAAGTGATAAATTTTATCACTATGCTTATACAACTATAAGGAGGATATGATTATGGCATACGTAATTGGCGATGCTTGTGTAGCATGCGGCGCTTGTGAAGCTCAGTGCCCGGTAGGAGCTATCAGCATGGGAGATGGCAAATTTGAAATCGATGCTGATAAGTGTATCGATTGTGGTTCTTGTGCAGGAACATGCCCGACAGGCGCTATTTCTCAGGCTTAATTAACCACAGATAATTGCAAAAGGCCTTCATCCAACCAAAAACGGATGAAGGTCTTTTTATTTAGTATAATAATATAAAGCCCTCAACTCTGATTACCGATAAAGCCTTTCTTGTTTCTTCTTTTACGTTCTTTTTTAGGCGGTTTTTCCTTAATTTTATAATGCTGTCTAAGCATTTCATCAATTTTACGGTAATGTTCCTCTTCATTTTTCCAATGTTCTTCCTCACGCTCATCTCTGGCGCGGAACTGATAGTCTAACTCTTTCAGAACGCTTTCTTTTATCTCGGCACACATATCCCGGTTGGCGCTCTTTACGCTTTCCGTTATCATATGCTGAAGCAGATATTGTAACCGCTTAGCCTTTTCTTCCTTAACATTATCATCCGATAGAGAAACAATAAATTTCTGCCGCTTGCCGAGCATATAATCTGCGGCTTTCTCCTCCGCCTGAAGCGTCTCTGAATCCTTATTTTCGTTTTCGGTAATTGAATCGTCTTTTTGCAGAATACTCCTAATCGCTTTCAATTGCAGCCCTTGTTCCTTTAACATCTTAATTTCCCTAAACTGCTTCACATCCTCCATTGTATAATACCTATGCCCCATTTCATTTCTTTTAATCGGGAGCTGCAATTCCTCTTCCCAATACCTGAGAACATGTGTTTCTACCTGTACCTGCTTTGCTGCTTCTGAAATTAATAAGGTCTCTTGATTCATTTTTATTCCCCTTTCTGCAAAACGCAAAAGAGACAAACCGGCTATAGCTTGTCTCTTTTGTACTTATAATAACTTTTCTTATTACATTTCTATTTTTGTAGATTTCCGAACTTTGTAAAGTCAGGAAGCCAGACTAATTCTATGGTTCCAATCGGGCCGTTTCTCTGCTTGGCAATAATAATTTCGGCAATATTTTTTTTCTCCGTATCCTTGTTATAATAATCGTCTCTGTAAATAAACATTACCACATCGGCATCCTGCTCTATCGCTCCGGATTCACGCAAATCCGAAAGCATAGGCCTGTGGTCCGGTCTCTGTTCTACTGCGCGGCTAAGCTGGGATAACGCGATTACAGGCACATTCAGTTCCCTTGCCAACGCCTTCAATGAACGCGATATATCGGAAATCTCCTGCTGTCTTGAATCTGTACGTCCGCTGCCGGTCATCAACTGAAGATAATCTATTATGATCATTTCCAACCCATGTTCCAGCTTATACTTACGGCATTTGGAACGCAGCTCTGAAATACTTATACCCGGCGTGTCATCAATGATCAAATTGGACTTACCGATTAAACCGGCGCTCTCTATGAGTTTCTCCCATTCTTCATCGGAAAGATTTCCCGTTCTGATATGCTGCGAATCAACTTTGGATTCCATGGAAAAAAGTCGGTTCACCAACTGCTCTTTTGACATTTCCAGACTGAATATTGCTACCGTCTGATTCTGTTTAAACGCCACATATTCGGCAATATTAAGCACAAACGCCGTTTTACCCATAGAAGGTCTTGCCGCTACCAGAATAAGGTCTGAAGGCTGCATTCCAGCCGTTCTGTAATCCAAATCTATAAAACCTGTTGCAACGCCTGTTACATTGCCCTTATTATGGGAGGCTCTCTCGATTCTGTCCATAGCGTTCATAACAATTTGTCTGATTGGGACAAATTCATCTGTATTTCTACGCTGTACTAAATCAAATACTCTTTTTTCCGTATTTTCAAGAATACTTTCAAGGCTCTCACGTCCTACATAGCAGGTATTCGCAATTTCTTCATTCAGTTTAATAAGTCTGCGGAGAGTGGATTTCTCCGCCACTATATTAGCATAATATTTAATATTGGCAGATGTGGGGACTGCTGTAATCAGGTCTCTTACAAATTCCAGACTGCTTACCTCCGGCGGCACATCCTTTTCCTTAAGCCTGTCCTGCAAAGTTACAAGATCCACCGGCTTACCCTCATCATTTAACTCTACCATAGTCTCAAAAAGGATGCCATACTGTTTACTGTAAAAGTCATCGCCCACAATGATTTCAGAAGCTACTATGATCGCTTCCCTGTCCATGATCATAGAACCTATGACCGACTGCTCCGCCTCAATGCTGTGTGGCAGTATTCTTTTCAATAATGCCTCTTCCATTGGCTGCGGCATATCTAATCCCACCTTCTATTATTCTTCAATAACCTTTACCTTAAGCTTAGCGTTTACCTTAGGATGAAGCTTAACCGTAACTTCATATGCTCCTAATGCCTTAATCGGCTCCGGTAATTGGATTTTCTTCTTATCTAACTCTAAATCGCATTGTTTCTTGGCCTCGGCTGCAATTTCCTTAGATGAAATAGAGCCAAAAGTTTTGCCGCCTTCACCTGACTTCATTTTAACCACTACTTCTTTGGTCTCTAAAACCTTAGCAAGCTCTTTTGCAGCCTCTAACAATTCCTGTGCCTTTTTCTCTTCATTGGCCTTTTGCAGCTTTAAATCATTCATGTTCTTGGAATTTGCTTCTACGCCAACCTTCTTAGGCAGGATAAAGTTTCTGGCATAACCATCGCTTACATCTACGATCTCACCCTGCTTACCTAACGATTTAACATCCTGTAATAAAATAATCTTCATTGTATTGTCACACCTTTCTCATAGGATATCATTCATGTATTTACGCATAATACTAACTTAGCTCTCCCTCTTCAATCATGGTATCCAGCGTATTTTTGATCACTATTATTCCTCCGTCAAAACTGCTGTCCCTTAACTGACATCCTGCCATAGTCATATGACCGCCGCCGCCCATGCGCTCCATGATAACCTGTACGTTAACCTCATCGATAGAACGTGCAGAAATGTATATCAATCCGTCATATTCGGTAAGTACGAAACTTGCCTTGACGCCTTTGATATTCAACAGCTCATTTGCCGCCTGCGCTCCTACAACGGTAGGACTCTGTACATGTTCTCCATGACAGATGGAAATGGCATATGACTGTCTGTATATTTCAGCCTGACTGACAGCATCCGCTTTAGCTTTATATTCCGCCGCATCATCCCTAAAGAGCTTACGTATCCAAGTCACGTCAGCGCCGTTTCTCCTAAGATATGCCGCTGCTTCAAAAGTTCTTACGCCCGTCTTAGTCATAAAATTATTGGTATCAATCATAATACCTGCATAAAGACAGGCTGCCTCTTCGGATTTAAGTTTCATTCCGTCACTTATATACTGCAAAATTTCGGAAACCATTTCACAGGTAGAAGAGGCATAGGCTTCGACATAGGAAAGTGTCGCATTTTCAATGACCTCAGCCCCCTGTCTATGATGGTCTAATACTACAATTGAATTACAGTGTTTAAGTAAGTCCGGACACTCCGTAATACTGGGTTTATTAACGTCTACAACAACCAAAACCGCATTGTTTCCAATCATCTCTATTGCCTGAGTGCCGCTTATGATCATATCGTCCTCATAATTGTCATTGTTTCTGAACATATCCACCATAGGCTGCATGGAAGCAGTAACATTATTCAGTACAATATGCGCCTGTTTGCCAAGCGCGGCAGCAATGCGGTAAATTCCAATCGATGCTCCAAAGCTGTCGGTATCACCCAAATGGTGCCCCATAACATAAATCTCATCCTTAACGGAAATAATTTCCCTAAGGGCATGCGCCTTTACTCTGGCTTTAACGCGGGTACTCTTCTCAACCTGCTGGCTCTTACCACCGTAATAAATAATATTTTCAGGCATCTTGACAACCGCCTGGTCGCCGCCGCGTCCGAGTGCCAAATCTATTGCATTTCTTGCAAATTCATAATTCTGTGCATAAGTAAGACCGCTCAAACCAACTCCTACGCTGATGGTAACCGCCATCTCATTGCCTATATTAACGGTCTTAACATCCTCTAATATATCAAAACGGCTTTCCTGAAGAAGCGAAACCGCCTTTTTCCTCATAACCACCAGATATTTATCTTTCTCCATCTTCTTACAGATGCCATCCAGTGACGCAATATACTTATTTACTTTCCTGTCTATTAAAGCAATCAGCAAAGACCTTCTGACCTCTTCTACGCTTTCTAACGCTTCTTCATAGTTATCCAGATAAATAAGCGCAACTGCAAGACTCTGGTCGTCCACTTCCTGGAGAGCTATCTTAAGTGCGGTTTCATCGAACAAATACAGCGCAATTAAATAACCTTCATAGTCTTTGGCTTCGATAATATCGCTGTTCTGGGCCATTTCCTTTAAGGAAATTTTCTTCAGCTTCGCAGTGTAATTACTTGGTCCATACTCCACGCTGAACTCGGCTTCATCTTCCCCATTCACGCCCGGAAGCCTTTCTTTAGTAATAGATGGAAAAATAGTGGTTATGGATTTCCTATAACCTTTTTCTTTATCAACCGCTTTCTCAAATGCAATATTAGTCCAGATAATTTTCCCTGCGTCATCTAACAGCGCATGAGGCAGATCCAGGTCACGTAGCAGCCGCCTCTGTATCTGACCATATTGCGTCGCAAAGCTAATCAGTTCATTAATAATAATAGGCTTATTATAGAACATCAAAGCAATAGTAATTGCAAAATAAAACACCAGAAAGCAGGTCAGTACCATCCCTGCACGATAATTAATTAAATAAATAAGTAAATCTACCGCTATTAATAAAAATCCAAGGTATAAAGAAGACTGCAAATATGACTTCAATCTTCCTTTTAATTTTACACTATTTTTCATCATAACCTCTTGTCGTATGTCCTAACGCTATACACACTATCCCAGTTTTATGATTACATAACAACATTAAGTATATCATTTTTTGGCAATATGTGCCACATCAATATATTGTGCTATTTTGATATAATGTGACAGATATAGTACAATTAATAAAAAATAAAGACGGAGCATATACACTCCGTCTTCAAATAAATCTCTGATTTTTCAATTTAGTCCTGTACGTAAGGCATAATTGCAATGTGTCTTGCACGTTTGATCGCTACTGTAAGAGCTCTCTGATGCTTTGCACAGTTTCCGGTGATTCTTCTGGGAAGAATCTTACCTCTTTCAGAAATATATCTTTTTAATTTATTTACGTCTTTGTAATCAATTACGTTATCTTTACCGCAAAATACACAGACTTTCTTTCTTCTACGGATTCCGCCTTTTCTCTTTGCAGGGAAATCAGGCTTCTCTGTCTTATTATAAGCCATCTTAATTACCTCCTATTATAATTAATTGAATGGCAGTTCCTCGTCTATTCCGTCCGGAATATTCATGAAACCATCACCGGCTGCCATTGGCTCAGGCCGGCTGCCTGCTGAGGCGTATCCCCCGTCTCCTGCAGGAGCGCTGTTCTTACTCTCTGCAAATTCCTGATCTTCTACAACTACATCAGTAGTATATACTCTGACGCCGTCCTTATTGGTATAACTTCCTGTCTGGATGCGTCCTGTCACTGCAATCTTAATTCCCTTATGGAAATATTTCTCCGCAAACTCTCCTGCTCTTCCAAATGCTACACAGTTAATAAAATCTGCGGTATTCTCATCTCCATTACGATTAAATCTACGGTCAACAGCTAATGTATATCTGGCAATCGCCATTGCATTTTCACCCTGAGAGTATCTTACTTCAGGATCACGGGTCAAACGTCCCATAAGAATAACTTTATTCATTAAGTACCTCTTTCTACTATTTCTCGTCTTGTCTTATGCACAAGTATCTGATCACATTGTCCATAATACGAATACGGCTCTCAATTTCAGCCGGAACAGTGCTCTCAGCGTCGAACTGGATAAAGTAATAGAAAGCTTCTTTCATTTTCTGTACTTCATAAGCTAATCTCTTCTTACCCCAGTCATCAACGTTCGTAACTTGTCCACCGAATCTCTCGATAAGCCCTTTGCATTTTTCTAATGTTGCGGCTCTGTCTTCGTCTTCGATTTTCGCACTAACAACAACGGCTAATTCATATTTGTTCATGCCTGTTACCTCCTTTTGGTCTCTGGCCCCTTTTTACAGGAGCAAGGAATTTTGACTGTTTGTTATAAAATAACACTACGGACTAATATAATATCATAAATATATAGGAATTTCAAGTCTTTGGCAAAATTTCTTTTACATTTTTTTCAAGCTGTCTACGGGCAATCATGATCTGATGCCCACAGCCTGCACACTTTAAACGAAAATCCGCACCAATCCGCAGCACTTCCCATTCCTTTGATCCGCAAGGGTGCTGCTTCTTTAATTTAAGTACATCCCCTATCTGAATGTCCATCTATAATCCTCCATGCTTTCAATCTAAGGCAGCTTGGAGAAAATCTCACCTATACTTCCCTGAACCACCAAATCCGCCACGCCGTCTCTCGGAGTCGGAGTTTTATTAATAAGCACCAGTTTATTGCCTCTGTAATAATCGATAAGTCCTGCCGCAGGATATACCGCAAGGGAAGTTCCACCTATAATAAGCACATCGGCTTCACTTATATAGCGGACGGATTTCTGTAAAATTTCCTGGTCCAATCCTTCCTCATAAAGAACCACATCCGGCTTAATACCACCTCCGCATGAACACTCCGGCACTCCTTTTGAGTTAAGCATATATTCAGCATCGTACAGTTTCCCGCATTTTTCACAATAATTGCGCATTACCGAACCATGCAGTTCCATCACTTCCTTACTTCCCGCCGCCTGATGCAGTCCGTCAATATTCTGCGTGATCACAGCCTTGAGTTTACCTTCTTTTTCCCACTGGGCAAGCTTAATATGCGCCGCATTAGGCTTGGCGTCCAGACACAGCATCTTGTCACGATAAAATTTATAAAACTCTCCCGTATTATTTCTATAAAATGTATGGCTCAGAATAGTCTCCGGCGGATAATCATATTTCTGGTTATACAATCCATCCACACTTCGAAAATCCGGTATCCCGCTCTCCGTCGAAACCCCCGCTCCGCCAAAGAAAACAATATTATCGCTATTTCGTATTATTTCTGACAGTCTTTCAATAGCATTATCCATATCAATACCTCCACACTAACTTTTACCCCAATTTAAGCCTGTTAACAGCCGAGAAAATTGCCCTGACAGAAGCCCTTGTGATATTCGAGCTTACACCTACACCGTAAGTAACATCTCCCGTATCCACATCCAGCAAATGAATGTATGCTGCCGCCTGGGAATTGGAACCGCTCTGCAGTGCATGTTCTTCATAATCCAAAATCTTAATATCAACTGACAGTTCTTCCTGCAAGCCTCGTTTTACCGCATCAATAGGTCCGTTTCCAACCGCTTCAAATTGTTTCTCAACTCCGTTATTTGTATAAGTCACAAATACCTTTGTGTCAAATTCGGACTTAGTTTCACCGCTTAAATCATCTACGCGCAGCTTTCTGAAATGAATAGGCTCCTTCTGATTTAAATATTCTTTACGGAAGTTTTCCATAATCTCATCCGGGGAAACCTCGCCCTGCGCTTCGGAAATTTTCTGTATTACATTGGCAAATTCCCTATGCATGCCCTTAGGAAGTTTAAATCCGAAATAAGTATCCATAATAAAGGCAACTCCGCCCTTACCTGACTGCGAATTAATTCTTACTATAGGCTCGTATTCCCTTCCTATATCCGACGGGTCAATAGGCAGATACGGCACCTGCCAGATTTCGCTGCCGCGCTCCTTCATTGCCTTAACGCCCTTATTGATAGCATCCTGATGGGAGCCGGAAAATGCAGTAAATACAAGCTTTCCTGCATAAGGGTGTCTTGGATGAATCGGGATTTTACAGCATCTTTCATATATTTCGATACTTTCGTTAATATGCTCAATATGAAGTCCCGGATCAATTCCCTGTGAAAACATATTGTAAGCGATATTCATAATATCCACATTTCCTGTTCTTTCACCGTTTCCAAACAGTGTTCCCTCTATACGGTCCGCACCCGCAAGCAGTGCAAGCTCTGAACTTGCAACGCCGGTTCCCCTGTCATTATGCGGATGAACGCTCAAAATAATGCTTTCTCTATTCTTAAAATGCTTATTCATCCACTCAATCTGGTCTGCATAAACATTCGGCGTGTTCATCTCTACGGTAGAGGGAAGATTAATGATGATCGGCTCTTCCTTGGTTGCTCCCCATGTTTCCTGAACTGCCGTACAGATTTCCAATGCATAATCAAGCTCTGTTCCGGTAAAGCTCTCGGGAGAGTATTCCAGAATGATCTTACCTGGGAAATTTTTAGCCCGCTCTTTTACCATTTTAGTTCCTTCTACTGCAATATTGGTAATCTCATCTTTATTCATATGGAATACAACGTCTCTCTGGAGAGTTGATGTAGAATTATAAATATGAACAATAGCCTGCTTACAGCCTTTAATCGATTCAAACGTCCTATCGACCAATTCTTCACGGCATTGCGTAAGCACCTGAACCACCACATCATCCGGTATCATCTTACGGTCTATAAGTTGACGCAGGAAATCAAACTCTATTTGGCTTGCAGCCGGAAAACCGATTTCGATTTCTTTAAAACCTAATTTAACAAGATAATTAAAAAATTCTATTTTCTCGTGTACCACCATTGGGTCAATCAACGCCTGATTACCGTCGCGCAAATCTACACTGCACCATACAGGCGCTTTTTCAATCTCCTTATTAGGCCATTCCCTTTCAGGATAATGTACCACAGGATTCTTACGATATCTTTGATAGTTTAACATACTTCCATCCTCCACTTTGCTATGCATTAATTCTTTTTATAAAAATATTTCCTAAAAAAAAGTCCGTTGATACAACGGACTTATCAGATAGCGTTATTCACCAAGACCACTTTCAACGGCACTGACGAGCGCTTTAAGCGCTTCCTGTTCGTCTTCACCATCACATACAAATTCAATCTCATCGCCGCACTTAACACATGCTCCCAGCACACTTAATACGCTTTTTGCATTCGCTGTATTTTCCCTAAACGAAAATGTTATCAATGATTTAAATTTCATCGCTTCCTTACATAGGATGCCTGCTGGTCTTAGATGCAGCCCTGTTGGGTTTTTAATAACTACCTTTTGGCTTACCATACCCTCATTCCTCCAATTTACCTTCTGAACTTTAATGTACTTCTAAATTAACCCCTATTAACTATATCATTTTTTACCCAAACTTTCAACAGTATTTGCTACGCTATAACATAATATTTTGTATAAGTTCCGCCAGCTTTTTGGCCTCTGCCTCAATCATCTTCTGATCTTTTCCTTCAATCATAACGCGGACTAACGGCTCTGTTCCGGACGGCCTTATCAGGACACGTCCTTCGCCGGCGAACTTGTTATTAAGCGTATTAATCGCATCCGCAATCTCCGGATAATCCATATAATTTTCTTTCTTATGGTTCGGAACCTTCGCATTCACAAGCGCCTGCGGCATAACCTCCATAACCTTTGCAAGTTCGGAAAGCGGCTTATTAGTCTCTGCAACAACCTGCAGCAGATGCAGGGCGCTCAGCAGCCCATCGCCTGTTGTATTTTCATCTAAGAAAATAACATGACCTGACTGTTCACCACCAAGGCTTGCACCAATCTCACGCATTCTCTCAAGCACATATCTGTCTCCGACCTTGGTCTGCTCTATATGAATTCCATGTTTCTCTCCCATGATGAAAAATCCCAGATTACTCATAACTGTAGCAACGATTGTGTCATGGTTAAGTATGCCCTTGTTCTTCATGTGCAGACCAACAATCGCCATAATCTGATCGCCATCCACAATCTGACCGTTCTCATCCACCGCAAGCAGACGGTCTGCATCTCCGTCAAAAGCAAGACCCAGATTGGCCTTTTCATAAACAACCTTTGCCTGTAATTCACCCATATGGGTAGAACCGCAGTTGGCATTAATATTGGTTCCGTCCGGATTATTATGGATTGCCACTACTTCTGCGCCCAATTCTTTAAGCGCTTCTACAGATGTATAAAAAGCAGCTCCTTCCGCACAGTCAACCACTATTTTCATACCGCTCAAATCGACTCTGACTGCCTGAATTGCATGATTGATATATTCCTCTCTTGCATCGGTACGGTATTTAATCTTTCCGACGCCCGCACCAATTGGGAATTTAATTCCCGGAAGTCCGTTACGGATAAGCGCTTCTATCTCATCTTCCAAAGAGTCCGGTAGTTTATAACCGCTTCCGTCAAAAAACTTTATACCGTTAAATTCTACCGTATTGTGGGAAGCAGAAATTACAACTCCCGCATCCACCTTATATTTTCTTGTAAGATATGCAACTGCCGGCGTTGGAACAATTCCCACATAAACTGCATTTGCACCTACAGAACAAGCTCCTGCCATAAGTGCATTTGCCAGCATATCTCCCGATATTCTTGTATCGCAGCCCCCCATTATTGTCGGCTTATGCTTATTCTCCCTTGAAAGCACATATGCGCCTGCCTGACCAAGCTGCATTGCAAGCTGCGGAGTCAGCTCTTCATTTGCAACGCCCCTGACGCCATCAGTACCAAACAATCTACCCATTTTTACTCTGCCTCCGTTACACTAAGTCCTACTCTTATTTTTTCTTTCACATTTATATTATTATCAAGATTAAAATTCAGTTCTGCCATATAATATCCGATATGCATCTCATCCATATCGTTACTTTCCATATATGCCGCCACATCAACGGTTGCCTGAATCGAATTGACATCCACTTCATTCAAAACGCTTGCCAATCCTACAAGGGTAATCTGATAAGTTTTTTCATCTTCTATTATCTCACCATCAAAACCTTCTGGCATATTGATAATATGAATCCGGTTCGTAAACAGCGTAACTACACGTTCTGTATTCTGTTCCACCGCAACTTCCACCTGGACAACACCCTGAAAATCCTCTTCAGCAATAATTACACCGTCAGGAAGATGATCACGTAAATTAATAAACTGTTCTACGTTCTCCGTCGCTCCGGTAATATCCAGCTTTGTTTCCGGAATATCTATAGACTCTATGTTTGCAATCGTATTACTTTTTCCTGCAATTAAGACACTATCTCTGGTCGCAGTAATTTCTCCTGTTGCCTGATAGCCTCTTGCCGGAGTCCCACTAACATTCCAGTTGATTGGCACTGTTTTTGTCTCCAGTATCTCAACCGTTACACGTACTTTGCTAATACTCTTATTAATGCTCGGAGACGAAATCACCCTGTCCTCTTCATCATACAATCGTATTTCAGAATCAGTCCTGATTATATTGTTGAAACCTGAAACATTCACCGTTACTGCCGCACGTCTAACCTGTGAAATAATGGAGTCCGGTCCGGATATTTCTATAAGGTTCTGATCCAGTGAAGTTTCCCCAAGTATATAACCCTCTCTTACCGTACCTGTGGTAGCGGTCCTTATCTGTAAAGTCTTAGACGTTTTTTCTTCAATACTTAATTTGACTCTATCGATACTTCCTCTGATACTTTCCAGTTTATCGTTATCTTTATTCGTTGAGAGACGAATCGGAATTGTATTGATGCTCGTCAGATCGTTCACGTCTGCAACGGCAATCACATTATTCGCATCAATAGAATCAATAATTGAACGTTTTGCCGATATTACAACCGTACCGATCAGATCACTGTTATCCAGTACCTCATACACCTGGCCGCTTTCCGTTATAAGATCGTCGTTTTGAATATTTACTTTTACATTATTTACAGTTAATGTTTTGGTTGGATCGTTAATATTAGTAACGACAAGCCATATGAGCAACGCAAATAGGAAAGAACTCAGTTTAAGCACCCAATTTTGGGTTAATTTATTCCTCATTTTTTAACCTGCCTTTCCCCTTCCACAACTTCCGTTTTTTCTCCTCTGCCGGTTTATTCTGAATACTCTTTAAGGTTCCACGCAGATGTTCTGCATCCAGACTGCTCTCTAACTTCCCGCTATAAGCCACGCTTATCTTACCGGTCTCTTCTGAAACAATGACAGTCATGGAATCCGTTACCTCAGAAATACCCACTCCTGCACGATGCCTCGTTCCAAGCTCCTTACTAAGTTCCATATTATCCGAAAGCGGCAGATAACATGTCGCCGCTGTAATACGATTATTCTTCACTATAACTGCACCGTCATGCAGAGGTGTATTGTGTTCGAAAATATTTATAAGAAGCTGGCTGGAAACAATACCATCCACATCAATTCCGGTACGCTCATATTCATTAAGCGGCTGCTCATTCTGTATAACGATCAGAGCGCCTGTTTTTACTTTTCCCATTTCAACGGACGCCTTGACGATTTCATTTATCGTCCTATCCGAAAAACTATCGTTATCCGATTTGGAAGCGTCAAATGTAATAATAGACGAAAAGAAATTTTTTCGTCCAAGCTCCTCTATTGCTTTTCTAAGTTCCGGCTGTAATACAACAACAATCGCTATCGCCGCTATGCTGAAAAGATTAGAAACAATCCACAGGATTGTGTTCATATTAAATATAACTGCAATCAAAACAAATACCGCTATAACTAAAACGCCTTTTAGTAATGCCCACGCCCTGGTATTTTTAACCCAAAGCAGGATATAATACATCAAAAAGGCGATAATCAAAATTTCCGCAACATCTGACCAACGCATCGACGGTATATAAAGTTTAGATAAGTAGTTTTCAATTAAGATATTGATCTGCTGCATAACACTTCCATTTAACTTTTCCTTATTTTATTCTGCCCTGCAATCTGCTTTACCGTCTTCTCGGGTCTGGTAACAGTTACCTTGGGCACTGCTTTGACATAATAATAATACTCATCGTCCTCAAATTGTACTTTTTCAGCCCTCATATAGTCCACATGGAATACAAAAAACTGTAATATAAGCGTTAATAAAAATGAAAATATGGTTCCCACAATTGCAGATAACAGCGATACATTCGTATCAAACATTAAATCGCCAAATAAAAGAACCATAATATTGACAATCGCACCCGCTACCATTGCAATAGTCCATGCATAGTCAATACTCATTCTCCGAATCATATAAACCAGAACAATAGTAACTGCAAACGCTACTATCGTTACGAGCATTTCTTTGTTTCCCAGAATACCATCTATGATCAGTTTAAATTTTGCCGCTGTTTCTTCAACCGCCGCACTGCTTATAACAGTTGCGTTTTTGTTTACATAACTAATCATATAATACGATATTACACCACAGGCAACGGAAACTGCCGATGCCGGTGTTCCGATAAGTCCCATAGAAATCGGAATAACATATGGTATTTTAAGGAGAAAGCAGACGGGAGTTAATACTACAACCGCCGTATCTCTGGGTGAAAATCTAAAATACAGTAAAAACATGAGTAAGAAAACTCCGCCGACTACGACCGCGCACTCCAGGCTGAATGTATACATATGCAACAGCGTAAAAAGTGCATCCATAATTACTATGAAATTAGTCGGCATAAAAGAACACATCAGCGCTGCAATCAAGACAACTGCCAATTTATTAATGCTATTCATATAACCAAGATTCGCATTAATAAGCAGCAATGATATTAACGCCAACATAAACTTCATAAAAGGAGTAATATAAATCTCATATTTACTGTAAAACAGCTTTAAATACTGTTTTGCAACAAGTAAGGTTGTCATCATTCATCCTTTCAAATGTTCATCTATTTTCGTACATATTAGCTAGTTTTCTCAAATTCTTGTAATATAGGCGCAGACTTTTACGTGCCTTGCTATAGCGGTAAGTATATACAATATAGGATATCACCGCATAGGCTCCTACCACAGCAGCGTACCAAATCAGGACATTCTTGCAGAATTCCAGTAAATCCATCTTATAAATATCCATCATAAAGACTTCAAAGTCATAAAAAATGTACATGGCAAAAACCACTACAAATGCTATACTTGCACTTATAATGGATTTTAAAACCTGCCATCCTATATAATCACTGCGAAAGTAACTGCCAATCGCTACATTTTTCTTTCCCTCACCTGCCTCATAAGATGCAAGCTTGGTCATCAGAATCACGCGTTCTTCATTCAGCATGAAAATCTCCCATCTTAAATTAGTTCAGGAAACGCATCTTGGGATTTTCTTTGGTATCCTTCTTCGGTTTTGGTTTCGGCGCTTCCGGTTTCTTAATACTGCTGCTAAGCTGATCAGCCATCGAATTTTTGCACTTATCACAAAAACGTCCTGACATGATCGGCGCTTCACAATTCTCACAAAACAGAGTAATGCCGGAACCTTCCGCCAACTCCAGACGCTCCTCGCGAAGCCACTGCTGAATCTGGTTCGGGGATACATCACAAGCCTCAGATACTTGTGGAATCGATGCATGTCTGTTTTCATAAATATATTTCTTTACTTCCTGGAATTTTTCTTCCAATGCTTCCTTGCACTGCATACATATCGGCGGTCCCGATACGTAGTTAAAAATTCTTCCACACTTTCTACAATTACGTACATTCATATAATTTCCTCCAATCACATTCCATTTCCTATTGCAAGCGCAATAAAATAAATATGCTTTACTCCTATACGATGCAGTTCTTTGGCAATAGCATCAATAGTACTTCCTGTTGTATAAATATCATCAACTATTATAACTGTATTTAATTTTACATCATTATAGCGGATTTTAAAAGCCCTTTTCAAATTATTTTGTCTTTCCTGTGCAGATAAGTCTTTCATGGGTACGGTCTTTTTCACTCTTTCGACCAAATTGTCCTCTACAGGTATGCCCAGACGCTTTCCGACTTCATCTGCAATCAGCTTAGCCTGATTGTATCCCCTCACTCTTTTCTTGGATGCATGAATCGGAACCGGCACCAATGCATCCGGTTTCAGTGCAAGAATCCTCTCACCCAGTACCTTGGCAATCCTATCTCCATAATATGCCGCATATTCCTGCCTGCCACAATATTTAAAACGGTATATGGAGTCCGACACACTTGTATACGCAAAAAGCGCCATACCGCTGTCATAGCTATGCTCCTTACATCCGCAGTCGTGGCAGAAAACCGCCCTTTTGTCCTTCAGTTCTTTCCCGCACTTTTGACAATACGGAGCCTTTATATACTTTATTTTCTTTTTACATTCCTCACAGATGAGGTTTCCGAAAGGCTTGACAGCCTTGTCACAGACAGGACATCTTCTTGGATATACAAGATCCAGAAGCATCCCAAAGAATACTTTAAATAGATTTTCTCTCATGCTTCAATTAATTCCCTGATTCTCTCAGACAGACCGGTGTAACGCCTGTTCTGATAGTTGTTATTTATCATTTCGTCAATGGTTGCACTGCTCCCCAAAATCGTAACACAGCTTCTGGCCCTTGTCACCCCTGTATAAAGCAGATTTCTGTTAAAAAGCATCTGCGGTCCTGTTAGCAGCGGCATAATGACCGCCGGATATTCGCTCCCCTGGGATTTGTGTATGGTAATTGCATAGGCAAGCTCTATCTCGTCAAGCTGCGCAAACGGATATGTCACCCGGCGGTGCTCATCATACTCCACTACCACACTGCGAGTATATTCATTTATCTCTACAATAATTCCAATATCCCCATTAAAAATACCTAAGCCCTTATCTATCGGGATTCCATATTTACTTATAACTTCCCATTCCAGCTGATAATTATTTTTAATCTGCATCACTTTATCTTTTTCACGAAATAAAGTATCGCCGTTTACATATTCATTTTTATTCTCTGACGGCGGATTCAAATATTTTTGCAAAATAGAATTAAGAGTCTCTACGCCGAGTTTTCCTTTGCGCATCGGTGTAAGCACCTGAATATCATAGGGCTGCGCCCCTACATAAGACGGGAGCTTCTCTAAGATCAGCTGAATCATATGCTTGTACATGACATTAGTGTCATTTCTTTCCAGGAAGAAAAAGTCCCTGCTCTTATTATCCAGAACAACTTCTTCCCCGTTTTTAATCCTATGGGCATTAAGTACGATATCGCTTTCCTTGGCCTGTCTGAAAATTTTCTCCAAATTAACCACCTGAAAACGCTCGCTCTTTAACAAATCATGTAAAATCTGACCGGCCCCGACCGACGGAAGCTGATTGACATCACCAACCATTACAAGCCTCGTTCCTACCGACACCGCTTTTAAAAGAGACTGAAAAAGAAAAATATCCACCATCGACATTTCATCTATTATAACTACATCGGCCTCTAGGGGATTCTCCTCGTTTTTTTCAAAACGTGCCGCTCTGTTGCCTTCTGAAACTACTCCGTTAAGCTCTAAGAGTCTATGGATCGTCCTTGCTTCATATCCGGTCGTCTCCGTCATTCTCTTCGCCGCACGCCCTGTCGGCGCTGCCAGAAAAATATCCATTTCTTCAGACAAAAAATAACGGATGATCATATTTATTGTAGTTGTCTTACCGGTTCCGGGACCTCCGGTGAGTATCATGATACCGTTTTTAATACATTCTAAAACTGCCTTTTTCTGAAGTTCATCCAATTCTATTTTAAGCTCTTTTTCCAAGGTTTCAATCTTTTGCAGCGCTCTCTCCTGCCCTGCATATTCCCCCTCGTCTTCCATAACCGAAACATTCAGATCATGCAGCATTTTGGCACAGTTCAACTCAGCGTAATAGTATGTCATTCCATAGACCTTCTGGTCTGTTTCGCCCTCTGAGGGCATCTTTATTACTATCTTCCTGTCCATTGCAAGATTCTGAAGCTGCGGCTCCATAAGCGCCGGTTCAAGTTCAAGCAGCTCTCCTGCCTTGTTTAAAAGAATACTCTTAGGCAGATAACAATGGCCATCGGCTCCGGCCTGCATTAAAGTATAGAGCAAGCCGCTTCTGATACGATAATCGCAGTCCGTATGAATCCCTATTCTTGCAGCGATTCCGTCTGCAATTTTAAAACCGATTCCATCTATGTCCTCGGCAAGCTTATATGGATTCTCTTTCATAATACCATACAGATCCATACCGTATGTTTCATAAATACGTATTGCAAGCGTATTAGAAATGCCGTATTTCTGAAGAAAAGTCATTGCCTCCCTTGCATCTCTTTTTTCATATACCTGTATTGCAATTTCTTTCGCCTTGCGCTCACTTATTCCTTTTATTTCTGCAAGGCGTTCCGGTTCTTCTTCAATAATACGGAATGTATCACTGCCAAAGCGCTTGACTATCCTTGCTGCCAGCGCCTCTCCTACGCCTTTGATCGCTCCAGAACCAAGATAACGCTCCATGCTTACAACATCATCAGGCGCCACAATCTTATACTCTTCTATTTTAAACTGTTCGCCATAGACCGGATGCGCCACATAATTTCCTGCTGCCTCTATTGTTTCTCCCTGATCTATAGTTCTGAAATTACCGACACAGGTTATTTCATCGCCATCGGATATTAAATTACAGACCGTATATCCATTATCGTTATTACGATATATAATATGCTCAATATAGCCTTTTATCTTATCCATATCAATCCTACTTAACGCAAATAGGCTGCCAGAATCAGCAGCCTATTAATAGTATCCTGATAATTAATCCATTTTCACAATTACATAGGAGTTTAATTATAAATCCTCCACTTTAACCGGATTAATATTCCTTTTCATCTGTTCATACAACATCTGGGCAAGGGAATTATTTCCCTGAGTTTCCGATGTAACCTGTGACGAAATCTCCTGAATTACGGTATCCTTAAAAACATCTACCATATTGCTTGCATAGCCCTCTTTGTCGTCGTCATCACTAAACATCTTCACGGTTTTTTCCATGCTTTTGATAACCTGCTCCCACAGATAAGCTTCAAACTGCTTACAGACTTTTAACAGTTCTTCATCATCTGCATCTGCTGCATTATTCAATTTATTTTTCAAGTCTTCGGCAGATTTATTATTAGCCTCCACCATATAATCCGTGTATCCTGAAAGTCCTGAAATATCCATAACATTCCTCCCTTTTCCCAATCAACTAGCGTTTGAGATTGTTTGCGGTATCCATCATGGAATCTGATGTTGTAATCGCTTTGGAATTCATTTCATAAGCACGCTGTGCCACAATCAGATTTACCATTTCATCCGCAACGGAGACATTGGAGCCCTCTAAGTAACCTTGAATAACTTTACTCGGCTGAACATCAGCATTTGTAGCTTCATTGAGCGGCGCTCCACTCGCATCAGTCCTGGCAAATAATGTGTCTCCAACTCTCTCAAGACCACCGGCATTATTAAACTGGAACAGACCGATTGTAATACCTATAGGCTGAGCATTATTCCTTTCATCCGGATAGCACACCTCTCCATCCTGTGAAACTGATAATCTGTTTGCAATATATGAACGGTCTAACGCTATCGGTCTTCCTTCGGTATTAAGCACCGGAAGTCCGTCCTGATTAGTCAGCGTCATTCCTCCATTTGTTCCAATTGCCCATGTAAAATCACCATTTCTGGTATAATACGTTTGTCCGTCATTTCCCCTTACTGCAAAGAAACCATCTCCCGCAATAGCAAATGCGGTGTCACTTTGAGAATCAAGCAGGCTTCCCTGTGTAAAAATATTATTAATCGAAGATGTACGTACACCAAGTCCAACCTGCGAAGTAGTAGGCTTGGGATCTCCGTTCGCCGTCGTTGTTTTTGTCTGTAATGTCTGATATAGCAGAGATTTAAACTGTGCATTCTGCGCTTTATATCCTGCCGAGTTAACATTTGCAAGGTTATTTGCAATCGTATCTACGTTTGTCTGCTGTGCATTCATTCCTGTTGCCGCAGACCATAAACTTCTAACCATTTCTTATTCCTCCCTGTTATACATTACTGCCCGCCGTCTTATACTCTACCGTTCTGATTTACTGCATTTTCCAATGTAGAATCATATGTAGTAATTACTTTCTGATTAGCTTCATACTGTCTCTGAATGGTAATCATATTAACCATTTCCGTTACAACCGATATGTTTGACATTTCCAGATACCCTGAATACACACTTGTATCTGCTTCAGCTCTCCTTGCACCCTGCACCGGCTGGAAATAATTCTCTCCATAACGCTCTAAATAATCATAGTTCTCAAAATCGGTTATCCCTATAGTATCAACATAAGTTCCACCCTGATAAATATCTCCGGAACGTTCTATCGTAATCTCTTCGTTAGGATCAAGACGGATTGGTCTTCCCTGATCATTCAGTACAAAGTCTCCATCCTGGGTTAACAGATTCCCCCGGGCGTTCATTGTAAAATTACCGTCTCTCGTATACTTAACCGATGTCTCTCCGGCTTTATTTGTAAACGATATTGTAAAAAATCCGTTTCCAGACAATGCTAAGTCCAAAGTATGACCGGTTTCTTTAAAAGGTCCTCCCGAATAATCCACATAATTCTCTCCGGTCTTAACGCCAAGACTCATGTTGCCTAACCGTTTCGGCAGATTGCCTGCTTCAGAAGTATCCTTTATCTTGTATGCAAGTACCCTGTCAAATGACTGGCTGGTCGCACCTTCCTTCTTAAAGCCATTGGTGGCCGCATTAGCCAGATTGTTAGTCATGGTGTCCATTCTATGCTGCTCGTTAATCATTCCTGTATAAGCAGTATATAATCCTTTAAGCATCTTATCGTTCTCTCCTTCTATTATTCTTCACGATATCCCGCAAGGAACTCAACATATTTACCGGTTCCGATTGCAACGGCTGTCATGGGATCCTCCGCGGTCATAGTATTAATTCCGGTCTTAGCGGCAATCAGGTCTTCTAAGCCACGCAGCAGGCTTCCGCCTCCTGTCAGGACAATTCCCCTGTCAGCAATATCTGCTGCAAGCTCCGGCGGCGTCTTCTCCAAAACGCTGTGGATTGTCTCAACAATCTGCACCGTTGTTTCGTGAAGCGCTTCTTCAGTTTCTTCAGAAGATACCTTTACGGTTCGCGGAAGACCCGTTACAAGGTTACGTCCTCTGACATCCATATAATCAACTTCCGCCCTCTTATATGCCGAACCAATTCTTATTTTCAAATCCTCTGCCGTTCTTTCACCAATCAACAGATTATGTTTCTTACGCATGTATCTTACAATTGCCTCATCAAAATCATCACCGGCAATTTTTATTGAAGCGCTGACAACAGTGCCTCCCAAAGAAATAACCGCAATATCGGATGTACCTCCTCCGATATCAACTATCATATTTCCACATGGTTTGGAAATATCGATACCTGCCCCGATTGCTGCCGCAATCGGCTCCTCTATAATAGATACTTCTCTGGCTCCTGCCTGATAAGTAGCATCCTCTACAGCCTTCTTCTCTACCTCGGTAACACCGCTTGGTACGCACACCGCAATACGCGGCTTTCTGAAAGATTTCTTACCAAGGGCTTTTTGAATGAAGTATTTCATCATTTTCTCTGTTACCTGATAATCAGATATAACGCCCTGACGCAACGGTCTGACTGCCACAATATTACCGGGCGTCCTGCCCAGCATAAGTCTTGCATCTTCACCAATTGCTTTAATTTTATTTGTATCCCTGTCAAAAGCTACGACAGAGGGCTCTTTAAGCACAACGCCTTTACCTCTGATATAAACCAAAATACTGGCTGTTCCCAAATCAATTCCGATATCCGTATACTGCATTTTCTGTGATCCCCTTTCTCCCGGTATCTATATTAAAGAATTTCCAATTGCCATCAAACTAAACATTTAAACTTACTAATTGGATAAAAATGCGAAGTTCGCTGCATACATTATAACCCAAAGAAAGAGTTTTTCAAATAGATTTAATAATTTTTTTATAAAAAGGTGCAAAAACCAGAACGGTTCCCTCCGTTCTGGTTCCGGCTTCCATGCCTGTAATATTTATCGGCACGTCTTATAATTTTCTTAACCCCTATTTATAAAAAACTGATTTTCACTCAGCCAAAGCTCACTTTCAGAGCTTTGGTTCCCGGACTCATCCCTGTATTCTCGCTTTCTCCAACATCTTTTTAACATATATTCCCGTATAAGAGTTGGGATTTTCCGCTATCTGCTCGGGAGTGCCCTCCGCAATAACGGTTCCGCCGCCGTCTCCGCCCTCAGGCCCCAGATCAATAATATAGTCCGCAGCCTTTATCACATCCAGATTATGCTCTATTACCACTACCGAATTACCGCCGTCGGAGAGTTTATGGAGGATATTAACCAATTTATGGACATCTGCAAAATGCAGGCCTGTTGTCGGCTCGTCCAGAATATAAATCGTTTTACCGGTGCTGCGCCTGCTAAGCTCAGTTGCCAGCTTAATACGCTGTGCTTCACCGCCTGACAATGTGGTAGACGGCTGCCCAAGCTTCACATAAGAAAGTCCCACATCATACAGCGTTTCAATCTTTCTGCGGACAGAGGGAACGTTCTCAAAGAAAGGCACCGCCTCTTCAACAGTCATATCCAGTACATCGTATATATTCTTTCCCTTATATTTAACTTCCAGCGTCTCCCTATTGTAACGCTTGCCGCCACAGACCTCGCAGGGCACATACACATCCGGCAAAAAGTGCATTTCTATTTTAATTATACCGTCGCCGCTGCATGCCTCACATCTTCCGCCTTTTACATTGAAACTGAATCTTCCTTTTCCATAGCCCCTTGCTTTTGCATCGGGCGTAGCTGCAAACAAATCCCTTATATGATCAAATACGCCTGTATAAGTGGCTGGATTGGAGCGCGGCGTTCTGCCTATAGGGGACTGGTCTATGTTGATTACTTTATCAAGCTGCTCTATTCCTAAAATATTCTGATGCTTCCCCGGTATGGTTCTTGCCCTATTTAAATCCCTGGCCAGACGTTTGTACAGTATTTCGTTTATTAATGAACTTTTACCCGAACCGGATACTCCGGTGACGCAGGTAAATACACTCAAAGGAATCTTGACATTAACTTTTTTCAGATTATTCTCTTCAGCACCCTTAACCGTCAAAAATCCATTAGGTTTTCTTCTTGTGTCCGGCACCGGTATCTGTAGCTTACCGCTTAGGTATTGACCTGTTATGGAGGCCTCTGTCTGCATGATTTCCTCAGCCGTCCCCTGTGCAACTACTTCTCCGCCATGCGAACCCGCTCCCGGACCGATATCCACAATATGGTCCGCCGCAAACATGGTATCCTCATCATGCTCTACCACAACCAGCGTATTTCCCATATCCTTTAAATTCTTAAGCGCCGCTATCAGTTTGTTGTTATCCCTCTGGTGCAGGCCTATACTCGGCTCGTCCAAAATATAGCAGACTCCGACAAGCCCCGAGCCAATCTGGGTTGCAAGACGGATTCGCTGTGCCTCTCCTCCGGATAATGAAGCCGTAGCTCTTGACAGCGCAAGGTAATCAAGACCCACTTCTATTAAAAATCCAACTCTCGCCCTTATTTCTTTTAAAATCTGTTTACCAATCAGCTCCTGTTGTCTTGTAAGATTCATGTTTCCTACAAATTCATGTAAAACCTTAATTGACATGGATGTCACTTCATAAATATTCTTATCGCAGACAGTTACCGCTAACGACTCTTTCTTAAGACGCATTCCTTTACACTCCCTGCAGGGGGTTATCCTCATAAAAGACTCGTACTCCTGCTTACTGATTTCAGACGCAGTTTCCCTATATCGCCTCTCAACACTTTTAATCAGACCTTCAAATGCTATCGGATATACGCCTTCGCCGCGCTGCCCCTTATAATGTACATTTACCTTCTTTCCGCCGGTCCCATGAATAAGTATCTCCTGTACCTCATCAGACAGCTCCCCAAACGGTGTCTCAAGAGAGAACTTATATTCATTGGCCAGCGCCTGCAAAATGGCATTGGTAAAGCTTCCTTCGCTTCCGCTCGACTGCCACCCCATAACGACAATCGCGCCATCCTTTATACTCATGCTCTTATCAGGAATCATTAAGTCAACATCAAATTCCATCTTGTATCCCAGACCGAAACATTCAGGGCAGGCACCAAAAGGATTATTAAAAGAGAAACTCCTCGGCTCTATTTCGCCCACACTGACTCCACAGTCAGGACACGAAAAGCTCTCACTGAATGTAATCGGTTCTCCGTCTATTACGTCCAGAATCATTAATCCATTTGCAAGACTTAGTACATTTTCTATGGAATCGGTTAAACGTCTCTCTATACCTTCTTTTACGACAAGCCTGTCCACAACTATTTCTATATTATGCTTAATGTTTTTTTCTAACTTAATCTCTTCCGACAATTCATATAGATTACCGTCTACCCTGACCCTCACATAGCCGCTTTTCTTTGCTCTGTCAAATACCTTGGCATGCTCGCCTTTGCGTCCTCTGACTACCGGTGCAAGGAGCTGTATCTTCGTACCCTGAGGCAGGGCAAGAATCTGGTCCACCATCTGATCCACGGTCTGTCTCTTAATCTCCTTGCCACACTCAGGACAATGCGGAACTCCGATTCTGGCGTAAAGCAGGCGAAAGTAATCATAGATTTCCGTAACCGTACCTACCGTAGAACGCGGGTTACGGTTAGTGGATTTCTGGTCTATGGATATCGCCGGGGAAAGTCCTTCGATTTTTTCAACATTAGGCTTCTCCATCTGCCCAAGGAACTGCCTTGCATATGATGAAAGCGACTCCATGTACCTTCTCTGGCCTTCCGCATAAATAGTATCAAATGCAAGAGAAGATTTTCCCGAGCCCGAAAGTCCCGTCAAAACCACAAATTCGTTTCTCGGTATATCCACATCAAGATTTTTAAGATTATGTTCATTTGCACCCCGGATTTTAATGTATTCTTTGGGACGCATTTTTATCGTTTCTGCCATTTTGTAATTACCATGCCTTTCGTTTATTGTACAAAGCCACGAGCCTAAGCTGGTTATTGATTATCCATATCGCGAAGCAATTTCTTCAAATCAACCATCTTATCACGAAGCTCTGCAGCGGCTTCGAAGTTTAAGTCCGCAGCAGCTTTCTTCATCTTCTTTTCCACATCCTTAATAAGCTTCTCCAGTTCCTTCCTGTCCATAGATTCAGGATCTTTCTCAAAGCGCAGCTCTTCCTTGGCAATTACCTTGGAAATGCTGATCAAATCCCTGACAGCCTTCTTAATTGTCTGTGGCGTAATGCCGTGTTCTTCGTTATATTTCTGCTGTAATTCACGTCTTCTGTTAGTCTCGGATATAGCGTTTTTCATTGAATCCGTCATCTGGTCAGCATACATTATGACATGACCGTCAGAATTTCTCGCAGCCCGCCCTATTGTCTGGATAAGCGAAGTTTCCGAACGAAGAAAGCCTTCCTTATCAGCATCCAGAATAGCCACCAGCGAAATCTCCGGAATGTCCAGACCCTCTCTAAGAAGATTGATTCCTACGAGCACGTCAAAAACATCCAGACGCATATCCCTGATAATTTCCGCACGTTCCAGCGTATCAATATCTGAATGGAGATACTTCACACGGATTCCAACATCATTCATGTATTGTGTCAAGTCCTCCGCCATACGCTTTGTAAGCGTTGTAACCAGCACTTTATTCTTATTCTCTACTTCTTTATTAATCTCAGATATCAGATCGTCAATCTGCCCCTCTACCGGACGCACATCCACTTCCGGGTCCAACAGTCCCGTCGGCCGGATAATCTGCTCAGTACGGAACAATTCATGTTCAGCCTCATAATCTGACGGAGTTGCCGATACAAACAGCATCTGGTCTATATGCTGTTCAAACTCTTCAAAATTAAGCGGCCTGTTATCCAACGCTGAAGGCAGCCGGAAACCGTAGTCTACAAGTGTAGTCTTTCTTGAACGGTCTCCTGCATACATACCGCGTACCTGCGGAATTGTCATATGAGATTCATCTATTATTATCAGATACTCACCCTTGAAGTAATCCATTAAGGTAAAAGGCGTTGCCCCCTGAGGCATATTATTAAGATGCCTTGAATAATTCTCAATTCCCGAACAAAAACCGGTCTCACGAAGCATCTCAATATCAAAATTCGTCCGCTCAGCAATTCGCTGTGCCTCTAACAGCTTATCCTCACCCTTAAAATATTTTACCCGTTCTTCCATTTCTTTTTCAATATTTTTACAGGCAAGATTAATCTTCTCCTGTGGAACAACATAGTGAGATGCCGGAAAAATCGCAATATGTTCCAGTGTAGCATGAACTTGTCCGGTTAAAGGGTCTGTCTGCGCAATGCGTTCAATCTCATCCCCGAAAAATTCAACCCTTATCAGATAGTCGCCGCCCTCTGCCGGATATATTTCCAGTACGTCCCCTCTCACGCGAAAGCAGCCGCGGTCCAAGTCCATATCATTTCTGGTATATTGTATGTCAATCAATCCCCGGATTACCTGATCCCTGTCCTTTATCATTCCCGGACGCAGGGATACTATCATTTCCTCATAATCATCCGGACTTCCAAGTCCATAAATACATGAAACGCTCGCAATTACGACTACATCTTTACGCTCTGTAAGAGAGGCTGTTGCGGAAAGCCTCAGCTTATCAATTTCGTCATTAACTGAGGAATCCTTGGCAATATAAGTATCGGTGGAAGGTACATATGCTTCCGGTTGATAATAATCATAGTAGGAGACAAAGTATTCTACCGCATTCTCCGGAAAAAATTCCTTGAACTCACCGTAAAGCTGTGCCGCCAGCGTTTTATTATGGGCAATGACTAATGTCGGCTTATTCAGTTGTTGAATTATATTGGCCATCGTAAATGTTTTACCGGAACCGGTGACTCCAAGTAAAGTCTGGAACTGGTTACCTGCCTGAAAGCCTTTTACCAATGCATCTATAGCCTGCGGCTGGTCGCCGGTAGGCTGATAAGGGGCATGTAGTTTGAATTCTGACATGTGAAAAACCTCTCTTAGTTGTCTCAATAATAAATGTTTTACCAAATTACATATACTTAATCACATCTTCCATATTGTATCACATATATTTTAAAATGTATATATCCAAACCGAACTTTTGTTCTGTTTTTCCCACTAACGGGCAGATTCTGAACCTGCAAAAAAACAGCCGGCCGAAGCCGACTGTTTTTGTTATTTATAGTATCTGACCTTTCCATCTTTAAAGCGTGCAGCATAAACGGTCTTTTTCGCCGTTAGACCTGAACCATCCCGTAGTTTCACGCTAACTGTCATTGTCTGTAATTCATTCGTGTATAAAAACATACTAGATGATGGTTTAGTTGTAGTCACTTTACCAGGAATCGGATAAAGATAATAACAACCATCCGCCTCGCTATACTCCTTGTTGAGTCCTGGATTCTTTCCACCAGACACTGTAACCGTGAAGTAAGGGGGCACATAATTGTACGGATCCGTTGGATCAGCCGGCGTCGCAACCACTACCAAATCGTTAACATTGATTTTCTTGAATAACCGCGTAACTTTGAAAGTATACTCATTAGAGATCACACCGCTGCCATCCGCCGCAGACGCTGTGATAATGGCTTCGGAACCCACACTGGCCTTTTTGTTGGCAGTTACTTTTCCGTTTTTATCCACAGTTAATATAGCTTTATTACTGCTGGACCAAGTAACCTTTTTATCTGTAGGTGTGCCATAGTTACTGCCACATTTAGCAGACAGTTTTATGCTTTTGCCCTGCGCGATACATCCAATATAACCGTTACTCGAATCACTATAATCTCCATAACTATCCGTAGTTCCTATGGTTATTTTTGACATAGGTATATTAACTTTCACTGTGCATGTTGCTTTCTTATTACTGCCATCGGTAGCGGTACAAGTAATAGTAGCCTTGCCGGGCGCCTTTGCGGTGATATTACCATTTGCATCTACGCTGGCTATAGAAGGTGCGCTACTTGTCCACGCAATCAAGGTATTGTCTACACCAGACTTACCCTCTACTTTAGCAGTCAGCTTTCCTGTAAGAGGTGTGTTAGCACTCGCTTTTTTACTAAAGAGCACCATACTCTTAGCGGATAGCGTAATCTTTGTAATCTCTCCTGATACTATGGTAACCGTATAAGAATTAGAAATGGCTTTGCCACTGTCAACGGCCACAGCCGTCACGGTACAAGTTCCTGATGCACCCGCTTTTGCGGTCACCTTGCCATTTGCTACAGTTACCTTATCATTGCCTTCCACCTTCCATGTGAGCTTCTTGTTGGAGGCGTTTGCCGGTTTAACTGTCGCTTGAAGCGTAATCGCTTTCCCAACAGCCACTTTATTCGGACCACTTAAAGTAATACTTGTGACAAGCTGATTTACAGTCACATTACAGGATGCGCTCTTATTGTAACCATCGTTGGAGATTGCTTTAATTACGGCTTTACCCGGAGCAAGGGCGGTAATGACACCATTATTGACGGTGGCCACCTTAGTGTTACTGCTGGACCAAATCACATCGTCAGCGCCAGGCTCGGAACCATTCTGCGTGGTCACTTTGAGGAAAGATTTCATATCCAGAGTTTTACCCGTATCCAAATTCTGCGCTTTTACAGTTTTTCCCTGTTTATCCTGAAATGCAATTTTCTTGATGGTTGCACCACCAATCACTTGAAGCTCATAAGTTTCCGCAACACCATTAAAAGTCTTACCGTCTGCTCCCACAGCTGTGGCAGTAACAGTGTACGTCCCGGTAGAAGTACTAGCCTTCGTTTTTACAGTGCCATTTGAAACGGAAATCCCTGCTGCCTTCGCCTTATTATCCACAGACCAATTCACTTTTGTAGAAACCGAATAAGCAGGCGTGACATCAGCCGTTAATGCCAGGCTCTTGCCGGGGGCAACACGAGAGATTCCTGTTTTGGAATTCAATTTCACTCCAGAAGGAATCGGTGTTAAAGTGCATGCCTTAGAAGCAACCTTACTCACCTTACCCGTGACCGGATTCAGGGCGACAGCCTTTATGGTCACCTTCTTCGCACCCGTTAGTGTAATCGATGCTCCTTCTGTATACTTTTTACCATTTATAAACTCACCGTTCTTATAGGTAGGATTCTTGCCATCTGTTGTGTACCAGATTTCTACACCTACAGCAGTTTTTGTAGAAAGTGTGGCAGTTACGCTCTCTAGCGTATAAGTCGTACCGGTTTTAGGTTTTTCCTTGATTGCAATAACCGGAGCATCCGGTGCGGTCATATCCGATGCAATTTTCAATGCACCCGGCAGCCATGTGGTACCTGCTCCCATACCGGAACTGGAGCTCTTAGTAGTGGAAGACTTCATTGCAGAGAGAAGCGCATCCACTCTGGCCTTACCTGTTTTTTTACGAATCGATTCATTGGCTGAAAGAATTACTGCCGCCGTACCTGCAGCTGCAGGGGATGCCTGACTGGTGCCACTCATATAACCATAACCGCTGGGAACCGTAGAGTAAATATGCACTCCCGGGAAAGACAGCTTCACATTACTTCCATAGTTGGAAAAAGAAGCTCTTGCACTGTTCTGATCCACCGCACCCACGGAAATCGCACCACTGTAGGATGCCGGAAAGCTATAGGCGTTTGTATCTTCATTGCCTGCAGACGCAAAGACCGCTACACCTCTATTATATGCATTTTTGACTACTTTCTCATAGTCGCCGCTATACATAGGGCCACCTAAGCTCATATTAATGATATGGTTACCGTCCGCCACAGCAGCATTAATGGCCCTCATGACATCTGCATTGTCTGCGCCTGCGTTCGCTGAAGGAAATACACAATAGCCCCTAACCTGAGCATCCGGTGCGATTCCTACACCGCCTTTGCTGTTATCATCTGCTGCAATGATACCTGCCACATGAGTGCCGTGGGTAGCGTTGTCGTTGTTATACTCTGTGCCGGCTGCCCCGTTAACAAAATTTTTTCCCGCAACAGCATTTGCTGATAAATCCTCATGGTTTCTCTGTAACCCTGTATCAATCACGGCTACTTTCACATCCTGACCTTTATAACCCGCCGCCCAAGCATAGCTGGTACCTATGTAGTCATGCTGCCACTGTATGCCAAGGCTGGGATCACTAGGTCCTGCCACTGCATTAATTTCGTTCATATCACTGGTGAGATAGTTATAATAGTTAGGCCATACAACGGGCAGCTTGGTATCGGGATCTGCTGCGGCAGCCACTGCCAAGGCTACTGTAGCTTTTTTAGGCAGGTTGATTACGGCTACTCCATAAGAGTAGCTGTCTAAATCGCCACCAAAAGCCGCAGCCACCTGCTCAGCTTCTTCTGTCGTCTCAGCCAGATACACCACCTCGCCAAGTTCGTAAATTCCCTCTGCATCTGGATATTCGTCAACATTTTGGGCATATATACTTACTATGTCGCCCACATGCGCAGCCAATACCTTTTTATCTGCCATCTGCGTCGAGGACAATGTATAGCTATCACCTAATCCGGGGAAAATCGCAAAAGCATCTTCCTCAGAATCTTCTGCCTCAAAGTCCTCTTCTGGAAGTGTATTCTCTGATATTGTATCTTCTGATATGGTATCTTCGGAATCTTCTGCCTCTTCTAAAGCAGGATCATTCACATCAGAATCTTCTGTTTCTTCCGAAGAATCCTTCGTTTCCTCTGAAGGAGCTTCTATTTCCTCCGAGGAATCTTTGATTTCCTCCGAAGTATCTTTGATTTCCTCTTCCGCAGTTCCAGTTTCTCCAGAAGATTCCCCATCTTTGTCTTTCTCCGTCTCGGAAGACTGTTCGGGATTTTGTACTTCTTCTGACTCTTTGTCTATTTTTTCTTCTGAAGGCAGCTCGGATGTCCCTGCATCCTCACTTTCCTCAGAAGACTCGTCGTCAGGTGCTTCAACGAACTGTTCCTCAAGAACAGGTTCTGACGCCGAAGTTGCCAACGCTTCAATTCCCGTTGTATTGAACAACAGTGAGCCGGCCAGCAATAATGACAGTATCTTTGTTTTTTTCATTTTTTCTCCCTTCTCTTTCTTTTTCTATCCTTTGCGGTCATGTGTTTACTGTTCCGTATGAAGTTTGTCTTTATAGTTAGGTGCCAATGTGGGATAATCATTTTCCTCTCCCATGCTGATGAGCTCCTGTACATCCTTGTCAGTTACATAGGTAGCTACTCCATAGGAATAACTATCAAGTTCAATGCCGTACAAATCAGCAATCTTCTCTGCCTCTTCCAGATCATCCGCCAAGGCGGTCAATCGTGTCGTTTCCTCAGATTCGTCTTCCGCAGAGTTTCCGTCAGAAGACGAGACCGTCTCGCTCTCAGAAATCGGGAGAACAATTAGCTCTCGTTCTGTATTATCACGTTCCAGCTCAGTTATTTCGACAAGTTCATGTTTTCTGCCGCAGCCACTGAGTCCTATTATTGAGATTAGAATGAGGCCAATTGTGACAGCAACTCTTTTTATTTTCAAGTTTTCACCTCCCAGTGCAAATAAAAGTCTCAATATATAGTCTTGCAAGTGCTGACAACACACTTATTGACTAACACCAATAAATTTTATACAAATTCAAACTGCCTCCCTGCTGCTCAAGCCGCTCCGGCAAATCTTACTATTCCCGAGTTTGCGGATCAAATCTAATAAGCAACAGCTATATGTGTAATACAAATTTTACAGCCATACAGTTCCTTTTGTCAATATGCACAATCATCAATAAAAACAATATTTTTCTGTTACTTCGCCATAATCCGCTTCACTTCCTCCACAGCACGTTCCAACTGGTTATCCACACCCTTATCATAATACGCATCTGCATCGAACTCACATTCGATATCCGGCTCAATTCCAATATTATGAATATTATTTCCCTTAGGTGTATAATATGCGCTGACTGTAAGTTTAAGGGCGGTTCCGTCTGTAAGCGGCAGGATACGCTGTACTATGCCTTTTCCAAAAGTCTTGGTCCCAACCAGGGTTCCTTTGCCATAATCCTTAACGGCGCCGGCAAGAATTTCAGATGCGCTGGCGGAATTGCCGTTTACCAATACAACTAACGGTATCTTTAATTCATTATCGCCATCGCAGCTGTATTCCGTCCGCTTGCCGGAGCGGTCCTCGGTATATACTATAAGTCCCTCGGGAAGAATCTGCCTAGCAATATCCACTACTACGGAAAGGCTTCCTCCCGGATTGCTGCGCAGGTCAAGTATCAGACCCTTTGCCTCATTTCCTTTTATAACTGACAGCGCTTCCACAAACTGGTCATAGGTCACCTCATCAAACTCCGTTATCTGAATATAGCCTATCCCATTGTCCTTCATTTCATATTTAACAGTCGGGGATTCTATCTGCTTTCTGACAACATCCATTTCCAGATAATCCTCTTCACCCTCTCTGTAAATCGTAAGATGTACGATTGTCCCTTCTTCTCCCTTAATCATTGCGACAATCTCTGATAATTCTAAACCTTGGGCAGGTTCTCCGTCTACCATATAAATAATGTCGTTTTCACGAAGTCCTGCTTCCTGCGCAGGCGTATTCTCTATGACTCCGCTGATTTTGCCGTAGCCGGTTCTGCTGTCAATGCTCACATACGCACCGATGCCGTAATATACGCCTTCCGTATCCCGCATCAGTTCTTCCCATTCTTCCTGTGTATAATAAACGGAATATGGGTCGCCTAAGGAATCCACCATTCCGGCGTACATTCCTTCTATCATGTTATCGGTATTAATATCTTCTTCGTTATAATAATACTCATCAATAACTTTCTCTATTGATTCTAACTTGGTAATCGAATCATCATTGACTACGTTCTGCGCGGATGCTCCCTCTGCGCTGGTCTGTTTACTTCCTCTCAAATGCAAAATATCAGCGACTTTGACACCTGCATAAACACTGCCTGCCACAAGTACACTGATTACAATTCCGGTAAGCATACCGACAAGAAACATTCCCTTAGTCTGATGCTGTTCCTGTTTCGAGCTATCTGGATACAAATTATTTTCAGCTCCCTGATTCATTCCACTATTATTACTACTATATCCATAATTATCCAAAATCATTCATCTCCATTGACATCTATTTCAACTTATAAAGCTTTAGCTTATATAATTCCAAGGACTCACATAGCTTCCGTTAAGACGCACGCCGAAATGCAAATGATTACCGGTTGAACGTCCGGTACTTCCTACAGCTGCAATTTTCTGACCTTTAGTAACTGTCTGGCCACTGGATACATACAGCGCGGAGGCATGCATGTATATTGTATACAATCCATCTCCATGGTCTATCATAATGTAATTACCCATAGATGAACTGTACGCAGCGGCTACTACATCCCCATCATACGCCGCCAGAATCGAAGAACCATACGGCGCTGACAGATCAACACCGTTGTGGAATTTCTCGATTCCAAGTGTCGGGTGCATACGATTTCCATATTGGTCTGAAATCCTCGTATATGATGGACAGGGCCATGCAAACATGCCGCCGTCATAAGTTCTTGCCGCAACATTTTCCGCAGCAAGTCTCGCCTTTTCTTCCGCAACTGCCTTTTCCAATGCGGCTATTTCGGCATTCTGGGAAGCAATCTCGTCTTCATACTCCTTAATTGCAGCTTCTTTGGTGGAAATATCCGAAGACAAGGAGAGAAGCTGCGCTTCCTTCTCTACAATTAAAGTATTTATATTTTTTTCTTCTTCCTTGACATTAACCCTTGCTTCCTCAAGCACTTCTTTCTGTGCCTCAAGTTCTTCTTTACATACTGCAATAAGCTCAGCAGTCTTTACATATTCATCTAACTGGTTGGCGTCGTAAGCAACTAACGCTTCGATGTAGTCTGCCTTATTCATCATGTCGGTAATGTTTTCAGCCGAGAAGAACAGATTCATATAAAGCATGTTACCCTGTTCGTACATGAACTGGATACGTTTCTTCATAGCAGCATACTGTTCTTCCTGCTGCAAAATGGCATCATTTAATTCTTCGGTCGTCACTTCGATTTCCACGGTCTTTTTATCAATTAATTCATTATATTCAGCAATTCTCTCCTGAATGTTATCCAGTTCCGTATCCAACTGTGTAACATATGTAGTAAGGTCATTTTTGGACTTCTCAAGCCCTTTCTTTATTGCTTCTATGTCGCTTAATCCGTTCTTAAGCTTCTCAACCTCTTTCCTTGCCTCAGCTATTTCCGCCTCTTTTTCCTTAATGCTGTCGTAATCGTCCGCAGCAGCGATATTAGAAGGAAAAACAAACGCAACAGCGATACATATTAATATTAATAATGCCCTCTTTAAATATTTCATCTAAGCTCACTGCCTTTCGCCAGCCATTTACAAAATGCTACACTCTAAGATGTTTTCTTACTGTAACAATACTGCCAAGGAAACCTATTCCCACTCCGATTCCAAGTGAAACCGGGGTAAGTACATTGAAAACCTCCTGTACAGTCAGAAAACTCAAAAAATTTATAAGCGCGGGAAATCTCTCTACTATGTAGTCCATTACCGTATTATACAAAAAATAGATTATTCCAAGCGGAATACCTGCGCCAATCAGTCCTATGATCATACCCTCAATTACAAACGGCGATCTGACAAAGAAATCTGTTGCACCTATATATTTCATAATATTAATTTCTTCTTTTCTTACAGAAATACCAATAGTAACAGTATTGCTTATAAGGAAAATCGAAACCGCAAGCAAAATAGCAATAATTCCAATCGAAACATAAGCTATTAAAGCATTTATACCGGTCAAGGTAGTGGCGGCTATTTCGGAATAATTTACCTCCCTGACTCCGGATATGGACTTAAGATATGTTACGAGAGCCGACTGCATGGAAACATCGTTTAAATTAATCTGGTAGTTTGCGGACTGAGGAATGGGATTTTCCGTAAAACCGTCTGCATATTCACGAAGATAATCCGTCTTAAAGCTCTCCCATGCTTCATCTGCCGAAACAAAGTGGATACTTGCCACCTCCGGTCTCTTAGCTATCAATTGACCGATTTCTTCTATTCTGGAATCCTCAAGCCCTTCATCAAAGAAAACGCTTACCCCAAGCACCTGCTCGGCATTTCTTACAATATGTTGAAAATTGGTAATAACCGCATAGAACAATCCAAACAAAAATAAACATGAACTTATAGTTGCAATGGAAGCAAGCGTAAACGATTTATTTCTAAAAAGATTACGAAAGCCCTGACGGATTGTATAGAATAACGTGCTAATCCTCATCTATATATCCTCCTTTTTCCTCATCGCTTACTATAACTCCTTTTTTAAGCGTAACTACCCTCTTCTGCATAGCGTTTACGATTTCCCTGTTATGCGTAACGACAAGTACCGTAGTTCCGTTTTCGTTAATCTGTTCAAGGAGTTTCATAATTTCCCATGAATTCTTAGGGTCAAGATTACCCGTAGGCTCATCCGCCAGAAGGATAGTCGGATTATTAACTAACGCCCTTGCCAACGCCACTCTCTGCTGCTCACCACCGGAAAGCTGCCTGGGTCTGGCCTTGTACTTACCGGCAAGTCCCACAATCGCAAGTATGCTTGGCACGTTCTTTCTGATTTCCTTATTTGACTTTTGTACAATCCTCTGCGCAAAGGCCACATTCTCATACACATTTCTATCCTTGAGCAGTCTGAAGTCCTGAAATACAATTCCTATATTTCGCCTGAATTTAGGAATCTTCCGGTGTTTTATTCTGGCAAGGTCATAACCCATCACATTGATATCACCGCTGGTTATTGTCAACTCTCTGAGCAAAAGCTTGATAAGGGTGGATTTGCCGGAACCACTGTCGCCTACTATAAAAACAAATTCCCCTCTGTTAATATGAAGATCGACGTCCTTAAGCGCCGGTGCGCCCGTTGAATATGCCTTACTGACATTGTTTAAGGAAATAATTTCTTTATTGTCTGACGCGGTCCTTTTAGTTCTCCTATTTGCAGACACATCCATTTATAATTCCTACTCCTTTCGCAGTTATGTTGCTTAATTTTATATTTAAAAAATTAATAATCAAAATGTTCCATATACTTCATATATTTAACTACCATAAGTGCAATTTTAAACGTAATTGCATCTTCAAAAACCCTCAGATCCAAACCGGTGCTTTTTTCAAGTTTATCCAGACGATATACCAATGTATTCCTATGTATAAAAAGCTGTCTGGAAGTCTCTGACACGTTCAGGCTGTTTTCAAAGAACTTATTAATGGTCACTAAAGTCTCTTCGTCAAATTCATCCGGATTCTTGCCATCAAAAATTTCTTTAATAAACATCTTACAAAGTGGAATTGGCAGCTGGTATATCAGTCTTCCGATACCAAGTTCACTGTAAGCGACTACATTCCTCTCCGCAAAGAATATCTTGCCGACGTCAAGCGCCATCTTCGCTTCTTTATAAGAACGGCTCACTTCTTTAATTTCACTTACAACGGTGCCGTATGCGATCCTTACATTTTTCAAATGCTCTTTTTCCAAATAGGTTGTCATTCCTACTGCGGCTTTCTCAATTTCTTTTCTTCCGTCTGCATCTGACAAACTTTTAACAATGATTACATTTTTCTCATCTACTGCCGTAACAAAATCGTGGCTGTTGCTGCCGACATAAGACCTCATAAGCTCTAAAACATTGCTGTCCTTGGCGTTATCCGTCTCGATTATCATTGCTATACGCTTATCGTCCGTCTGGATATGCAGCTTCTTGGCGCGGCTGTATATATCTACCAACAGAAGATTATCCAGCAAAAGATTTTTAATAAAATTGTCCTTGTCGAACCTTTCTTTATATGCGACCAAAAGATTCTGAATCTGGAAAACGGACATTTTTCCAACCATATAAATGTCCTCTCCGATTCCCTGCGCTATCAATATATACTCAAGCTGCTGCTCATCAAAAATTTTAAAATACTGATATCCCTGTATTTCCTGCGCATCCGCCGGCGACTTGGCGAAATCCGCCGCGGGCTTCTCGCATTTCTCCATTTCATCTGAAGTCATAGCAACCGGCTTTCCGTCGATATCCATAACACAAAGTTCCACACGCGCAATTGCTTTTAATCCATCAATCGTGTTCTGTAAAATCTGATTTGAAATCATCCTAATCCCCCATTCTTACTCAACCTGCGAGTTTGGGCGCAAGCACAAAGTTCAATACTTTCCCCATAAATGTATATTGCTTACTGTTATAACATTTGTACAAGATTTATAACGGCTCTATTCTGCAAAATATCACATTCGTCTTTTATTTTAATATATTTTAACAATAAAATCTACCTTAAATCATTATTTTTTTGTGTATTTTTAATTATTTTGACAATATTTAGCAAAAAATACCTTTATACAATTTACATAAACAACGGACAGCACGCACTGCGAACTGTCCTTATTTTTTATACTTATTAACTTTTCTGCTGAATAATACATTCAAAATTCGTTTACCTACTTTTTCAACAGCCATTTCTTTCTTATTAACGCAGCTAAAATCCTCGGGCATGCCAAGCCAGATTCCGGCATTCAAGTACCGCCTGCCGTTCTCAAGCCAGCTTCGCTGCATAGAAAACGGCATTCTTACTATTATTACTATAGGCGCTATCATATTTATTTCATTTATAATATTCTCCTGACTTCCTACAATATCATTAATAGCCATCGTTCCCACTACCGTAATACCGTTTTGCATTTCAATAAGCTCTGATTTTAAGGCCTGTGCATGTGCTTCCGTATCCGAAATCACAAGAATAGCCGTATGATTCTTTGCCATTTTCCTAAGGAAATTATTCAGAAATTCTTTCTCCTCAACCTCGTTATATCTTGCTTTTGCACTGATTTCCGCCGCTTCAAGTATCTTGGTATCACCCCATAAGGTTGCATCGGCGGCCTCTATCCACTCTTTTTCACCATCATTCTTAGCGGCTTCTAAAAGTGCGGCTGTTGTAAGATATAATATTACACGGGCTGCGCCTTTTTTAATGAAACGCTCCGCCAGCATAAGGGATTCCCTTGCGTAACGGTCCTGCAGTTTCATTCCTAACAAATTAATATTTTTCATAATTCATTTCTCGTAATTATTATAATATATTTTAATAATAACTAATTATTAACTGCTTGTAAATAAACCTCCAATATGCTATCATAAAGATAACAATATACTTAATAAATAGGTCGAAAGGGTGGTGTTAAATATGGATATTGCGAAATTATCTATGTCTATGTCATCAATTAATACGAGTTCCGCTTATGGCGTAGCAATGCTCAGTAAATCTCTGGATACAGCTTCAGCCACCGGAAATCAGATTGTTGAGATGATAGATTCTTCTGCAATGGAGCGTTCCGTCAATCCAGCAGTCGGTTCTAATTTTGATATGTACGTTTAATCATATCATTCCGAGAATCACGTTAAAGCTCATATAAGCAAGACATAGTACAATTGCAACCAGAAGAGGCACGCTTACTAAGTATGTGCCTTTTCTTTTGCGCAAAATCCAGATATTTCTTAATACATTCTCCCTGCCCTCATTCTTGGCAATCCACACCAACACACATACCGCAAGCGATGTCGCTGCTACTGCTATGATCAGGTATGGTCCTATTACCGCAAGAAGCGCATCCGTTGTCAAAGTATTATTCACATTATTACCGGAATAAGTTTCCGGCATAAAATGATTTACAATATACATCGTACAGACCTGTTCAGAGTTAAAAAACATATGCGCAATTGCAGATGACCACAGACTCCCTGTTGCCTCTACCAGCAATGCAAACATTATTCCGATTGCAATCGCATATGCCGCCTGATTAAAATTCATATGCATAAGCCCAAAAAGCAGGGACGACCAGAATATAGACCAGAACACCGCTCCTGAATTTTTATATCCTCTGTATATAACGCCGCGAAAGACAAATTCCTCGCAAAACGGCCCATAAATTCCCATCAATAATAACATAATAGGAAACGGCATTCTAAGCACATCCCCGCTTATAGCGGTAACCGCGTTATCCACAAAAATCATGGAAATTGCATTAATTGCCGTCGTCATCGGCATTATAAGTATTGTAAAGAGAATTACCATAAAAAAAGATGAGATTTTAATTTTATGAAAACCGAGCATGTCGTTTAAGCCCAGCTCTCCCCTTCCTTTTATTAACGACGCCAACACAAAAATCAGCGCAGGCATAAACAGTATCATCTCGCTGAGAATTAAATTCTCCGCAATGCTAAGTGTAAATCCCACCTTTAAATATCCATTTAAAACAATGATCAACCCTACAATGCCAAATTCAACAAGTATTATACTTAAAAAAAGCCAATTAACCTTTTTGCTATTCATCCTATGCCGCATGTTCCTTTCTTTTATATTCTGCGAATTGATTTCTCCCCGATAGAAATTTTTCTCTCCTTCAAAAGATGGCCTACTGCCCGCTTGAACTCATTCTTACTCATCTGGGTCTCTCTTTTTATCGTCTCCGGAGACGCCTTATCGGAAAAAGGAAGTACGCCGTCATAACTATCTATTATCTGTAAAATTTTCTCGGCATCCTGCCCGATTTGTAAATAAGCCTTCTCACGAACACTCAGACTCAGCTTACCGTCTTCCTTGACCTCTGTAACTCTTGCACTGATACGGTCTCCAACATTAATATTTCCATACAGCTCTTTTTTGGGTATAAGTCCGGAATAAATATCATCCACCGCTACAAACGCTCCAAAATTATCACTGATTTCGTATACATATCCGCTTACTTTGTCATCCTTATTATAAGCCGAATCCTGCCTTAAATACGGATAAATCTTCATTGTGGCACACAGCCTGTCGCTTTTATCTATATAAAGCGCAACAAGACATTCTTCGCCCTCCCGCAGTTTCTTAGTCTGTTCCCTAAATGGCAGCAATAAATCTTTTTCCAATCCCCAGTCTAAAAACACGCCGATTCTTACATTCTGCGCCACCTTAAGCCTTGCCACCTCGCCCAAAGTAAGTTTAGGTCTGTTTGTTGTGGCAATCATGCGGTCCTTAGAATCGCGGTAAATAAACACCTCTATCTCATCGCCGATTCCTGCTCCCGAAGGCACCTGCTTATTCGGCAATAATACCTTATCAGAAGGGTCTTCTTCGTCAGATAAGTAAACACCGAAATCTACTTTTTTTACAATTTTCAGTAACTGTATCTTACCTAATTCTATCATTTTGTCTCCTATAATGTATACTATTTAAACTTACGGTTTTGGTGACAAACACATAACCTTTATGACACTCCTGTCAGTTCTATAATGCTGTAGGGTGTCCCATCCTCAGTGTTTAAAGATATCGTATAAATTGTTTTATCTTCGTTTACGACTGTTACAGGCATCATTATATCGCCAAGCACCGCCTGCTTCTTATACTCCGCCCGCAGCTGCCTGATATGGAAATCCTTAGGTATATATTCCATAGCGATTCTTACATACTGCCCATTGTTTACATGGCCGTTTGTGTCCAAGTGATGCGGTCTTACTTCAATCTTTTCCTGTGAGCTTCCGCCTGTAGGCACAGCAATTTTTCTGGGTGCGTAATCCATCTGCAGTTTATCGGACAAAACATATCCTTCTACCATCTCTACAGGTGGTTTCGCCGGCGCCATCTTAACCATATCCATCAGAGTCCAAATCGAATTGGCATAAGCCAGACACTCTCCCGATTCTGTATCCATCCGAAAATTTCTATATCCGATAAAACCTTTAAAGTCGTAAGGTGCCGTACCGATTACGACATTCTCACATACATCAGGATACCTCTCTATCACAATCTGCCATGAAGATAATACCCATGCCAGTTTTCTATCTTCTAAATATTTGATGCCAAGTCCAATATCTTCCGAATGAAATGTTGAACAGTCCTGAAAATAATCCAACAATGATTCGAGCGTCAGCTTACCGTCCGTCCCGGTTTCGCTGTAGCGTATTCTGCTTTGAAATGTATACATAATAACCACTTCCTCCGTAGCAAAAGACCCGGCGAAACACTTTTCACCGGGTCGATAGCTGGGCTACAAGGATTCGAACCTTGAAATGACGGAGTCAGAGTCCGTTGCCTTACCGTTTGGCGATAGCCCATTAACATTACAACTTGAAATTATACAGCATCTCAAAAATATTTGCAAGCCCTAAATTTAAATTTTTATCTTTTATTTTTCTTGTTCTATTTTTAACATTATTCCTGATAAAACGGCAACTTATGCATACCATACGGCAGGCTGCGCTGCGAATACTTGTTTAAAAGACTGTTTATGATAGACTAATAACTAAAGGAACGCCCAAACCGGGAATCATAATGAACAGGAGACACTAAACTTGAAAATAACGATAAATGTCGGTGAAGACATAAACGAAACTGAAATCAATATCAGGTGCAGCCAGTTAACACCTGATATCGAAAACATTATAGCAACGCTGCGAATAATGAATCAACAGCTGCTTGTAACAAAAGATGATACAAATTATTTGCTGGATGTGAATACAATCTCATACATCGAGGCTCTGGAGCGCAAAACATTTGTATACACACAGGACGCCATATATGAATCCAAATTAAAATTATACGAAATGGAAGAACGCCTGTGTAAAAGCGGTTTCTTTAGGATCAGCAAATCCTGTCTGGTTCACCTGAAGTTTATCAAGTCAATTAAAAAAGATATCGACAGAAAACTGCGTCTGACTTTGACAAACGGAGAACAAATTATGGTTTCCAGACAATATGCAGATGAAATCAAGAAAAGACTGGGGGTGCTTTAAATGATAAAAAAGAATTCAATATTCGACTATCTTGCGCAGATTATGGTTGTATGGGGCGTATCCACATTATTCCTCTGCCTGTTTTGTAAGCTGTTCGGAAATATTGATCCTGAGATTTCTTTGATTTCTTCGGTTTTTGAACTGGGCAATACCGGTATTTCAATTTCGACATTAATGCAGTTCTTCTTTATGGCAATTATTATTACCAGCCTGCGCCAACTTTTTTTTACGGACATTCTGATTAAAGAACTAAGTATTATGTTCAGAAGCATTATGATGTTCACATGCATCATCCTGGCCGTAGGAATTTTTGCGGCAATATTTAAATGGTTTCCCGTCAATCAAGTTAAGCCCTGGGTGATGTTCTTTATATGCTTCTTTATCTGTGCCGGTGCCAGCGTGTATGTATCCGCCCAAAAAGAAAAGAGTGACAACAAGAAAATACAGGATGCGCTGGAGAGATTAAAAAATGAAAGGAATGGTTATTAAAATGAATATGGTAATCGAAATAAAGAATTTAAATCATCATTTTGGTGACAACAAAGTTTTGAAAGACATCAATCTAAATATAACCGAAGGCGAGATATTCGGTCTACTCGGTCCATCGGGTGCCGGAAAAACCACTTTAATCAATATTCTTACAGGTCAGCTACAAGCCTCCGGCGGGAACTGCAACATCATGGGCATATCCCCAACGGACATGACCGGTGAACATTATAAGCAAATAGGAATTATGATGGATAACTTTGGCCTGTATGAAAGAATGAGCTGCTACGATAATCTCAAATTTTATCAAATGCTTGACAACAACGAGAATATAAACATTGAACTGGTATTAGAAAATATCAATTTATTGGCTGCGAAGAAAACTCCTGTAATGAATTTATCCAAGGGCATGAAGAACCGCCTTGCATTTGCAAGGGCAATATTAAGAACTCCCAAGGTTTTATTTCTTGATGAACCAACAAGCGGTTTAGACCCCAAAACCGTTGAAGCCATCCATGAAATGATTTTGGCGGAAAAGAAACGCGGAACTACGGTTTTCTTAACAACACATAATATGTACGAAGCAGAAAAACTCTGCGATAACATTGCACTTTTAAATAAAGGAAAAATCGTTGAATATGGCGCGCCGCAGGACATCTGCCGCCGGTACAACCATCAGAAAAAAATCAATATACATTTAAAAAACGGCAGGGACATTACGCTTGAGCACAATAAGGAATGCGGAGTACAAATCCAGACTTATTTTTCAAACGACGAAATAGAAACCATACATTCAACAGAGCCCAATTTAGAAACTATATTTATGGAATTAACCGGAAGGAGATTTGAAGCATGACATACCACATTAAAGCAATTTTATGGAAACAGCTTAAGGACACCCTTAAAAACAAAGCTATTCTTATTCAATTTATAATGTTCCCTTTAATGACTATCATTATGGAAAAATCCATAAGCCTTCCGGATATGCCGGAACACTTTTTCGGAAACCTGTTTGCAGTAATGTATATCGGTATGGCCTCGCTCACAAGTGCGGCTGCTATTATTTCGGAAGAAAAAGAAAAGAATACGCTGCGCGTTTTACAAATGTGCAATGTACATGCCGCCGAATTTTTAATCGGAAACGCTGCCTACATAATATCTATCTGTATGCTGGGTTCACTTGTAATCGGATGTTCGACCGGATATACGGGAATAACATTACTTAAATTCTTACTTGTAATGCTTGTCGGTCACATATGCTCTTTTCTTTTAGGCGCAGCTATCGGAACAGCCGTCAAAAACCAGATGTCGGCAACCTCTATAACCGTACCGTTAATGATAGTTCTTGCCTTTCTGCCTATGCTGTCTATGTTTAACGAGACAATTAAGAAGTTTTCAAAATTCGTCTTTTCCGAGCAATTATTCGTCTTCATGAATGACTTATCGGAAATATGTATTACATTTGAAAGTGGAATTATAATGGCGTGTAATGCAGTATTGATTCTGGTCATATTTTTAATTGCATATCAGAGGGGCTTTAAAATTTCAAAATAATTTACTATAACAAACAACAGGAGACCGTCGCATTAATGATAAATAAATCATGGATGCGACGGTCTCTTATATTAAACAAATATTCCTAAACATATACTAGTTCAAAATCTATACCTATACAGGAGCATATTAAATCTCAAACATCAATTCTCCATAAGTAGGAAGCGGCCAGATATCCTTATCCACTATCATCTCAAGCTCATCAGCCGGTCTGCGCAGTTCATCCATTGCTTCCCTGACGCTGTCCTTATAGAAAAAGGCCTGTGCTTTCACATCATCCATTGCAGATGCCTCTGCCTCAAGTTTTTTAAGCTTGGTAAGAGCTGCCTGCATAGCCGCCAGTTTTTCACTAACTACTTTTAAAAGCTCAACCTGTATGGATGCATCCGCACCTGCTGCCTTAACAGAGTTTGCGGTGTCAGCAAGCGACTTGGTGTATTTGATAACTGCCGGAATAATCTGTTTACCGGCCATGTCAATCATCGTCAATGCTTCGATGTTGATAGATTTAGCATACGTTTCATAGATAATTTCTTCACGGGATTCCAACTCTACCTTGGTGAAAATACCGAACTTCTCAAACAGTTTAACTGCCTTATCCGTTGTAATTGTTTCCGCAGCCTCTATCATAGATTTGATATTCGGAAGTCCTCTCTTTTCTGCCTCAGCCACCCACTCGTCGGCATAACCGTTACCGTTAAAAATTATTCTCTGGTGCTTAGTCATGTATTCCTTAATAAGGTCATGAATTGCCATTTCAAGGTCATCGGCTTTTTCCAGTCTGTCCGCAGCCTCACAAAATGCCTCGGCTACAATTGCGTTAAGCGTCGTATTAGGGCTTGCAATAGAGTCAGCAGAGCCTACCATACGGAATTCAAATTTATTTCCAGTAAACGCAAACGGTGAAGTTCTGTTTCTGTCGGTAGCATCCTTCTGGAAATCAGGAAGTGTAGATACACCTGTTAAAAGCTTACCGCCCTCCTTAACGGATGTAGCAGAGCCCGTTTCTATGAGCTGGCTTACAACGTCCTCCAACTGCTCGCCAAGGAAAATAGAAATTATAGCCGGAGGCGCCTCGTTAGCTCCAAGTCTGTGGTCGTTACCAACATCGGATGCCGACTGACGAAGCAGATCTGCATGAGTGTCAACTGCTTTCATAATACATGCAAGTACCAGTAAGAACTGAATATTTTCATTCGGTGTATCACCCGGATCTAACAGGTTAACGCCGTTATCAGTCGTAATAGACCAGTTATTATGCTTACCGGAACCATTGACGCCGGCATACGGTTTTTCGTGCAAGAGACATCTCATACCATGATTAATCGCCACTCTTTTCATTGTCTCCATAACTATCTGGTTGTGGTCTACCGCAATATTGGCAGTCTCATAAATCGGAGCCAGCTCGTGCTGTGCCGGAGCCACCTCGTTATGCTGTGTCTTGGCGGTAACTCCAAGTTTCCAAAGCTCCTCATTCAAGTCTTTCATATATGCGCCTACACGCTCTCTGATAACACCGAAGTAATGATCCTCCATCTCCTGACCCTTAGGCGCCGGAGCTCCGAAAAGAGTACGACCGGCAAACATTAAGTCGGTTCTTTTCATAAACAGATTTTCATCCACAAGGAAGTACTCCTGTTCAGGCCCTACACTTGCAACAACCTTGGAAGCCTCCGTATTTCCGAACAGGCGTACAATTCTAAGTGCCTGTTGGCTAAGAGCTTCCATAGAACGAAGAAGCGGCGTCTTCTTATCCAACGCTTCACCCGTATATGAGCAGAACGCCGTAGGAATACAAAGAATCGTTCCGCAGCCTGACTCTTTCAAAAACGCCGGAGATGTAATATCCCATGCCGTATATCCTCTCGCTTCAAATGTAGCGCGGAGACCGCCTGAAGGGAATGACGAAGCATCAGGCTCACCCTTTATCAATTCTTTTCCGGAAAACTCAGTAAGCATTTTGCCTGACTCGTCAGGATGTGTCACAAATGCATCATGCTTCTCAGCCGTAATACCGGTAAGCGGCTGGAACCAGTGCGTATAATGTGTTGCGCCATGCTCTACCGCCCAGTCTTTCATTGCCTTTGCAACAATATTAGCGGCATCCATCGAAAGCTCGCCGCCCTGCTCCATAACCTTAACTACCTCTTTGTACGTATTTCTGGGCAGACGCACTTTCATCTTATCAAGTGTAAAAAGGTTCTGTCCAAAAATCTCTTCAACGTTAAAAATTTCGCTCATCTCTAATACTCCCTTCCCTTTTCTCAGGATATCCGAACAAGTCCCATATAGTAAAAAAATGCCCCAAAAAAACTTTTGGAACATCTTCGTTCTAGATACCTTATAATATGGTCATCAAACCATTTTGTTGACCTCTTTTATTAAAATACTATTAAATCGCGGAAAATGCAATACCTTGATTAAAATTTTGTAAAAAAAGCAAAAATGTTTGTATTTTTTAAGATTGTACTGTTCATATTACACAAATTTTAATTCTCATAAATCATCATACTACTTCGCTGGATTCCTACATGCATATTCTTAACATAACAGATATATAAAATAAAACTTCCGGCTTAACCATCAATATTCCGCACACGCAGTATATCATACGGCGCCGGTGTCTCAGAAAGCGCCACATCAATAAGCTGCTTAGAGTGCGGGCAGCTTTCCACCTCATCCCCATCTTTATTATACATGGCCAGTACCTTAACCGGAATATTACTTCCGTCCGGCTTCATAATTTCTATCTCATCTCCAACGCTGAACTTATTGCGCTGCTCAAACCGCGCACGCCCTGCATCGTCAACAGAACTTACGATTCCAAGATATATATATTCATTCACGTAAGTGTTGTTATCGTAAATCTGTGTATTTTCATCCGGTTTACCGAAGTAGAATCCGGTCGTAAACTGACGATAGGTACACTTAGCTATTTCTTCCTGATACCATTTCATATTGGTACGGTATTTCTCTTCGGATTCCAGATAATCGTCTATCGCCCTACGGTATGTACGTGCAACAGTCGCCACATACAGGGCGGTCTTCATCCTTCCTTCAATCTTGAAACTGTCTATTCCGGCGTCTATCAGCTCAGGGATGTGTTCAATCATACATAAATCTTTAGAATTAAAAATATATGTGCCTCTTTCATTTTCATAGACAGGAAGATACTCTCCCGGTCTTTTTTCCTCTACTACCGCATACTTCCACCGGCAGGGGTGTGTACATGCACCATGATTTGCATCCCTTCCCGTAAAATAACTGCTTAGCAAGCAACGGCCCGAATAGGAAATACACATCGCCCCGTGTATGAAACTTTCAATCTCCAAATCCTGTGGTATCTTTTCCCTGATTTCCTTAATTTCCGCCAAAGAAAGTTCTCTTGCCGATACGACCCTCTTAGCACCCTGTTCATACCAGAAACGATAGGTCATATAATTTGTATTATTAGCCTGCGTAGAGACATGGATGTCAATCTCCGGACAAATTTCCCTTGCCAACGTGAACATTCCGGGGTCGGCAATAATAAGAGCATCCGGTTTCATTTCTTTTAATTCAAGAAAGTATTTCCTTGCTCCCTCTAAATCATAATTATGTGCCAGAATATTAGCCGTAACATGAACACGCACGCCATGTTCGTGTGCAAAGGCAATACCCTCTTCCATCTCCTGTTTGGAAAAATTTTTCGCCTTGGCGCGCAGACCAAAAGCTTCTCCGCCAATATATACCGCATCCGCCCCGAATATCACCGCAGTCTTTAATACCTCAAGGCTGCTTGCCGGAACCAGCAACTCAGGTTTTCTCATAATGAATATCTCTCCAAATAATTTACTTATTTTTTACGCTAAGTGTCACTCCGTCTCCTATCGGCAGAATCGCCGTAGTAAGCGCCGGATTATGCGTAAGCTCATATAAATAGTCCCTCATCCTCGTATGTATCGTGCGGTTCCTGCGGGTCACCGCATAGCGGGACTGAATAATATCTCCGTCCTGCAGGACATTATCCGACAAAAGAATTCCGTCCTTTGCCATAAGCCTCAATACCTCAGGCAGAAAGTGAATATACTGTCCCTTCGCCGCATCCATGAAAATAAAATCATATTCCCCGCTTAACGTTTTTAAAATTTCCTGCGCATCACCTTCAAGCAGGGTAATCTGTTCTTCTTTTCCCGCCCGTTTAAAATTCTCTCTCGCTATGGGAATCCGCTTCTCATATTTCTCTATAGTAGTAATCCTGCACCCATCAGGTGCATACTCACTCATAAGCAGTGTAGAAAAACCAATGGCGCATCCAACCTCCAAAACAGACACAGGCCTCTTCATTGCCAAAAGCAGTTTAATGAGGCTCTGAGTTTCTGTCCGGATAATCGGCACATTGGTTTTCTTCGCTTCCTTCTCTATTTCGTTTAAAAAAGGTGTATTGCCCGAGTCAAGGGAATTGATAAATGCTACCGTACGCTCGTCAACTATCATCCGTCTTATCCTCTTCTTCTGCATCCGCAGCCATAATTTCCAACATTTCTTCCGTACTCATCGAAGTGTTGAGGTCATAGATGCCCGGCTGAATCTTACCATGATATTCCGACACAAGTTCCTGTACCATAAAAAGATTGGCGTCGCGTATCAAACCCTTTTCTTCCAGAGTATTTCCTATGTCTTTGACGGAATCTTCCTCCTTGACATATATACTTATTATCCTGCCCTCTCCTATTGTCATTGGTTCTTCCGCAAATACCCGGTATCCGTAATCATAAGCCTTTACCGCCGTATCGTACACAAACATGATTATAAAAACGGCCGCCACTATTTTGATGACAGTTTCTATGAGCGACATCACAAACTGTTTTACATCCATCTAAAACCTCCTCCCCGAATAATTATTTCAGGGTTTTATTCAAAATCAAGTTTAGACATTATCCGTCCGTTTATTTCCTGCATCATACGGCAGAACGCCAGTTCTGCTCTTAAAAAGTCATCCACCAATGGATTCTCACGAAATTTCTCGTATTCCTTTTCAAAAGCATCAATCTTATCAAAAAGTTCGTCCGGATGTGCGTCGGATTGCAGCTCGAAATTCTTCTCTCTGAACTCGCACACTTTTAAAAACAAATCCGGATGTTTTTTAATTTTTTTCTTCTGGATAGTATACTCTTTAAAAATATCTGTCTTCTTTATCTCTTCAATAAAATCATAGGTTGCTTTAACTACAAACTGTTCCATCATGCCGGGTTGTATTCTCCTTATTGTAGTTTATACTTCCATTATAATCGGAAGTATCATAGGGCGTCTCTGTGTCTTCTTCCACACAAACTCGCTCAGCACATCTTTAATCGTTGACTTAAGCTTACCCCAGTCGGTCTGACCTTTGCTTAAGCAGCCAAATACCGCCTCATCAACCAAATGTCTGGCCTCATCCAACAACTCGTCAGATTCCCTGACATAAACAAAGCCTCTCGAAACTATATCAGGTCCTGATACAAGCTGATTTCCGTATGAGTCAAGCGCCATAACTACTATCATAATACCGTCTTCAGCAAGATGCTGTCTGTCTCTTAACACGACATTTCCGACGTCGCCAACGCCAAGTCCGTCAACAAGAATTGCTCCCACCGGAACCTTCCCTTTAACTTCGGCGTTCTCGTCATCAATTTCCAAAACATCTCCCGAATGTAAGATAAAAATATTTTCCTTATCTATTCCAAGTTCCTTCGCAATTTTAGCTTGCGCTTTCAGATGCTTGTACTCACCATGGACCGGAATTGCATACTTAGGATGTAGCAAGGTATAGAGTAATTTAATTTCCTCCTGGCAGGCATGCCCCGAAACATGAACATCCTGAAAAATTACATCCGCACCCTTCACTAAAAGCTCATTTATTACATTGGTAACCGCTTTTTCATTTCCCGGTATCGGATTGGAAGAAAAGATAACCGTATCTCCCGGTACAATTGAAATTTTCCTGTGCATACCGCTTGCCATACGGCTAAGCGCCGCCATGCTTTCTCCCTGGCTACCTGTTGTGATTATAACTGTCTTTTCACTCGGATAGTTCTTCAACATCTCTATATCAATCAAAGTCTGGTCCGGAATATTAAGATATCCCAGCGTGGATGCCGTCTCAATTATGTTAACCATGCTGCGGCCTTCCACAACAACTTTTCTGCCGAACTTATACGCTGAATTGATAATCTGCTGCACCCTGTCCACATTGGATGCAAAGGTAGCAATAATAATCCTTGTATCCCTATGCTCGGAAAAAAGGCTGTCAAAAGTCTTGCCAACTGTTTTTTCAGACGGTGTAAAGCCCGGTCTCTCCGCATTCGTACTGTCACACATAAGCGCCAGTACGCCTTTTTTACCGATTTCGGCAAACCGTTGTAAATCTATCGCGTCGCCGAATACCGGTGTGTAATCCACCTTAAAATCCCCGGTATGCACAACAACCCCAGCCTGCGAATAAATAGCAAGCGCTGCCGCATCAACAATACTATGATTGGTTTTAATAAATTCAATCCTAAACTGTCCAAGATTAATGGACTGCCCGAATTTTACAACCTTTCGTTTGGTGTTATTTATAAGTTCGTGTTCTTTTAACTTGTTCTCAATAATACCCATAGTAAGTTTCGTCGCATATATGGGTACATTGATTTCTTTTAATACATAAGGCAGAGCGCCTATATGGTCTTCATGGCCATGCGTAATTACAAAGCCTTTGACCTTATTAATATTTTCCTTTAAATAAGTAATATCGGGAATAACCAAATCTATTCCAAGCATCCCATCCTCCGGAAAGGACAAACCACAATCCACAACAATAATACTGTCCTCGTACTCAAAGACAGTAATATTGAGTCCAATCTGCTCCAGACCGCCTAAAGGAATAATCTTCAGTCCGGAAGCCTTTCCCTGTTCATTTTTTTTCAAGAAATTTTCCTCCACATTCTTTGTTGTCTATACAATGCCCCGCCGCACTGTTCTAGGACAAATCAACATCTTCCAGCATATTGCCGAACACTGCTGCAACCGCCTCAATCTCTTTGTCGTCCTCTACGATTTCATACAGAGCTTCCGCATCACCTGGATTTGAAATATCCTTTAAAATTAACGCTTCTCCATCATCTTCTTCAGTATCGGTCACCAGAATATAGTCCACACCGCCTATTCTCGTCTGTTCTAATACATAAAATTCTACCTGTTCTCCATCTTCTGCCATGAAAAGTATCTTATCCAAATTAAGCTTCTCCTTAAATTTAAAACGTCTTACTTAAACCTCTAAACGTTCTCCTTACCTGCACGATAGTAAAGATATCCCTGCAAAATCAATACCGCCGCTATCTTGTCCACAAATTCTTTACGTTTCTCACGCCTGACTCCGGCTTCCATCATAGTCTTATCCGCCGCCACCGTCGTCAGTCTCTCATCCCACATAACCACAGGCAGTCCCGTCCTGCGTTCCAGCTTCTCCTGAAACTCCAGGGAAAGTTCCGCCCTTTCACCTATGGTATCATTCATATTCTTGGGAAATCCAAGAACAATTTCTCCAACTTCGTACTCAACAATCAACTCTTCTATACGCGCCAGTGTACGCCGTAATTTATTTTCATCTTTTCTTCTGATAATCTCAATGCCCTGAGCCGTAATCAAAAGCGGATCACTGATAGCTACTCCTACAGTCTTTGACCCAAAATCCAAACCCATGATTCTCATAATTCGTATATTTTATCTTTCTATTTACTTATTGAATTTTTGATATACTCTTTCAGCATCTCTTCTACCAGCTCGTCCCTGTCAACTTTCATAATAAGGCTTCGCGCACTTTTATGGCTGGTAATATAAGTTGGATCTCCGGACATGATATATCCCACGATCTGATTTACGGGGTTATAGCCCTTCTCTGTCAGTGCTTCATAAACAGTCGATAAGACAAGCTTTACGCCAGTCTCCGGCTCTGTCTCTACTCTAAAAAATTGTGTGTTTCCCAAATCACTCATAGTATAATGATGCCCCTTTCCCAAAAGTTGAAAGAGTCTGTTCCTCCGAACTTTTACCTTATCTATAGTTTTAAATATAGTTACTCTATTATAGCTATAATACTCTATCCGGAAATAAAATTCAATCTTTCATTTCAAGTCTTAAGATAAATTTAATTAATTCCCGGACTTTTAATCTGTAATCATCCCGTTAATTAATGATCATTATATCGTCAGTCAAAAAGTCCGCAATAGTTCCCACTATTATATTGTTGTTTAAATTCTCATGGGTCTCTTTGGCTATCTTAACATATTCTCTTGTGTGTCCGAGCTGAAATTTACGACCATCTATTACCTTAGAATCCTCAAACAATATTTCCACATCCCTGCCAAGCATACTCTTTCTGTATTCCCCGGACATATGGTTGGAAAGCTGTATAAGCCTGCTGCTGCGCTGCGCCTTAACAGCGTCCGGCACTTGATTTTCCATGTTAGCTGCCCTTGTACCCTGACGCTTGGAATATTTAAAAACGTGCATTTCATAAAAATTCACTTTTTGTAAAAAATCCTGCGTTTGTGCAAATTCTTCTTCGGTTTCATCCGGAAAACCTACTATTACGTCGGTTGTTATGGCTGGGTTATTAAAATGTTTCCGCAATATTTCCACTTTTTCCAAGTATTCCCGCGTAGTGTAATGTCTATTCATACGGCGAAGCGTCTCGTCACATCCACTTTGCAGCGAAAGATGAAAATGTGGGCAAATTCTAGAAAGTACGCTGGTTCCACTGACAAAATCCTCTGTAATAATTCCAGGCTCTAATGAGCCTAAACGTATCCTCTCTATACCATCTATTTCATTTAACTTTTTAAGCAGCTGCAAAAGCTCTCTGCCGCCCCTGTCAATACCGTACGAGCTTATATGAATTCCCGTAAGAACAATCTCCTTATATCCTTGTGCGGCAATTCCTGACACTTCTGTCATAATATCTTCTTCCCTGCGGCTGCGTGCCCTTCCTCTCGCATAAGGAATAATGCAATACGAACAAAACTGGTTACAGCCGTCCTGTATCTTTACATAGGCCCTTGTATTCTCCCTCGTTGACTTAAGCTGCATCTCCTCATACTCATCAGTATGGTTAATATCTATAACTGTTTTATTTTTAAGCGTTTTATCCGCCAGAGATAAAGTATCATTCTCCTTTGCCGCAAGATACTCTTCCAATATTTCTACAATATCTTTTTTACGGTTGTTGCCTATAGCCAAATCAATTGCAGCATCCTTATTTATTACGCCTTCGCCGGTCTGTACATAACAGCCTACGGCCACTACTACTGACTCCGGATTCTGCTTTTTGGCACGGTGAAGCATCTGCCTGCTTTTCTGATCTGCAATGTTGGTAACGGTACAAGTATTTATAATATATATGTCGGCGCGTTCATCAAATTGAACAATTTCATAGCCTTTGTCTTTCAATTTTTGTTGCATTACGTCCATTTCGTAACCGTTAACTTTGCATCCAAGGTTATGTAATGCTATTCTTTTCATTTTATTCTCCGATTTTTTGTATTGTTTTTTCATTGACTTTTACTCTGCCAACCTTTAGTATAATAGCTGTAGGCATGAAGTAAAGGAGGTAATTTTATGAAAACAGTTCAAATTTCTTTAAATTCTATCGATAAGGTAAAATCTTTCGTAAATGATATTTCAAAATTTGATTATGACTTCGACTTAGTATCAGGCAGATATGTAATTGACGCAAAATCCATAATGGGCATATTCAGTCTCGACTTATCTAAGCCCATCGACCTGAATATCCACACGGAAGACAGTGCCGATGAAATCATGGAAGCGTTGAAACCGTATATTATGTAAACCAATTATGTATGGAACATAAACAGCCATTTAATTAATGACAGTAATCGCTTTCTATTTGTGCTTACTGTCATTAATTGCGTATATCCATTCTCAGGACACCACAACAACCTCGTCCGTATCTAACGCGGTCTTTACCAGTTCATCAATCTTTTCCGCCAGATTCTCCTCATGTTTATGTATAAATTTCAAATTAGGTTTTGTAACCGGATGCTTTGCGACAAATATAGTACAGCAGTCTTCATAAGGCAGGATCGACGTCTCGTAAGTATCGATTTTCTCCGAAATATCAACAATCTCCATCTTATCAAAACCGATCAGCGGACGGTAAACCGGAAGAGTGCAGACCTCGTTGGTCGCCATAAGGCTCTGCATAGTCTGCGACGCAACCTGTCCGATACTCTCTCCTGTAATAAGACCAAGGCACTCTGTTTCCTTAGCAATATGTTCAGCTATGCGCATCATATAACGGCGCATAATTATTGTCAACTCATCATGTGGACACTTATCGTAAATATAGAGCTGAATATCCGTAAAATTAATTATATGAAGATAAATCGGTCCCGTATACTTTGCAACCTGCTTTGCCAAATCTATAACCTTTTGCTTTGCGCGCTCACTTGTATACGGCGGTGCATGAAAATATACGGCGTCAATCTTAACGCCCCTCTTTGCAATCATGTATCCCGCTACCGGAGAATCAATTCCGCCTGATAATAAAAGCATTGCCTTACCGCCGGTTCCGACAGGCATTCCACCGGGCCCCGGAATGATTTCAGAATATATATAAATCTTATCCCTTATTTCAACATGCAGCATAATATCCGGTTTATGCACATCCACCGACATCTCCGGATACGCATCCAGAATCACTCCTCCCAGTTCCATATTGATCTCCATGGAATTAAGCGGATAATTCTTTCTTGCCCTTCTTGCCGCAACCTTAAAACTCTTATGCTTGTCCGGATAAACCTCGTCTATATACCTGACAACCCTTTCACCCAGCCTCTCAAAGCCTTCATCTTCCACATAAACCATCGGACAGATTCCGGCAATACCGAATACTTTCTGGAGTGCGGCCACCGTCTCATCATAATCAAAATCCGAAACCGCATCAACATAAATTCTCCCGTCACTCTTGCGTACTGCAAATTCTCCGTCACATTTTTTAAGAGTATGTCGAATCTGCTTCACAAGAGCATCTTCAAACATATACCGGTTCTTTCCTTTGACGCCGATTTCGGCGTACTTTATCAAAAAAGAGCTAAACATAATCTACTTCCCCTCTCTATTAATTCAAGGTGATTGGCAAGCCAAACGGGGGACCAGCCGACCGTTGTACAATATAGACAAATCAACGCAGGGCACGCTTGCGCTGCATGTCGCTCGTAGCGGTACTAGGCTCGAAAAAACCTCGCCAAGTGCCGACGGCTCCCTAGCACCCTGCTTTTGATTTGTCTATATTGCACAACTAGGTTTTGGAACATTTAACTCGCAATTACCCAGATAAATTCTATTAAATAATTGTAGAGCATTATAACGAGTACCAGAACTTAGACAATGTAAACAAAAAGGCGGGGTGAGTTCGCTCCTGCGGTCGAACCCCGTTTTTTGTTTACATTGCATAAGTTCGTCACTCTGGCACAACGCCCCCAAGCATTCAATTTAATGGCGTGTGTATCGTCTCAGCTCGGGAACGATATCGTATAGCGCCTGCAATGTGTACTCAATATCCTCTTTAGTGGTGAGCACCGAAAAGCTAAAGCGTATTGTTGAGCTAAGCAGGTCTTTGTCTACGCCGATGGCTTTCAGTGTGGCTGAGGGCTGTGGTTTATGGGATGAGCATGCGCTTCCTGCGGAAACGTAGATTCCTCGTTCTTCTAAGGCATGTAGCAGCACTTCACTTCTGATGCCTCTTACAGAAAGACTTACAATGTGTGAAGCGCTGTCTGTTCCCATGCAGCCGTTTACTTTGATATCTTCCAGGTCTGATACGCCGCGGATGAACATATCCCTAAGTTCGTACAGGTGATCCATATCTCTGTCAAGATTTGCATACATTATTTCCGAAGCCTTGGCAAGCCCTGCGATTCCGGGAACATTTTCAGTGCCCGAGCGCATACCTCTCTGCTGCCCGCCACCGTAAATAATAGGACTTATTTTGGCCTTGCTATTGATATATAAAAAGCCTACGCCTTTAGGTCCGTGAATCTTATGCGCACTGACAGAGAGCAGGTCTATATTCATTCTGGACGGATAAATACGGAATTTACCGAATCCCTGTACCGCGTCCACATGAAAAAGAGTTCTTGGATTTATTCTTTTAATAAGCGCTCCTGCCTCTACAATCGGCTCCAATGTGCCTATTTCATTATTAGTATGCATAATCGACACCAGAATGGTATCCCTGCATATTGCGTTTTGCAAATCTTCCAGACTTATTCTTCCCTGTTTATCCACCGGCAGATACGTTACCCTGAATCCCTGTTCCTCCAGATATCTCATTGGCTGCAGTACAGCCGGATGCTCTATCTGTGTAGTTATCAGATGACGTCCGGTTCTATGATTAGCCATCGCCGTACCGATTATGGCAATATTATCCGACTCGGTTCCGCCTGATGTAAAAAATATTTCCTTTTCGTTTACCTTAAGTATTTTAGCCAGAGTTTCTCTTGAATCCCGTAAATACTGCTCTGCTTCTACGCCTTTATGATGCATGCTGGAAGGATTTCCATAATCCTCACACATAATCTTCGTCATAAGCTGCGTTACTTCATCAAAGCATCTGGTCGTAGCCGAATTATCCAAATATACTTCCATAAACAGCTCCTATTTTTATCATATTTTGTGTTAAAATCTCATAATTTAATATATGACACTTCTCATACCTTTGACAATTTATTCTTCAAAATGATACATCAACCATGACAATACCGTAAGAGCCGCTGTCTCCGTTCTTAGAATACGCTTGCCCAGAGTAATGGGAACAACGCCTTTTTCTATGGCATATGTAATCTCCTTTTCCTCAAAACCGCCCTCCGGTCCAATAAAAATACACACTGATTCACCCGGACGAATATTACCTACCAGCTCTTTTGTCTTAGACATATCCTGCGCCAATTCATAGGGTATTAATCTAATATCAAATTGACTTGCATAGTCAACGGCATCTTTCATGTTCATAACTGATTTAATTTCGGGTATAACACTACGCTTACTCTGTTTGGCTGCCGCTTCCGAAATACCCTGCCAGCGGCTTATTTTATTTTTTGCCTTTTTATCATCGAGTCTGACAATGGAACGCGCTGCCGATACCGGAATTATTTCATATACACCCAGCTCTACTGCCTTTTGTATGATCAGTTCCATCTTATCAGCCTTAGGCAGACTTTGAAAAAGATATATTTTAGACGGAAGCTCTACGCCTTCCTCCCTGATAAAACGCAGTGTGCATACAACTTCATCATCTGTAAACTGCTCGATTCCACAGCGGTATTCTTTATCATCAACGCCGTTGCTTACTGCGATTTCCTCTCCGATTCTCATACGCAGCACATTCTTTATATGATTTACGTCACTGCCTGTTATGATAATCCTGTTTCCCTGGATTTGCGACGGTTCAACAAAAAACTGATACATTCCTTCACTCCTACAAAAATCAATATACCAAGTACTGCGCCCGCACTGTCTATCATTACATCGCGCACGCTTCCTGCCCTCCCCAGCACAAAGAGTTGGTGAAACTCATCGCTTGCTGCATAAAGCATCGCCAAAAAAACAGCAAAAACGCTTCTTTTAACCAATGTAAGCTGCCAGTTTTCCAGCCATAAATATAGTAAAACAGATAAAATCGCATATTCGGTCATATGTGCCGCTTTCCTGATATAGCCTTCAATCGCAGTGGAAATTCTGCGAAATTCTTCTTCATCCCAAGGCAGATGAAAAAAAGTTCCTGCCGAGCTTACAATGCGATAACTAAAGCCTACGCTTACCTCACTGGACTCATCCGCCGGCTGCGAGGAAAAAACAAAAATTATGCACATCCAGATTATTGCAAGCAGACCTGCAATTGTACTTCTTTTTATCATTATTCCATACGGGCCGTTACCGACGCCCATTCACCTTGATGGGTGACTTCGAGCACGCTAAGCCCTGCCTCTCTGACAGCCTTCTCCACCATCTCTTCTTTTCCCTGAATTATTCCGGATGTAATGTAAATACCGCCCTTTTTAATATGCCTGGTAATAACAGGCGTAAGTTCCACCAATACATCGGCAAGAATATTCGCCACTACGATATCATAGCACACATAACCGACTTTGTCCTGTATTTCTTTTTCCGTAATGATATTTCCAATCATCATGTGAAAATCATCTTCCGGAATTCCGTTATCTTCCATATTCTGTCTTACAGCCTCAACTGCGCATGGGTCAAGATCCGTTCCCACCGCTTTCTTTGCGCCGTACATAAGTGAAACGATTGCAAGAATCCCGCTTCCGCAGCCTACGTCCAAAAGCACCGTCTCAGGCGTCAGAAATTTCTTAATCTGCCGTATACAAAGCTGTGTCGTCTCATGCATACCGGTTCCAAACGCAGTCCCCGGATCAATATGCAGAATCTTCTTGTCCTTATCCTCGTCCTTTACTTCTTCCCATGACGGAATCACCAATAAATCATCAATATAAAATTGATGGAAAAATTCTTTCCAATTATTAATCCAGTCAATATCCTCTGTTTCTTCGACGCTTATCGTGCCTTCTCCGATATCCATAAACATTCTCAGGTCGTCAAGTTCGCTGTTAATCTGACTGAGAATCGTCTCTTTATCCGTAGCCTCACCGTTTATTTCAAGACTCCCGTCTTCTTTCTTTTCCACAAAAAAGCTAAGATAGGCAATGCCGTCATCTTCCGCACCGACAGGCGGAATGTCTACGAACATTTGTTCTTTTTCCCATGCGCTGAGCGGTACCTTATCCTCTATCTGCGCGCCTTCTAAGCCGATATCATATAATGTGCTTATAATTATATCTTCTGCTTCCGTCAATGTTTTTATTTTAAATTTAACCCATTTCATATAATTGCACCTTTGCCTTTTTCCATATTACATAGAATTCTATCATTTTTAGATTTAACTTGCAATCAATCTGCACATATTAATCAAATACACATGCAAACATGTCTGCACAGTTCATTTCCGGCAATATAAAAATGTCCTCCGGCCAAATTTCCGGAAGACATTTTTATATAAAGCCACCTTTACGGCTTACTCATACTCTACAAACTCACTATACTCTTTCCATATATTGCAAACCCAGGTCTTGCCCTGATTGAAAATAATTTCATCTCCGTTTTCATCAAAGAACTTAGCGGGTGTAAAGTCACCGTCATAACGTGACCATGTTCCCTTGATCACTTTTCCGTTTGTAAATACAATGGCGTCGCCTTCTCCATGTACGCCAAAAGCGAGATAGTCTTTTGCATCCCTGACCTCTCCATGACAGTACTGGAATACTACATTAGAAACTGTCAGCTGGTCGCCGTTGTATTCATCAATCTGCTTTGAGCCATCCTGATAACGGTAATACAGATGGTCATCCTCATTATATTCAAAATAAGGATGATATGAACCGTATCCGCCTGAATTGCCGCCCGACTTTCCACCGGGATATATAAGCGTAGCGTCGTCATTGTCCTTATAGTCGGCAACTACGTCATCCGCAGCAAATAAAAACGGCGGAACATAGTCTGCATCATATTCCCAGTCATATCCAAGTCTGTCAACCGCTTTCAACAGGCCGGAAATTTTAAGATATCCGGTGAACTCTTTTGCATAACCCGGGCGGTCCACTCTGTAGAATGCCTCGTCAGCCGGATTATGAATTCCCTCAACAGCCGCACTGACATTATATACGTTAGGACGGTTTATAAGCTCCTCAACATAGGGCTTTGCAAGTCCCCAGTTACAGTAAATAGCTTCATAGCCCGTTGCTACATAGACGAAATAGTCACGACTGCTTCTTACAGGTCCGATTCTCTCTAAGTCATCAAAATTTTCAAAAACTGCCATAAGCCTTGTTATACGGCCTTCAACAGGCGCTTCATAAATTATTCCTGCCTGGGAAAGTCCATACTGCGGCATTGCAGGCTTATTATTAGGAATCATGACTGCAATAGGTCTTCTGGTAGCGACATCTTTATCCGTCCACTCTCCGGTCAGATAACTTTGCATTTTGCCATTTACAACTTCTCTCTCTTCAATAACCGGATAAGCTCTTACTATTTCCGGCTCTTTTTCTTCTTCCTCTGCCGGTTTCTCCGGCTCCACTACAGGTGCTTCAACTTCCGGCTCTTTTGTAACTTCCGGTTCGGGTTTGCTTCCGCAGCCTCCCAGAAAAGAAAAAGCAAGCAGGAAGGAAGTCATTAGTACGACGATTTTTTTTCTGTGCATATCTCTCTCCCTTTGTGTTTTTTTTGCGATATTCTTTTTTATTATAACTTAAAAACCATGTTCTGTACACAGATAAATCGTGGAATTAGTGGAAATTGTTTGTTTATTTGTCAAAAACAGCGCTCATAATACTTAATAAAGCGTCTTTATATTAAAAAAACTGCCAAAATTTGCTTTGGCAGTTTTTTTAACGCGTGTTATTTTCTAAATCTCTTCTTTCCTTTTGGTTCTTCATTACCCGAAGACGCCTGCTGCTTGGTCGCGTTCAAAGAATTTCCGGTTATCTCGTCAAACTGCTTTAGCAGCTCCTTTGCCTCCCGCGAAAGTTTATCCGGCACCTGAACCACCAGCGTAACATAATGGTCTCCACGCACATCCTTATTTCTAAGAGACGGTACTCCCTTACCCTTAAGTCTGACTTTGGTATCTGTCTGTGTTCCCGGTTTAACATCATAGATAACCTTACCGTCAACCGTATCAACCATGACCTCGCCGCCCAGTGCGGCAACTGCAAAGGAGAGTGGAACCGTAGAGTAAATATTTGTATCCTGTCTCTGGAAAATCGGGTGACGTCCTACTATAACTTCTACAAGTAAATCACCTCTTGGTCCGCCGTTTGTTCCCGGCTCGCCTTTATCACGGATTCTTACGCTCTGTCCGTTATCAATACCTGCCGGAATTGATACCTGGATTTTTTTCTTATTGGCAATATAACCTGTTCCACGGCAGTCCACACATTTTTCTTTAACAATTTTGCCTGTTCCATGACAATCCGGACAGGTCTGTACATTTCTGACTGTTCCGAAAAATGACTGCTGCGTGAATACAACCTGCCCTTTTCCGCCACACTTAGGACATGTCTCCGGGCTGGTTCCGGGCTTAGCGCCGCTTCCATGACAGGTAGTACATTCATCCTTTAAGGTCAGCTCTATTTCTTTCTCAACGCCAAATACCGCTTCTTCAAAGGTTATTCGGACACTTGTACGTATATTAGCGCCCTTCATCGGCCCATTATTTCTGCCTCCGCGGCGCCCGCCTCCAAAGAAATCTCCGAAAATATCTCCAAAAATATCCCCGAAATCCATACTGTTGAAATCGAAACCGCCAAAACCGCCGCCTGCACCTTGCTCAAAGGCAGCATGACCATATTGGTCATACTGTCTTCTCTTTTCCGGATCACTTAAAACGGCATATGCTTCAGATGCTTCTTTGAATTTCTTCTCGGCTTCAGCATCTCCGGGATTCATATCGGGATGATATTTCTTAGCAAGAACTCTGTATGCTTTCTTGAGTGCTGCGTCATCGGCGCTCTTATCTACGCCAAGGACCTCATAATAATCTCTTTTCTGCTCTGCCATTATACTTCCTCCAAGCCCCTACAAGTCATCTTAAACCTCTCTGTAGTCACCGTCTACAACATCATCCGCAGCGCCCATATCCGGAGCTTCCTGTGCGTCTGCACTGCCCATATCAGGTGAGCCCTGTGCCTGCTGCATATTTTCATACATCTTAGTAAATAAAGCCTGTGCAGAATTTGTCAGTTTTTCTTTTGCAGCTTTAAGTTCGTCAATCTGACTGTCTGTCATTTCCTGATCCTTCGTATTCTCCAGAATATCCTTGACAGCCTGCAAATCAGCCTCAACTCCTGCCTTCTCGGAAGCGTCAATCTTATCGCCTACTTCTGACAAAGCCTTCTCTGTCTGGAATACAAATGAATCTGCATCATTTCTTGTATCTATTGCTTCTTTTCTCTTCTTATCCTGAGCTTCATATTCAGCTGCTTCCTTAACTGCCCTGTCGATTTCATCATCGGACATATTAGAGCCTGCCGTAATTGTAATATGCTGTTCCTTACCTGTTCCCAAATCCTTAGCGGATACGTTTACGATACCGTTGGCATCAATATCAAAAGTAACCTCAATCTGCGGAACTCCGCGCATTGCCGGCGGAATACCATCCAGTCTGAACTGTCCAAGTGATTTGTTATCTTTAGCAAACTGCCTTTCACCCTGTACTACGTTGATATCAACTGCGGTCTGGTTATCTGCTGCCGTAGAGAAAACCTGGCTCTTCTTGGTAGGAATAGTTGTATTTCTTTCAATAAGTCTTGTAGCAACACCGCCCATAGTTTCGATTGAAAGTGAAAGCGGAGTTACGTCAAGCAATAAGATTTCACCTGCGCCGGCATCTCCTGCTAATTTACCGCCCTGAATAGATGCGCCAAGTGCAACACATTCATCAGGATTCAGGCTCTTGTTCGGGTCATGACCGGTAAGCTGTTTTACTTTCTCCTGTACTGCAGGTATACGTGTGGAACCGCCTACTAACAATACTTTTCCTAAATCAGCATTTGTAAGTCCGGCGTCCTTCATTGCATTTTGAACCGGAATAGCTGTTCTTTCAACTAAATCATGTGTAAGCTCGTCAAACTTAGCCCTTGTTAAATTCATGTCAAAGTGCTTAGGTCCCTCTGCGGTTGCCGTAATGAAAGGCAAATTGATATTTGTAGTTGTTGCGGAAGACAATTCTTTCTTTGCCTTCTCTGCAGCCTCTTTCAATCTCTGGAGAGCCATCTTATCACTTGATAAGTCAACTCCTTCTTGTGCCTTAAATTCAGCTAACATCCAATCAATAATTTTCTGGTCAAAATCATCACCGCCCAGATGTGTATCACCGTTTGTAGCCAGAACCTCAATAACGCCGTCACCGATTTCAATCAGCGATACATCAAAAGTACCACCGCCTAAATCGTATACCATGATCTTCTGCTCTTTTTCATTATCAAGACCATATGCAAGAGCTGCTGCAGTAGGCTCGTTAATTATACGTTTAACATCCAGACCTGCAATTTTTCCTGCATCCTTGGTTGCCTGTCTCTGCGCATCGTTAAAGTAAGCCGGAACCGTAATTACAGCCTCAGATACCTTTTCGCCCAGATAGTTCTCAGCGTCTGCTTTCAGTTTCTGCAATATCATTGCGGAAATCTGCTGTGGAGAGTACTTTTTATCGTCAATAGTACGTCCTCTGTCAGTACCCATATCTCTCTTGATAGACGCAATTGTCTTATCCGCATTGGTTACTGCCTGACGCTTTGCAGGTTCTCCGACAAGTCTCTCTCCTGTCTTGGTAAATGCTACTACTGAAGGTGTGGTTCTTGCTCCTTCTGTATTGGCGATAACAGCCGGTTTACCACCTTCCATAACTGCTACACAACTATTTGTTGTTCCTAAATCAATACCAATAATTTTACTCATGTCTAAATCCTCCTATAATTATATACCTTTAATTTATATATCTTAATTTATATATCAACTAATCCATTATACGGATTAACTTACAACTGCTACCATACTATGTCTTACCACCGTATCACGATAGGTATAACCTTTTTGCAGTTCCTGTGCAATGACGCCGGATTCGTATTCTTCACTCTCAACCTGCATCACAGCGTTATGGAAATCAGGATTAAATTCCTCTCCTACTGCAGCTATAGGCTTCACATCCAGATTGTCAAGCTCTTGTATAAGCTGCTTATAAATCATTTCCATTCCCTGTGCAAATGCACCACTCTTTTCCTCTTCTGAAACCGATGCAAGACCTCTTTCAAAATTATCAACAACCG
>CAMWKB010000003.1 GCA_947174705.1 uncultured Lachnospiraceae bacterium
CGTCCATCTCCGGCATCATATGATCCATGAAAATGATATGAAACTTCTCCTTTTGAATGTATTCCAGACACTGTCTGCCGGAATCAGCTGTTGTGACCTGTAGCTTTGTCCGATTAAGCAGAGCCTTGAATACTGTCAGATTCATAGCATTATCATCCACCACAAGTATGCTTGCCTGCGGCGCTGTGAAGCTTCCCCTTTTCCTTCCTACCTGCTGCGAATATTTCTCCTGTATTGTTTGAAAACTTCCAAGTGGTACATCGCTTACGATTTTCTGCGGTATTATTACCTGAAAGGTTGAGCCTTTCTGGTATTCGCTTTCTACCTTCATATCACCATCCATCATTTTTAACAGTGACATTGTGATATTCATGCCAAGTCCCGTTCCCTCAATGTTACGATTCTTCTTCTCATCCAAGCGCTGAAAACTTTCAAAAAGCTTTCCCATATCCTCTTTTCTGATGCCCATACCGGTATCCTTTACGGATATTTTAAGCAGTATATTATCTTTGTCCTGATATTCATAGGAAAGTATAAGCTCCACACTACCTTTGGGCGTATACTTCACGGCGTTTGTCAAAAGATTGGTTACAATCTGTTTAATCCGCACATCATCACCGTAGAGGACGCTTGGGAGCGTTTCGTCCAGCTCCACGCTCAGTTTCAATTCCTTTTCCCTAGCACGAAAATATATCACATTCCACAAATCCATGATAACTGCCGAAAGCTCATATGTAACCGGAATAATCTCCATTTTACCGGACTCAATCTTTGACATATCCAGAATGTCATTGATCAGAAATAACAGTGTTTTTCCGGAGCTTTGGATGTTGGATGCATATGTTAATATCTGTTTATCCTCAGACTCCCTGAGTATCATCTCATTCATGCCAAGTACGGCGTTAATCGGTGTTCTGATTTCATGCGACATATTAGACAGGAAACGGCTTTTTGCCTCATTTGCATGTTCCGCTACCTCCAAGGCAACCTGCGCGTCGCGCAGTTCGTTCAGCTTTGTCATATCATTTATCACCACTACAACCGCCCGTTCCCCGTCAATATAAAGATAGCTTGTCGTCAGAAGCAGGCTGATTGTCACACCGTCTCTCACAAAATCAACAGGTGCCTGATCGGCTTTTGCCTTTTCGTAGATTGTGTCTAATATGATTTCATTAAACGCATCATTTTGTTCCTGCATCAGAAAAACACTCATATATGATTTTCCGACATCCTCCGGTTTCATACCAAGAATACGTTCTGCCGCCGGATTCAGCATGGCAATCTTCCCATCGATGCCAATCACCATGACGCCCTCCTGCATATTTCGCACAATTTCCTCATAGAATCTTTCATCCAATTGTTTCATCTCTGTATCCTGTCTTTTTCCTAAATATTCTTTTTAATTCTCAAGATGTTCTGCCCGTCTTTATACTCATAAGAGACATCATCCATCGTCTTTTTTACCATATAAATTCCCAGACCGCCGATACCGCGCTCCTCGATGGAAAGTGTAATATCAGGGTCCTCTTTTGCAAGCGGATCATATGGGACACCGTTATCAATGAAGGTGATCACTACTGCAAGCGGATTTTCAGTTACCTCAACGCGCACAGTCGCACTGCCGGTTTCGGGATTGTATGCGTAATATGCGATGTTGCTGAAAAGCTCATCAATTGCCATGTCAACCTGCATCTGCGTCTTCATCGGACATTCGAGCTGTTCTAGCTGTTCATCAACAAATGCTGTTACCTTAGGTATGCTCTCAATTGTCGCTTCAACTACAATTTCCTTCATTTGCATTCCCCCATTCGTAATTCTTTTTCATTTACATTCATCCGCAACCCGCAGAGAAAGCATGGTAATATCATCAAATTGCATCGCCTCTCCCACAAACCGATCTATCTCGTTCTTTAACCCTTCAACCAGTTTCTTCGGCTCAGTATCATTATCTTTATTAAGCGCTTCCATCATCCTCTCTGTTCCAAACAGATTCTGTCCGGCATCCGTCGCTTCCGGCACACCGTCTGTATATACAAATAGCGTATCCCCGGCGTGCAGTTCGATTTCATATTCCTTATACCGGGTGTTCTCCATTCCTGCCAGAACAAATCCGTGGGGATCTTTAAACAGTTCAAAACTGCCTCCTCTCCGTCTAATTGCCGGATATTCATGTCCTGCATTTGCCGCGGTCACTTTCCCCGTTGAAATTTCATAAACAGCAAGCCATACCGTGACGAACATTTCCGCTTCATTGTTTTCACAGAGCTGATTATTGACCGCTTCAAGGACCACTTTAGGGGATGCGCCCATCATCATCTGGTTCTTGATCAATGTCTTTGTTATGACCATGAACAGCGCCGCCGGAACGCCCTTCCCCGACACATCGGCAATTACAAGTGCCAGATGATCCTCATCTATCAGAAAGAAATCATAAAAATCTCCTCCCACCTCTTTTGCCGGATCCATGGATGCAAAAATATCAAACTCTGCTCTCTCCGGAAAAGCAGGAAAAATACTTGGCAGCATATCCGCCTGAATCTGTGTGGCAATGTCAAGCTCCGCCCCGATACGCTCTTTTTCCGCTGTCACAACGGATAACTCCCGCAGATATTCCCTAAGCTCCAGATACATCTGTGCAAAAGATTCAGACAATTCTTCGATCTCATCACCCGTGCGTATCTCCACATGAAAAGTCTCTTCGCTCTCCAGGCGGCCCACCATTTCTTTCGTGGCTCTGTTTAACCGATCGATAGGCGTGATAATATTTTTTCGTATAAATACATAAAATAGCCCCATCAAAACGGCAATTACCGCTGCTACACTTGATATTATCGTTATCAGGAAATGAAAAAGCGCTTTGCGTATTCCCGGCATTGACAAATCAACACCCACAATCGCCACCATCTCCCCGTCGCTGTCCAGAACCGGTGCGTAGGCTGACGCAATATAGCCATACTCCGAATCACGTGTTACAATGATTCTTTCCGGATAGGTGTTCGTAAAAATCTGCCTGGCGATTTCCTGACCGCCCTCCATGTATGCCTCGCGATATCCCAGCGGACGGACGCCCTCACTGCTGCCCACATCCCAGATATAGACAAGTTCCTCCTCATATGGTACAAACACAGAGTAATATTCCAAATCCGTCTGCGCCTGCGATATGGCAAGAAATCTCTGTACCTGCCTGTAATAGTCATCCTCCGTATAGTTTTCTATATAGGAGCGTATCCTGTCTCCGTCGATATATTCCGCTGCCGTCCGGGCATAGGAAAACGCAATATCATTGTATGCGCTCATCTGTTCTTTCTTATAACGGATATCAATTGTCAGACTGGTTGACAATATCACAACCACCGCAAGGATGGACAATCCCGCCAGTGCCTTCATTCCAAGCTTATGATGCTTCATTTTTAGTCTCCCGTTCAATCGCTTCTTTAAGTATATTTGCCGCTTGTGGCAATTTGTTTCGCCTTTGTTGCAGACCAGAAATGCGCCGCCACAATAGATACAATACTGATACCTGTACCAAGCAGCAGCGTCAGCGCCACTGGTAATTCCTGTGTCCCGTGCAGGATAAATAAAATCACATTGGTAATCCACATGACAAATACCCAATGTATACAATATACCGCATTGATATTGCGGCTGATCTCCCCGACGCAGTCAGTCATTCTCTTCGGCAGACGCGGAGCGACCACATGGTAAATCCCAAGCATGCCGATTGCCGCGGCAATGCTTACGAGAACATCTACAGTGATAATATGGTAATAACAGTTCTGTCCCTCGCCAAACATTCCCCATCCGCCACTGATGGCAGGCGGAAAATAGACTATACAGACCAGAATTCCCACTGTTGACAGAATCCCGTATAACAGGTTTTTGTTTTTCACATGCAGCAACAGCTCGCCGAAGACATAGCCGCTCACCGGAACGATTAGCCAGTTAAACAACGGGAAATCCGAAAACACTGCTCCCGCAGGATCCTCCGTCCCTATAAGATACCCCAGAAAGATATTGCCTGCCGGAGACCCGACATCCAATCCCTTCAGAAAAGTACCCAAAAAGGACATAGCCAGGCAGACGAATATCATTGCCGCATTTGGCATGTGAAGCTTGACAAACAAAGCAATCATTATCATTGCCAGTGCGGCAAATTGCAGTATATCATTACACAAAATCCGGTATGGTATTGGTTTTATGTATTTCTCAATATCTTCGGTCAGGAAATATCCCGCCAGAAAAGGAATCAGGAATCGACATATGTTTAACACATAACCGGTAATACCAATCCGGATTCCCCGACGCACATAATCTTTCGGCGTGTGGCTCTTTGTGTATACCATGCCAAAGCCCATGGCGAACATGAACATGGGCGCACCCAAGGGACCTCCGAGCACAGAGTCAAAAAAGAACGGAATACCATGAGCAAGCTGCTCGCCGGGTGTACATTCTATGATGCAGTGCACCAGCGCCAGACAGAATATCAGCACGGCTTTCGCCAAATCCAGCTCCGGCTGCCTCCCGCTGTTTACAATTTCTTTAGAAAAGATTTTATCTTTCAAGCTCATTTCGGCATTTCTCCGTTTAGTTTCATTATCTATTCAATGGTCAGAATATCTATAAATCCTGTCACTTGAAATACATCCATGATCATGTCATTTGCATTTTTTATAACCATATTTCCCTGCTTGTTCATTTTTTTCTGTGATGCCAAAAGAACTCGCAGTCCGGCGGATGAAATATATTCAAGGTCTTTTAAGTCCAAAATCAGGGTCTGCACGTCTACCGTCAGATCTTCACCAATCTCTTTTTCCAGTTCCGGCGCTGTATTCGTATCCAGTCTTCCTTCTAACGCCAATGTAAGCATTCCATTTTCTGTGTTTTTTGTAATCGTCATTTTTCTCCTCCATTCCAAAGCATTTTGTAATGCTTCATGCACATATTTTATTTATTATAACTGCTTTCTCATCTAAGGTCCACATACTCAACGGTTTTGGCAAACTCTTCCTCCTTCGCGCACACGGACACTTTATATCCCGGAATTTCATATTCCATAATGTGACAGGAAATGAGTTCACTGTCCCGACGCACTTTTATTTTCTCAGAATCCAGAATCAACTCAAAACGGTCAAAGTCAAGGCTCATTCCTTCTCCGGTCATCTTGATATAGCTTTCTTTCATTGTCCAGATCCGGAAAAACCTACGGTCTCTCTCCTCTTCCACGCATGCATTTATATATGCACATTCGCCGGAGTGGAAAAAACGCTCCGCCACTCCTTCCGGAGCTTTCACGATTTGTTCCACATCGCAGCCCACTTCCTTCTCTGCAGTCGCACAGATGACAATGTGACCGGAGTGAGACAGATTAAAAAAGATTCCTTCCACTTCCGGTTTTCCATCTAATCCTAACCGGATTCCTGCGGGTGAAGCCCCATAACGGGGCAAGATCCTGTTCAATAAAAGACCTGCCCCAAGGCTCCGTTTTCTGTCTTCCGCCTTAAGATATTTCATAATTTTGCATTTTCTTTCTATGTCTAATTCATCCAGCAGTGCAGGATTTTCTTTTGGGTCCGTCAGATTAGCGGTATCCGCTGCATATAAGTGTACCATCTCTGCTTTCCTACCCGAAAAATCCCAGTTTATCCAATGCATCAATAGCATTTTCCAGATAATTGTCATCTGTGATCGGCCACTTATAACCCAGGCGGTACAGCACCTCCGTGGTAAACTGGTTTTTATATCCGACTGTGTAAACCTGTTCTCCGTCTCTTGAAGCATACGCAATCAATCCGGACACCGCCTCGCTGTCTTCATGGGTTGCAGCATAATCATTGACTGCCTGTTCAAACTGATCATCACTTACAATCTGAATCTCAAATCCGTGATTCCTCATTGCATAAATCAAATCTCCCATAAAAATATTATGGCTGTTGCATGCATGATAAACGGTGAAATTCTTATCTGTTCCTGCAAGCTTCAAAATCGCCTCTGCGGTAGAATCAATAGGTGAAAATTCAGCGCTTTCATTCATACCGCTTACAGGGAACATTCCTATTGCCACATATCCGCGCACACCCCGTAAGAATCCATTGGTTACGAAGTTAATCTGAAATTCTCCATCCGAGTTACGGCTCATCAGATTGCCCACACGGATGACTTTAGCATCCAGTCCGTCATGAACTGCTTCCAGTATATAACGCTCTGCCAGGAATTTTGTCCGGATATATTCATTTGTAATTCTCTGTCCTATATACAGCTCATGTTCGCAAAGATCTCTGTCCATGCCCGGTTTATCACCCATTCCTTCTCCTGCAACAGAGACTGTCGATATCTGAATCAATCTCCTGTCCAGTTCACTGCACAGCGCAATCAGATTTTTAACACCGTCTACATTAATCTTCTGAAGAGTATCATCTGATGAGAAATGCTTTACGCATGCTGCACAGTTGATCAAGGTCTTAAAAGGATATTCCTTTAAGCTTTCCAATGACTTCGGGTCTGTGATATCTCCGTCAATACAAATAATCCGCTTACCGAAAAGCTCCTCACAAGGATCGTCAAAATAGTACATCAGCATGTTCATCAGCCGTTTTTCAGAGGAAGGATATTTCCCTTTTCTTACCAGCGCATATACCGTTCCCTCATAAGAATCCAGGAATGCCTTCAGCACATGGATTCCAAGGAAGCCCGTAGCGCCTGTCAACAGGATATCGCCTACTTCTTCTTTCTTTACCAGATCTGCGTTCTTTGCTCTATTTGGAAGAAGAATGCGATCAACCTTGTTATAATTGTGGGAAGATATTTCATCTTTTTCCACCGTTTCCTCTACCGAGTCCTCACACACTCCAGCTGCAAGCTGTCTTACCGTAGGGTATTTGAAAATGTCAGCATACACTACGGGAAGCTTTTTCGACATACAAAGCACTGCTATCTTGGATGCTGTCAGTGAGGTGCCTCCAAGTTCAAAGAAATTATCGTTGATTCCGACTTTCTCCATTCCCAACGCTTTTTCAAATATTTCACAAAGCTGTTCCTGTATCGAATTGACCGGAGGTTCATATCCCTCTCTTTCCGCCTCCACGTCAGGCGCAGGCAGTGAGCGCTTGTCGATTTTTCCGCCCGGTGTGATAGGCATGCTGTCAAGATGCACATAGAAGGCTGGCAGCATATATTCCGGCAGAAGCGGCTTTAAAAATTCCTGCCAAATCTGCGTATCCGGCGATGCACCTGTATAATATGCCACGATATACTTGTTTCCGCTCTTCTCCATGACTGTGACCGCTGCTTCCACGATTCCCTCATAGGACAGGACAGCACCTTCAATTTCGCTTAATTCTACCCTGTATCCCCGAATCTTTACCTGGAAATCTATTCTTCCGATATATTCTATATTTCCGTCGCCTCTCATACGCACCATATCGCCGGTATGATACATTCTTGCATCATCCGCACATGTTCTGAAAGGATTATCAACAAAGGAAGCCGCTGTCTTTTCCGGAAGGTTATGATACCCTCTTGCAATCTGTCTGCCCGCAAGACATAATTCTCCAGATGCGCCCACCGGCAGACGGTTTAACTTCTCATCCACAATATAGCAGCGCACATTCGTCTGTGACCTTCCTATAGGGATGTTCTTATATTCCTTATCCACTACAAACTCTGTGGATGATACCGTATTCTCGGTAGGGCCGTAACCATTAATCATAGTGTAGCTGCGGTTATAATAGCGCTTAAATTTCTCACCGCCCAGAGTCACGAACCGCAGATCACAAGGATCTGTCAATATCTCTGCCACAAGCTCACCCATCTGGGTAGGAAATGTTCCCAAGGTGATTTTTTCTTTTTTGATGGCATCTGCTACCTGAATGGCATCTTTCCGGATAGCTTCCGGGAAAATATACAATAGAGCTCCAACCGTAAGAGGCGCAAACAAATCATGGACTGATGCATCAAAACAGAAACTTGCAAATTCCGCCCAAACATCCTCAGGAGTGGTTTTCAGGGAGTTGTTCGTGTACATGATCAGATTGACCAGATTTCTCTGTTCAAGCATAACCCCCTTGGGTTTTCCTGTAGAACCGGAGGTATAGATCATATAGGCAAGATTCTCCGGCTTAGGCGCTGTAAGCTCTGTGGTCAGCTGATAACCTTCACCTTCTTTTACCATATCATTAAGCCACAAAATATTTCCCTTGTAAAACTCTGTTAAGTCTGCATATTCTTTTACAGCCAGAAGGTTATCCGCACCGGAATCACTGAGCATATATTCCAGTCTGTCTCTGGGATATTCCGGGTCTAAGGGCACATATGCCCCGCCTGCCTTCATAACGCCCAAATACCCTATCACGAATTCTTTCGTTCTTCCTGAAAGGATTCCTGCTACCTTTTCCTGACCGAATCCGTTTTCTGTTAACTTTGCTGCTACATAGTCTGACAGTTGATCCAGTTCACGATAGGTAATCGTTCCATTCTCATCACGCACTGCCCCTCTGTCAGGATACAGTTCCACTGCCCGCTTAAATAGATCCACAAAGGTCTTTCCGGTATAAGCAGGATCATTTTTCATTTCTTTTTCTTCTTCAAACAAAAGCCGTATCTCTTCTGCTGCCTTTCCCTGAACAAGCCCCTGCGCCGCTATGGAAAAGTTCTCTAATATGTAATCGATAGATTCCGTTTCAAACAGATCTTTTCTGTATTCCAGCTCATATACGAACTTACCGTCCTCCACGCTGATAGCAAGGGAAACCGGTGCTTTTGCCGCATTTAAGTGAAGCGGTATCTCCTCCGCCTTCTCCTGCCCGATGGAATCAAATGCAAAATTATCTCCCTGATAAACCAGCATTGCATCAGGCTGAATCTTGCAGCGTCTGCTGATTTCCGAAAACGGATAAATGTCATTATCCATAGCATTCATAAGCTGATCCTGCAGCGCACTGAAATAGCTTTCTGCATCAGCCTTGATATTACAGCGCACCGGAAGCGTTTTTACCAGCATACCGATTGTCTCAGCAAGACGGGAGTCATTACGTCCATGATAAATGGTGGTGAAAACTGCCTCATCCTTAAAATGATACTTTGCCAGAAGCATACCGAAGACACCAATGAAAAATACATTTTCGGTGATTCCGTATTTTTCGCAAAGCTCTCGCACCTGTTCAACTTTCAGATGCTCCTCTACAAGCCTTGTATTACCCACTTTAGGCTGCTGTTCATTTTTATCAGGATAAAAACTTGTATCTCCGCCGCAATTCTCAAACTCTGAAAGATAGAATTCTTCTGCAGCCTTGTAAGCATCTGATTTCACCGCTGCCTCATGATCCAGCGCAACGTCGTAACTGGAATAGTCTTCCTCCGGAAGAATCTCTCCGCTGTAAGCCCGATTGATCTGATCGATCAGTATGCCCAGTGAAGTTCCGTCGGCAATTAAGTGATGCAGGTCCATGAACAGATAACTGCCTTCCATTGTCCGGTGAATTTCAAACCGATACAATGGTTCACCAAATAAACCATAAGGACGGACCAGCTTTTCCATATCCATATCGTCTATGATTTCAACCTTGGGAGGCAGTGCATCATTTCTTCTCTGCCTGATTTCCCCTTCCTCATCCATGAACAGCTGTACCTTTAAGTACGGATGTACCTCAATTACCTGCTCTACGGCTTCTTTCAACTGCTCAAGATCAATATTGTCGCTTAGCTTTAACAAATAAGGAATATTATATACCGTTGTGCCCATGTTTGCGGTACAGTCAATGAACACTCCTGCCTGGGTATTAGTCAGCGGATAAACCTCCTGCACCTCATGCTTTCCAGCCGCGCTGCTTTGAAGAACAAATTTTTCCAGTTGCAGGATAGTAGCGTTTTTCTTCAAGTCAGCCGTCTTGATCACAATATCAAATTCCTTGGCAAGCAGGACATTTAAACGGATCGCGCTGACAGACGTAAGTCCCGCAAAATAAATATCTGTGGTGATTCCAAATTCCCTATGGCCCACTGCTTCTGCCACACACTCAAAAATACGCTTCTGAATCTCAGTCTCAGGTGCGATTACCTCTTCCTGCTTCTTCTCCGGCACTGGAAGCGCACGCTTATTGACTTTCTGATTCTGGTTAAGTGGAATCTCATCGATCTGCATGGTAACTGCCGGAACCATATAAGGAGGCTTGGTCTCCAGAATAAATCTGTTCAATGCATCGATATCCACTTCCTGATCCGATACCACATAAGCTGCAATATACTTTCCACCGCCCTTTTCATCAAAGGCTGCCACGGTGGCATCCTTGATTCCCGGGAATCTGCGTATTACTTCTTCCACTTCGGTAAGTTCGATACGGAATCCACGAATCTTTACCTGGGCATCCTTTCGTCCCACAAACTGTATCATGCCGTCTGGAAGGAAACGCACAACATCTCCTGTGTGATACATGCGCTGATAATCTTTCTCCTGTGTATAGGGATTGACTGTAAAGCTTTCTGCGGTCTTATCCGGACGGTTCAGATATCCTCTGGTTACCTGCAGACCGGAAACTAAAAGTTCGCCGCAGGCTCCTATAGGAAGCCTGTGTCCCTGAGTATCTGCAATATATAGTTTCACATTATCCAGTGCTTTTCCGATGGGTATATTATCATAATATTTATCAAACAACAGGGCTGTAACCGCTACCGTACATTCCGTAGGACCATATAGGTTATGGAACTTATAACCCTTCGGCGGTTCCATGGGCACAAGTTTTTCACCGCCCACCGATAAATGCTTCAGGAATTTATTTTCCATTCCAAGGGCAAACTGCCGTCCCACCTGAGTCGTCATAAAGCTGTTCGTAATCTTATTTTCTTCAAAATAACGATTCAACTCCATGAAATCCAGCCGGATATCCTCTGCAATAATATGGAGCTCCACACCTGCCGTAAGACTGCTGAAAATATCCATCATGCTGGCATCAAAGCCAAATGACGCATATTCCGCCATGCGGCAGTCCGCGTTCAACTGATAATAATTGTGATACCATCTGCAGAACGCTGTAATGTTTCCGTACTCCAGCATACATCCTTTCGGTACCCCCGTAGAACCGGATGTATACAACAGCACGAACATATCCTCAGGCTTTGCTGCTGGAAGCTGAATATCTGCCTCGGGTAATTCCTTAATCTTATGAGTCAGGAGAATTTCTCCTCCGAAATCCGGCACAAGCTCTAACATGGTTTCATCTGCGATCAATAACTTAGCGCCCGAATCCTCTAACATAAATTTAAGCCTGTCTTTCGGATAAGTAGGATCAAGGGGCTGATAAGCACATCCTGCCTTAAGGACGCCTAATGTTGCCACTGCCATATATTCACATCTGGGAATGATTATGGCAACCGGATCCTCCGCTCCCACTCCCCTCTTCGTCAGATATGCACCTATGCGGTCTGTAATTTCATCCAGTTCTTTGTAAGAAATCCTTACGTCGCGGTAAACCACTGCCGTGTGATCCGGATAGTTCCTAACCACCTCCCGGAACATATCAATCACGGTTTTACTTCTGTCATAAGGCACTTCCGTCTCATTAAACCTATCCAGTATCTCTTTCTGGGCGGATGAGAGAATAGATATTTCAGATACGTATTTGCTCTTCATCATGGAATCCATGGCTGCTTCATATGCCTCCAGAATCCCATCTATGCTGACAGCATCGTACATGTCTGCGCGGTATTCGGCAGTCAGTACATAACTTCCCTCATAATCTCTCACCTGAATAACAAGAGGCTCTTTGGGCATATCCAGCGATAAATCCTCACCTTTCGCTACTGTATCTCCCAAAGGATAGTCATCCGTAAGTTCCGCCTGGTAAGCAAAGATCAGATCCGAATTGATCCCATATTTTGCCGCAATATCAGAAAACGGGAAAATATCATTGGCCATAGAATCCATCAGCTGATTCTGTACTGCCATCATATAGGCATTCACAGATGTTTTCCGGTCAAAGCTGCAATAAACGGGCAGGGTCTTTACCAGCATACAGATCGTATTCTCCAGTCTGGAATCATTCCTGCCGTTGTAAATCGTGGCAAAAAGGGCGTCCTCCGTGTTAGCATACCTCGCCATTACCACACCGAAAAGTCCTGTAAAGAGAGTATTCGGCGTTACCTGTAGCTTATCACAGTAAGCCTGAATCTTCTCTCTGGATATAGTCATCTTTCTGGAGGTCATTCCCTTTGCAGGAACCTCTTCCTTCTTATCGGCAATAGGAAGGGATTCTGTCTCAATTCCTTCAAAAATTCCATCATAATAAAGTGCAGCCTTCTTATATCTGCCGTTTTTTATTTCCTGTTCTTCATTCAGCGCCGCATCAAATCCCGTATAGGTTTCTGCCTTAAGCTCTTTTCCCTGATAAGCAGCATCTAAATCTTCGAAGAAAATATCATAGGAATTTCCGTCCGCAACAATATGATGCAAATCCACAAATAAGTATTTCTTTGTCTCTGTTACATAAATCTCAATACGGAAAAGCCTTTCCTCCTGTATCTTAAAAGGTTTTACAAGTTCCTTCTTTTTCTGTGCAAATTCCTCATCCGTAACTTTAATAAGTTCCGGCTGAAAGTCTTCCTGACAAGGTTTCTGATAAAGTTCCCCGTTCTCACTGATTCCGATTTTTGTCAAAAGGTAGGGATGAGCCTGAACTACCTTTTCAATTGCATCTTTCAGTCTGTCAAGGTCTGTTTTATCATCCAGTTCAAACAGGAAAGGAATATTATAAACGGTGCTGTCCGGATTTTTGTTGCACTCTACGAAAATTCCCTTCTGGGATCCGGTCAGTGGATAACTTTCTCTTTGTTCATGCACCATCTGCTTAGGTGCGTTTTGGATAAACTGCTCTAACAGCACAATGGTATTATTTTCATGAATGTCACTGGTTTTTGCCGTGATACCGAACTCTTCCGCCAGAAGGAGGTTCAATTTCATAGCGCCAAGTGATGTCAGTCCTGCTCTATAAAGATTCGTGTTGATTCCGAAATTGACGTTTCCCGTAACAGAAGATACAATATCAAAAAGCTTCTGCTGCGTGCGGTTTGCAGGCACCTCAATTTCCTTCTGTTTGAATACCGGCTTGGGAAGCGCCTTCTTATCAATCTTCATGTTTGATGTCAACGGCATTTCCGCTAACTGGATCAGCACATCCGGAACCATATAATAGGTCAGGTAGGCAGAGGCATGCTCCGACAGTTCATCCACATCAATTTCCCGATCTGCTGTAAAATATCCACAGAGATAAGAATCATCCACGGGAACTACCACACTGGTCTTAACCCCCGGGAACTGATTCAGTACCTCTTCTATTTCACCCAATTCAATTCTAAGTCCCCTAAGCTTGATCTGATTGTCAATTCTTCCATGGAATTCAATCTCCCCGGCATCATTCCACCTTGCCAGATCGCCTGACTTATAAGCCCTCTGCCCATGGAAATCAATAAATACTTCTTTGGTCTTATCCGGAAGATTTATATAGCCGCGTCCCACGCCTTTGCCGCAGATCAGCATTTCACCCATTTCCCCATCGGGTACCACTTCATTTTTGTCATTGATAATATAGACCTGTACATTGGCATTAGGAATACCGATAGTAATATTCTCACTGCCGGAAATGACCTTCATGGTACAGCTTATAGTAGTCTCTGTAGGTCCATATCCATTCATGATATAAGCATCCGGTCTTACATCTGTTATCTTTGGATATAAACCTCCCGGGAATGCCTCCGCTCCTAAATCATACACTGCTATTTTCTTTAAAGCCTCCGTCATCTGCGGCAGATCCAACAGCTCAGACAGGAAGGAGGGCGTAGTGATCATACAGTCTACATCATTATTACAAATCAATTCTGCAAGCATAGGCGGATTTACAATTTCTTCCTCATTTGCCATTACCACGGTAAGTCCGTTGGTAAGGGGAATGAATTCTTCCATAATGGACACGTCAAAAGTAATCGCCGCCAGTGCCAGACATACATGAGCACGTTCTGTTATCCCTATCGTCTCGTAATTCTTTTCATTTGGATTTACAAAGTTAGCAAGGTTTCCATGCTCGATCATAACGCCTTTAGGTTTGCCTGTGGAACCGGAAGTATAGATACAATAGCACAGATCATTCTCCCCTATGACAAGCCCGGGATTTTCATCCTTTTCATTTTTCAGCAACTCTTCAATTAGTAAAACCTTACACGAAAGCTCACTCCATAAACTTTCATGCTGCTCTTTGATCTCTTTGGTAGTAATTATAAAGCCTGCATTTGAATCCTCTAAGATATACCGGATTCTGTCATCAGGATAATCGGGAGCCATGGACGCAAAGGCGCCGCCGGACTTTAATATTCCCTGCCGTGCCACATAGACGTAACTTGTCCGTTCAAGCAGCACGCCTACAATTGACTCTGCTTTTACTCCCAATGCGATCAGACTGTTTGCCACCCGGTTCGCCCTACAGTTCAGTTCCTCATATGAAAGGCTCTCTTTGCTGGTAACCACCGCGGTCTTTTGCGGATGCATTCTGACCTGCTCCTCAAACAGCTCCGTTACAGGGCGATACACAAATTCAAATTCGGTTTCATTGTACTTCTTTGTTTCCATTCGTGTCCTCCATTCTTGCAAATGCAATTACTGTATTATTCATATCCATTGTCCGAATATAATCCACTTTCGATGAAATGCGTTTGACGAGTTCAATGCCACGAAATTCAAACCCATCACTGTCATAGGTATATTCTGCCGGATTAAAAGGTATTCCGTTATCCCGGATTCTAAGTCTCATTTCCTCTTCCTCAATGGATAAATTGACATCAATCCACCGGGCACTTTTTCCCCCATACTTAATAATATTGACCGTCATCTCTTCGGATGCCATTGCAGCCAGATTCGCCATATTTGGCAGAACGCCGTTTTCTTCACAAAATTCCGTTATCTCCAAAGGTACCTTAACCGCCTCCTCAAGGGACGCCTCTACAGAAATGTCTAAATTCACTCCTTCATTTTTCTCAGGCAGAATATAAAAATCAGAATGCTTATATTTTATCTTCCGGTAAATATATGCCGTTGCCGCCGTCAGTCCCTCGGCACAGATAAATGCAAGGGCAAGCCCGTTTACCCCCGTTCCTCCAAGCGCCTGTCCCAGCAGGATTCCCAGAAGCGCCGCCGGAAGTATGTATAGAAAATTCTGCAAAAAAGTAACCAAGCTTGCCTGAAAGGTCTCCTCTATGGATTCGTAATAACTTACCAGGAATTTATTCCAAAGATAAAATGGCAGAGAGAAAATATAAATCCGCAGTGCCCCGATCATTTCCTTCTGCAAGACCGGCTCCGTAATACCGAACATTCTTGTAACCTGCGCTGTAAAAATCATGATAAGAACCACTGCCACACAGACCACGATAAAGCTATACTGAAGTGTTTTTTTGCAAAGCGCCCGGATTCCGAAATAATCCTTTTCACCGTACAAAATACCCGCCATATTAGGAATGATTCCTATAATACCGCCGGAGAGCATCTCCACAATCATCAGAATGTTATCACAGACCGTATAAATCGCCATTCCATCCTGTCCGGTCAAACCCACGATTATCGTATTAAGACCCAGGGCTTTTACAAAACTCATTGCCATAAAAACAAAAACCGGCGCTCCCGTGACTACTGCCTCCTTCATCAGAGAAAAAGACGGCGCTTTTACAAAACCGATCATTCTTTTGGGTGAACGGATATATCTGACAAATACCACCATTCCCACTACAAATCCCAAAACGGTGGATAAAGCCGCCCCTTTTGTTCCAAGAGACGTATATTTCAAAAAGATAAAATCAAGAACCAAATTGATGACATTGGAAATGATCAGATAAGCAGAGGACAATTCCGGATGATTTTCCGTTCCCAGATAACTGACCATTAAAAGGCCGATTCCGATAAAAGGCGCACCCAGCATGCTTACAAAAATATAATCTCCTGTAAGCTCCGCTACGCCTGCTTTAGAAGCCAGCATCTGTGCCAATGGGTCCGTCACAAATAATGCCAGCGCACTGAATAAAATACCACATATAAGTGTAATAAAAAAAGTAAGCGTAAATACTCCGGACGCCTTTTCACGTTCTCGTCTTCCCAGCATGACTCCAGCTGCAAGAGCGCCCCCTGTTCCCAGGCAGTATCCCGGTATCTGAAGTATCGTCTCCACCGGAATGCTTAAGGATACCGCCGTCATCGCATCGGTTCCCAGAAAATTTCCGACCATAATCGTATCCAGAATATTTCCAAGCTGCAGCGATAATGCCATCATAATTCCCGGAAAAAGATATTGATTAATCTTTACATTGATCAGGCGATCATTTCTTTGATGCATCCCTATACCTCCTGAACTTTTTTGCTTTTTTCGGTAAGACCTACATAGAGCCTTACGATCACGTCTGTGATTATCATGCACAGCACAGTAATAAGCCAGCATTGCAACGACGAAAATCCTTTGTATTTATGAAAGCCGTATATAACAAAAAAAACACCTATATGTATTGCGTAATATTTTGATATATGCCTGTTGTAATAAAGCACCTGCTTTCCAATCACTCCGCTTTTTTTCATTGCCCCGTCACCAAAGTACAACACACCCGCAAACAAAAGAACATGCGCAATGCTTGCGATAACATGGAACAGGTCGGGATGGCTGTATGACATACACAGATAGATATAAAATTCCTCGCCAAACCCGCACTTATTTATGGTAAATATCCACCATACCAAAGCGATTACCGCGCATATCGGCATTACAAGAGTGTAAAACGCTTTTTTATCCTTTACTCTTTGCAGCAAATGTCCGAATGCTACACCCAAAAATGAGTAGGATAAAAAGTAAATTGCAGGAAAGGTAACAAAATAATCTTCCCCTATAATGATTCTTACGATGTAGCCAAGCACCGGAACATTCACAGGTGTTCCGGATATAAACGGAGCTGCTATTGCAAACAACAGACCAACAACCGCATATCCGACAGCAGGAAGATTTATTTTTTTAGCCAATGAAAGTGCCAGATATATGATGCCGGTTATAAAAAATATGTTGATAAACTGTAAATATTCCAACACAATATCATAATATACCTGCTTGTCATCAAGTCTGTTTCTTACGAACAGATATGGCAAAGACAAGGCTGCAACATAAGCTATATTGCTCAAGTATTGGTATGCGATCATAACAATACCGCTCTTTGCAAGTGTCTTTGGTTCCGAGTGCCTGCTGTATACTGTACCCATACCCATTACAAAGATAAATATGGCGGCTCCCGATAAGGTGGCAAAACCGTATATTATTCTTATAACGATATCTTCATTGCTCGATGTTGCCTGATAGGCGTGTACCAAAAAGATAAACACCATAAAAAATCCCTTTAAGTAATCGAATTCACCTTGTCTTGATGTATTTACAGGCTTATTATCCAATATACGATTCATAGCAAAGCACTCCCTACATATCTATGTCAATTCCTTTATTAATAGCATACCGCAATAATCCCAAAAAACAAGTGTCCCTGCATGAATCGACCGTAAAACGGCACGAATCGACCGTCGTGTTTTTAGGCGTAGGGGGGCAAAAAAATAGAACCCTAACATTCAAAGTTAAGGTTCTACCTCTTTCTTTTTTCTACATCACAAACATAAAAAACAAAACAACATAGGCTTTCTTCAAATCCCGATTAACAAGCAGGTAAACACTTCCCATCGCAAACCCCAAAGCTATCCCTAATAATCCTGTCAGAAGATTTTTGGTAAAAATATGTGCAAGCCCCCAAGTCAAACCGCAAATAATTCCTCCATAAGGAATTTTCTCTTTATGAAACCATACTTCGCAAGCCTTCTGGCCGAATACGATAATCAGCAGAAAGAGCATCGTTTCAAAAGCGTAATATATGTACTGAAATATAAAAAGAAGCAACCCCCTATTCACATACTCCAAATACACCTTGAACCCATCCCATGAAATATAATCAATGACAAAAGCTATCATAATGAATAGAACACATAAGCCATATTGCCATAATCTCATCGGATTTCCTTTTTCCAGAAGTTGGAAACAATATTTTTTACCGGACTTCTTGATTAGGATAAAAGCAAACATCCCCCATGTAATACAAGTCAGAATCCAATGGATAATAGTCTGCGTGTTTGACCAATCCTGCATAGGCGCACCATATAATACGGGTTCAAGCAAATAAGCATAAAGCACTTCCATGCCAAGTCCCGCAAAGGCATATAATCCGAGTGCCAGGTAATCTCCTCCCGTAATCTTCTCTCTCCTGTTTTCTTTCTTTTCCTTCATGTTTTCTGCTTCCTTTCTGCTCTATTTATGATGTTCTTTTATCTCCTTCAATGCCTGATTGGCAGATTTTATCTCATGAAAAACCGCTGCATAATAAATAATGACTCCTATGACATACGGAATCGTAAAAGACAAAAACATATCCCTATAAGCATCTTTGTGAAGCTCACTAAACCGGCCTCCTAACCATGTTATAAACATAACAACAGCAATCAGCAATATATACTGCCCCAGAATAACAACCAGCAGTGGGTATTTTTGAAAACGATAATACTGTGACAATACGAAAGTTGCCAAAAGAGAGAGTCCGAACATAATCAATATGTTTTCCTGATAGTTGCCAAAAACCCCTTGTACGATAAATTCCAATAAAATCTTACCAAACAGTAGAATTGTAAAGACTATACATACGACACTCCAAAAATTTTGCCTGTTAATAATTTTCATAACCCACCTCCCGAATATGATGTAACGCGTCCAAAAAAGATTTTTTATATGTTCTATTCAAAATCAAAAGCTCGCCATTATCCATTAGCAGCCTCAGTCTCATATTCAAATCCGTTTTTACCTTATTCACTTTATAAATATTTACGGCGGTTGACTTCCCAATCCGCACAAAGCCATAGTTTTCAAAACATTCCAGGAAATGCTGCAGACTGTACTCCAACAGATAAACTTCTTTTTCCTGATATGCAAAAAGTTTTCTGTCTACCACTTCCAGATAATAAATACTCTCCGGATGAAGCTTATGAATCTCATTTTCCTTCTTACCGGCAATACTTTGGAACGCATTAAAAAAATCGCGTATTGTTTTTATTTTTTCGGTCTCTTCCCGGAAATGTACTTCTACATAATCCTCTTTTAAGGAAGATTCCTTTTGATACCGTATTTTCATATGAATCTCTAATCCTTTATTTATTTTTACAATTACATTTATACTATATTTATTACCTGCTCTTGTTGCAAGATAGTACTGCATAAGTTGCGAATAGCGGCTGTCAAGCTGCATAAAACATCCAAATGCCAGCAGCATATATACAGGCACGTCACTCATATGCTTTCAGCACATATCTAGACACATCACTCATATACTTTCAACACACATTTGTACATATCCCCTTATATTAATAGAAATGCGCATGATGCATTTTAAATCTGCTACCATGCGCATTTTTTGAGGATTTCTTCCTCAAATATATTCTTGTACAAAATCGTCATAAACTTTCCTTACACTATTTCCTATCTTCATCCAGTAGCTTTTCAAAATCCTGCCGGCATACAGGACGTGAATAATGGTATCCCTGCAGCAGCGTTGCATTCAAGTCTCCCACGATATCCGCCACTTTACTGTTCTCAACACCTTCTATAATAGAATTATATCCTAAGCGCCTGCACATTTCCAAAAGACTGTCAACAATCACATAATCTACGTCGTGTCCCGGCTGCGCAAGTTCCCTGATAAAAGAATGTTCCACTTTAATATAATCCACAGGGAGCCATTTTAACATCTCCATAGAAGCATACGCCGTTCCGAAATCGTCCAATGCTATTTTAAAGCCTCGTTCCCGCAGTCTGCCAAACATAGCCGCAAGCTCTTTTGGGTCTTCTACCTGGCAGCTTTCCGTAAGCTCTATAATGATGTATTTCGGATTTACTCCGTACTTTTCTATACAGGATATCGCTCTTTCCTCAAAGGTATCATCTATAAACTGCTGATAAGATACATTAAAGCTTATCTGCAGTTCTCCGTATGTATCGCGCCATTCCGCCTGCTGCTTAATCGCCTGTTCCATAACCCAGAATCCGACTTCATTAATATCGCCGTAATCCTCTAAAACCTTAATAAACTCCATCGGATAGGAATCTTTTATTCTTTCCCCTTTCCAACGCAGAAGAGATTCACAGCCCGCAATTGTGCCGGTGACCGGATTGATAAATGGCTGAAAAAACAATTCAAATCCTTTAAAATCATTTTTAATACACTGCTTTAAATCTTCCCGCAAAACCAGCCCTCTCTCATGTTTTGCGGCAATTTCGTCCGAAAAAAATACCAGGTTTCCTCTCCGGTTATTCTTGGCATACTCCAGTGAGTGCTCCAGTTTATTGATAAGAACTTCTCTGCTATCTGCATCCTGAGGGAAAAACACTCCGCCGGCCGATATGGAAATTCCAACCTTCCGTCCGTCTTCCAGTTTTATAATATCCGTTTCCCGACATACTTTTTCATAAAAATCCGTCACTTCCTGCAGATTGGATGCGAAAGCAATAACAAGGAATTCATCTCCGCTAAACCGCAGCACTTTCCATTCGGGATTGCATAAACTGCTTATTTCCCTTGAAAATTTGATTAAAAGCTCGTCCCCAATATTATATCCATAGTTGCTTAAAATTTTCCGGAATCCATCAATACCTATCAGCAAGGCAATTCCGGGCTGTGAAGCAAAGTCGAAATAATGCAGCTCATGTGTTGTCAAAAGTCCGGTCAGAGAATCGTATTTACTCTGCCCATCTATTCTTGTCATAAGTCCCGCAAAAATTATAGGATTTCCTTCCGCATCCCTAATCACGCTGCCCTTGCATTCCACCCATACATAGCTTCCCGATTTATTCAACGCCCTGTATTGGCAGTCATGATATTTCTTTTTGCCGGAAAACACACCTTCGATGTCCTCCGTATAAACATCTAAATCATCCGGATGTACATGCTGCGCCCACATATTCGCCGCATCCTTTATGTACTCCCCTTCCAACCCGAAATAATTCACGGCAGCTTTGGACCAACGTGAAATATCTGTCTTCATATCACATACATAGATATAAACATTGTCCGACGCTGATGCAAATGCTTCAAACAATTCATTATTAAAAACATCGCTCATGCTAATCCCCCATTCTTACTCAATCCAGCCTTACAACCTGATTTTTTCCAGCTGCTTTGGCCATATAAAGAGCCTTGTCTACCCTGTTGTAAAGTGTGTCGGCATTTTCATCCTTTGCCTGCGTTACTCCAATACTCACTGTCTGGCATCCGGCAGTTTCATAAGATACCGAAGAAAACTCCTGACGGATTTTCTCTGCCAGAACTGCTGCCTCATCCGCATTACTATCCGACAGCAATATCATAAATTCTTCGCCCCCCCAACGACCAAGGGAACAGGAATGTACCCCTGCCGTTGTATTTCTGAGGACGTCGGACAGCGCCTGTATAACGTGATCGCCCTCTTTGTGTCCATAGATATCGTTTACTTTTTTAAAATTATCAATATCCAGCATAATCAATGAAATATTGTTGCTTGTTTCCTGATTTTTGCGCTTATCCAAAGCCCTGCGGATTTTTCTCTCAATCTCCGCGCGGTTATAAAGCCTCGTTAATCCATCCGTAACAGAGGTTAATGCAAGCTTCATATTCATTTCCTCTAACTCTGCAGTGGATGCCTCGATAAAAGAAACAAAACGTCTGATAATAGGTATCCTTTCGTTATTGTCATTATCAATCTGTGCCTTGGCTATATTCACTTTATTGCCATTCTCCGGCATATCGCCCTCCCGCATGGCAACAATTACAAGAGTCACATTGAAATTGAGCATATCGCCCTTTATGCGCAAAAACTCGCCATGTGTATAAAAGCCAGTTGTAGGGGCAACGCTGTTAAACAAAATCGTCTCGTCACTGATATTTTCGTCTCCCCAGAATGCCTTTCTGGCAGCACAGGAAAAAGTCTGTATAACCTCAGGGCAAAAGTCCGCTATATTCTGCCCATCCTCTCTTATACTGGCAAGAATTGTTTCCGGGTCGCCATAGGCCAGCCTGACAATCGCATTTTCCTGCATGTCAGAGGACATCACAAGCGAATCGTCATCATTGACTGCCAGAGGGCAACGCAGAATATCAACATCGCCATGTTCCAAAAGCAACGGGAATTCCAGTGTATTGGAGAAAAATTTGTCATTTTTGTTGATATTTAAAAATCTCCGGTAAACATCCAAGGCAGGTTTTCCGTCCAACTCATACAAAATCTCCCTATCCGCCTTTGTAATCCTGAATCTTCTTTTTAACGGCTTCCATCCCGCAATAAGAGTGCTGTATGTATGAAAATCCTCTCCGCCCAACAACAGGAAAATGATACCATGCTCTAAAAACCCGTTTCCTTTGGAGAACACAAACGCTGTATCATCATCCATATCGGGATTAAATGCACCGCCGCCAAATACTTGGATATCCTCTCGCAAACGGCTCATTTCATTGCAAAACTCCATCATTGACATATCCATTATAGTGGCATGCATTTCCACTGCCTGAACCCATGGATTTGCATCACAATATTCTTTCAGCACTGCCACGTCCTGAGCCGCATTTTCCTCCGAAAAAGGAAGCTGCAGAATTTTCGCCTGAGTAGTCTCATATTCAAAAATTGTACATGTTAAAATAATTTTAGTGTCTGACAATGCTCCATCCATGATATTGGCATTCGTTGTACATCCCAAATACAGTGCATCCGGCATTTCATCATCCAGATAATCACAAATATTCCGGATATGTTCAATCTCCATATCCTCCGAATATATTCTGAATATGGTAGCATAAGCCGAATGAGAAGTGCGCCATTGCTTAATTTCTTTCAGCTTTTCCAGAAATCCCTTATCATCTTTATAGAGAATTTGAAATTGTTTCATATCCTCCTCCTTTTTACTTATTCATAACTTCTTTTACGATTTATTATAATTGCTTTTTAGTGTTTTGGCAATCTTTACAAAAATGATTAAGTAAACTCACGGTAAAAACTCCCTGGAAAAAATCCCACAGACAAGTCCTTATGTATCATGGACATAAAATTACGCAGGACAGAGTATATTCTCTCATGTCCTGCGTACAATACAATTCTTAAAATATGTGATTCGCTTTCAGCACTCCAACCAGAATAACTGCCACAAGAGCAATCGCACAAATCAAAATAAACCGATCCACAGCTTTTACGGAAATATCCGGCAGCTGATCATAGATTCCCTCAAACAAACTGCCTCCGGAAGACTTCTCCTTCTGCTCCTCTTCCATAACCACAATTCCTTTCAATTTTTATTTCTTCTGTAAATACTTTCTCAAGTCAAGTGCAACGGCAATTACGATTACAAGACCTTGTGCAATGTATGTATAAGCCGGATCCACACCGAGGAACTGGAGACAAATCTTCAAAATTTCAAATACCAGTACACCTATCAGAATACCGCCTACACGGCCAACACCACCGTTAGCTGATACACCACCGATCGTACATGCTGCAATAGCTTCCAGCTCATATCCATTACCTGTTGCCGTGGAAGCACCGCCTGCCTTCGCACCTACAAGGAAACCTGCCAGCGCATACATACATCCTGCCAGAATATAGATACGAATCAGGGAACCGCGTACATTTACGCCGGCAACCTGTGCAGCATTCTCATTACCACCGATTGCATACATATATTTACCATGACGAGTCTTATTGTATAAGAACCAAAAATAGAGACCAATCACAACAGCAAAGATCATCAGGTATGGAATCGGTCCAAGAGAACCGCTTGCAACAGTAAGATAACTCTTCTTATAACCTCCCATAGGCTGGTTGTTGGTAATCAGTGAACATAATCCATAAATAATGGTCTGCATACCCAGAGTTGCAATAAATGGCGGAACCTTCAAAACAGAAATTACAATACCATTTACAGCGCCAAAGCATCCCATGATTACAATAACAATGATCAATGCTATCGGCCACGGAATATCCGGCACCCAAGGCAGCATACGGGCAGAATAATCTAAACTCTGCAGCAGCATAGCAGAAAGACATGCCGCAAGACCTACCGCACGTCCGGCTGAAAGGTCTGTTCCCTTCGTTATCAGACAGCCCGATACACCACAGGCAATGATAAATCTGGGAGATACATTGACTACCAGATTTTTAAAGTTAGTTATGGTAAAGAAATTCTTAGTCGTACATCCTGTCAGAATAGCCAACAGCACAATCAGAATGATAATTGCATTGTTGGATATAAATTTTTTCACATTAAAAGATTTTTGCATGATAATGTTCTCCCTCCTTATTCAAACTGTGTCGCCAGCGCCATGATATTTTCCTGATTAGCTTCATTTCCGTCAATAAATCCGGTAACACGGCCATCACACATGACCATGATACGGTCTGACATACCGATAAGCTCACTCATCTCGGAAGATATCATGATGATACTTTTGCCCTGTTTTGCCATCTCAGCAATAATGCAATATATCTCATATTTGGCTCCCACATCAATACCTCTTGTTGGTTCGTCCATAATAAAGACCTCCGGACTATTAGCCAGCCAGCGGCTGATCAGCACCTTCTGCTGATTACCACCGGAAAGTGACTGAATCTGGGTTTTGGAAGATGGTGTCTTGATGGAAAGCTTAGCCACATTTTCCTGTACCAATTTTTCAATCTTTGCATCATCCAACATAACCCCACCAATCAGATATTGATTTAAGGATGCGATGGAAACATTATCCGCAATAGACAGCACGCCCAGAATTCCTGTAGCACGCCGATCCTCTGTCAGCATGGCAATGCCATTGTTGATGGCATCCTTTGGCTGGGTAATTTTAATTTCTTCTCCTTTATATGTAATCTTTCCGGCCGTATGACTCCGAAGTCCGAACAATCCCTCCATCAATTCCGTACGCTGGGCTCCTACCAGACCTGCCACACCAAGGATTTCACCCTTGCGTAATTGAAAAGAAGCATGCCTAAAGCTCTTTGGATTGATAGAAGTAAAATCCTCCACTTCGAATACAATCTCACCCGGTACATTCTCACGCGTAGGATACAGCTCGGAAAGTTCACGTCCTACCATCTTAGTAATAATAAAGTCCGTAGTCAGTTCTTTTGCAGACCATGTTCCAATATACTGACCATCACGCATAATAGTAACTTCATCGCTGATACGCAGAATCTCATCCATCTTATGGCTGATATATACGATAGAAACTCCTTTGCTCCGCAATTCATTGATAATCGTAAACAGCGCCTCAACCTCCGCCGCTGTCAAAGATGAGGTAGGCTCATCAAGAATCAATACCTTACAGTCAGCAGAAACTGCCTTCGCAATCTCAACAAGCTGCATCTGGGATACCGAAAGACTGCCCAATTTTGCTTTGGCATCAAAATTTAAATGAACCTCTTCCAAAACCCTGGCCGCATCCTCATACATTTTATCATGGTCTATCACTTGTATCGGTCCAAGCTTTTTCATCGGATATCGTCCGACATAAATATTCTCACCGATACTTCTTTCCGGAATCGGCTGTAATTCCTGATGCACCATGGCAATTCCGCGGTTTAAAGCATCCAGTGGTCCATTAATCTGAACCTTTTCCCCTTCATAGATTACTTCACCTTCATCCATGTGGTAAATACCGAACATGCACTTCATCAGTGTAGACTTTCCGGCGCCGTTCTCGCCCATCAAAGCGTGTACTGTGCCCGGACGCAGTTTAAGCTGTGCACCGTTCAACGCTTTGACACCCGGAAACGTTTTCACAACGTCGTGCATTTCTAAACGATATTCTGACAATTTAACAACCCCCTTTATTATCTTCTGAAATCACTTTGTTAATATCAAAGAAGTGCATGCGCTAATGCACACGCACTTCCCCGTGACTTATACATTCATATAATTGTGATTCATTTCAATTACTGGAAATTAGATACATTATCCGGAGTAACTTTTACATAATCTACATAGATTGACTGCTCGCCTTCTGCATAGGTCTTGCCGCCAAGTAAAGCTTCCATAGCGTCAACAGCACCCTGTGCCTGACCCTGTGCGTCGTTCAAAACAGTACCTGTCATATTGCCGTTTGCTACTTCGTTCAAAGCTGCATCCAGAGCATCAACGCCTACAAGATAGATATCTTCATTTACTGTACGTCCTGCTGCCTGAATTGCCTGAAGAGCACCGATTGCCATATCATCGTTGTTACAGAAAACAACTTCGATCTCATCACCAAACTTAGCTAAGTCATTCTGTGCGATTTCCTGACCCTTGTTACGATCCCAGTCACCACGCTGTAAGTCAAGTTCTTCAACTTCCATTCCTGCATCGGTCAAAGCCTTTACAGAGAACTCTGTACGATACTGAGCATCAATATTCTCCGGGTCACCCTGAATCATGATATAGGAAACTTTACCGTCGCCGTTGATATCACCTTTATTAGCGGTATCCAGAATCAATTCACCCTGCATTGTTCCGGACTGACGTGCATCACAGCCTACATAAACCAGTTTGTCATATACACCCATCTGCTCTGCAGTAGGCTCACGGTTAATAAGTACGGTAGGTACTCCTGCATCCTTTACTGTAGCAATAATCTGATCTGCTGCAGATGTCATAACAGGATTGATGATCAATGCGTCAACACCCTGTGCAATGAAGTTGTTAATCTGGTTATTCTGCTCTGCCTGGTCATTCTTACCATCCATAACAGTTACGGTATAACCTTTGCCTTCCAGGATTTCCTGCAATGCGTTACGATAAGTAGTCATAAATGCATCATCAAACTTATAAATGCAGACACCGATATTGCCGCCTTCTCCTACTGTTGCTGCTGCTGCGTCTGCGTCTTGTGCTGCAGCCGCCGTTGCATCTGCTGCTGTGTTGTCTGCTGCAGGTGCTGCTGTGTTATCTGCTGCAGGTGTGTCTGTTGTTGTGTTGTCTGCTGCCGGTGCGGGTGTATTGCCGCATGCTGTCATTGCAAGCATCATCGTAGATGCCATTGCTACTGCAATTATTTTCTTTAATTTCATAGTTTAAAATCCTCCCTTATTCTGCCCAAATTATGAGCGTGTTTATCTTTTTTGTCATTTTATGCATCATTTTTGCACATAATGACTATCAACGAAATTATTATAAAATATTTTTTGTCTATTTTCTATAAGATTTTTTTAGATTATTTATTGATTTTCTTCGATATTATTGATTAAAATTTCCTGTGGCGTCCAGTAATAATTCCCATCTGTCAACGAATATTCCTCCGGCGGCTTCTGCTTCAAAGCACAACTGGCTGCCAATTCTACGATAGCGCTGGCATATAGTTCTTTGTTAGCAGATACCGTCCCAAGAAGTTTACCGCTCTCTAATGCCTCCAGTCCGGGCGTAGTGCCGTCAATCCCGATTACATTCATCAACGTAACTTCAGCGCGTTCCACTGCATCAATAGCGCCTAATGCCATATCATCATTATTGCTGATTACCAGCTCGATGGAATCAGGATACTCTGTCATCCACTGCTCCATCAACGCTGATGCCTGACTGCGTTCCCAGTTGGCAATCCCACCGGTAATCTTTTCTATAGGAACTCCGCCGTCTTTCAATGTCTGCACAGACCATTCCGTACGAATCAGCGAATCCTGATGACTGGTCTCTCCTTCCAGCATAACATAACTTATTACACCATCACCGTTTATGTCCACTGCCTCCGGATGTTCCTTATACAGCTCGACAATCATTTCCCCCTGCAGGATGGCTGTCTCCTTAGCATCCACACCAACATAATAGAGCTGGTCCCATCGATTCATATCTTCCTCCACCGGCTGCCGGTTAAAGAACACCACCGGTACCTCTGCCGTCATAGCCCTGTCAATGATGGCAGAAGCCTCCATGCGGTCCACCGGATTAATACAAAGTACATCACACCCTAACGATATAAACCGGTCTACCTGGTTATTCTGAGTATTCTGACTGCCTTTGGCATCCTGAATATCCAGCGTCACTTTGATGCCGGTCTCCCGTTCAAACTCCTTTGCCTTCTCCTCCATAATACTTCGAAGATTGTTAATAAAAGTATCATCTGCACGATATAGACTTATACCGATACGAATCGAATTCTTCGTTTCTTCCTTTCGTACTCCCTGACACGAAGTAAGTAATATACATACTGCTAACATCAGCAGAATTTTTAACCTTGCCATCTTTATAACCTCCAAGATTACTCTATTGGAAACAGAACCTTCTCATAGACCGGTTCCCGCAGTTCTTCCTTTTCTATATAATAAGAATCCATAACGATGTAAGAACTGTCATAGCCTTCCAGTGCCTGAACTGCCTCACGCACACTGAGATAACCTATGCTGAAATCATCTGTCACGCAGATGCCGTCGATGTATCCCCGGTCCATATAATTGAGAATCGGCATCGTATTCCCCCTGCCGTAAAGTCCTCTGACATGGGCTGCCGCCTCGGGGTCATCCGCCATAACACCTGCCATCGCCGTCAAAATTTCCTGATTCTCCGCCAATATCACGGCATTCCTGTTTTTCCACACCTCCAGAATATCCAGAGACGCCAATATCCCATCTTCATCATTTATCTTTATCGTTTGTATACTGTACCCGTCGGCAGAAAGCGCTGTTTCGGCGCCATTAATAAACATACGGTCCATATCGCTTTGCTTCGCCGGATTCGTAAGAAGTAATACAGTACTGTTTTCCTTAATATCCTCTGAAATCTTACCGGCAAGCTGCTCCCCCATATTCTCGTAATCTACAATAATACTTCCCATGCTAGCTCCGCCTAATCCGGAGCGCAGAAATATCACCGGAATTGTCATCTGCTTTCCGTTTATCTGTTCCTCATCCGCAGGAACCACAATCAGCGCATCCGCGCCATCCTGCTGTTCACGATCCATCAATTCCATCTGCTGTTCTACATCCAGTTTCTCATACAACGTGATAAAACGGACATCAACATTAAATTCCATGGCAGCCTGATCCATTCCCTTACGGAAATTACTGTAATTATCGCTCCGGACATCTTCTATAATGACAGCTATCTGATAAATTTCCCGCTCCGGCTCCCGAATGATCAAATCCGTAGAACACATGAGAAACAGTATTATCAGGAACACTATATATAAAAATATAAGCAGCTTCCCGTGTTTTCCTATCATTCTTACTCCTTTTCCATCGCTTCCGTGTAAATCTGTGCCGGCAAGCGAATACTTATAATTGTTCCCTCATCCGGCTTCGACTGAATCGTAAGTCCGTAATCTGCACCAAAATACAATCTTATCCGCTCATTTACATTTTTAACTCCGATTCCGGAGCCACGCTTTGAAGATACAGGACTGTTTTCTCCGAGCAGACTATCCACCTGCTCCTGCGTCATACCTAGCCCATTATCACTTATCCTAAACCATAAATCCTCTGCCTCTCTGTATACTTTTACAGAAATTTCCCCATCACCGTCCATAAATTCCATACCGTGATAGATTGCATTCTCCACCAGAGGCTGTAGTATCAGCTTCAGACTGCTCAGATTCATTACTTCCTCTTCAGCTTCAATATTATAAACAAATTTATTTTTAAACCTCATCTGTTGGATCATCAGGTAATTACGTACATGCTCCAATTCGTCCCTGACAGTAATGATACTTTTGCCTTTGCTGAGGCTGATACGGAAAAAACGGGCCAGCGCTGTAACTATTTTGACCGCCTCCTGCTTTTGCTCATTTTCAATCATCCATACAATTATATCCAGTGTATTGTAGAGGAAATGAGGATTAATCTGAGACTGTAAGGTGTCAAATTCACCCTTACGCTTGGATTCATGCTCTGCCACAATATCTTCCATCAGCGTTTTAATCCGCTTCGCCATATCTCCGATAGAACGACCCAGGTGCCTGATTTCATAAGAACCACCCATATATACATCCGTATCCAGATCGCCTGCCTCAATGGCATTGACCGACTTCTCCAATTTCTGAATAGGCGTAGTGATACGTGATGAAATAAATGTATTGGTAATAATCAGCACCAACAGAAATGCCGCCACAACAAATACTGCAAAGAGACGCATTTTCAAATTACCTAACGGCAAACCTTTTTCGGGCGTGACACTAAGAAGTTTCCATCCTGTATATCCTACGGATTTAACACTTACTTCTCTCCATTCTCCGCCATACTTTTCACGGTAACTTCCGTCTCTGTAATCCGCCGCTGCATCAATGTTTTCTGACATCTGCCCTGTCTCTATCATCTGCATATTAGGATGATAAATCAACTCTCCGCTGCTGCTTATCATGTAGAGATATCCCTGATTTCCCAAAGTAATATTCTCTAAAATCTGCTGTAAGCTGCTGTAACGCATATCAATCAACAGGATACCCTGTTCCGTAGATGTGCCATGTGTAATCTCAACTGCGCGGGTGAGTGTTATTACCCACCGGTACTGATTCTCATTGTTATCAAATATATACTGTACATGAGGTGTGGTAAAATGCAGGTTATCTGTCCGCTCAAGGGTATTGGCAAACCATTGCTCGTCTGTCACATCCAAATCAGTCTTCAGACGCGCCGCAGGTACCGCTTCCAGAAGTTCACCATCTTTTGACAACAGCGCAATATTGGCAATGCTGTCCTTATTATTATCATAAAGCAGGGTAATCCGGCTGTTTAAAGATTCCTTATTTAGATCCGCATTTTTGATAACATCATAGTAAAGACTGTCAGACAGCTTCATGATGGTACGCAGATAAGAATCCACCGAGCGGTTGATCTGCCCAAGAACAGCCTGATTCTCGTCCTGCAACGCCAGTGTCAACTGTCTTGACATCTGTGTATAGAGAATCACACCAATCAACATGATTACCGCCAGGGCACTGACCGTAAAATAGATAAAGATCATATAGCGGATACTGGTCTTTTTCTCCAGTTCCGTTGACATATCCCGTTCCATAGCGCTCCTTTCACACTCCCCGGTACTTTGTAGGAGATACCCCGTATCGCTTTTTGAAAACATAGCTGAAATAGTTCTGCTCCTGATACCCGACCTTCTGGGCAATCATATACGTTTTATCGTCAGTCTCATTCAGCAGTTCCACCGCTTTATTAAGGCGCACCTCAGTCAGATAATTGACATACGTCTGACCTGTCTCTTTCTTAAACACAGTGGAAAAGTAAGCCGGGCTCATGTGCAGATGCCGGCACAACATTTCTACGGACAATTCCGGATTGGAATAATTCTCCCGGATATATTCCTTGGCCTCCTCAATCACTCTTCTTGTCGTGTTATCCCTTTCCCGGTTCATAGCCTCGTTCATGCGACATGCAATGGGCACGATACGCTCTGTAAATTCCTCTCTTCGGCAGATTCCTGCCAGAACATCCTCATACTGGTCTTTAGAGTCAAACATTTCGTCCATATCCAAATCATACTGCTGCATCACTCTGATCAGACAGTTGACAATGGACAACATATAGACCTGATATTGTCCGGCATGAACTTTAGCATCATCCATACGGACTGACAGCTTTTGAAGCACATTTTCAATCATATCACCGGAACCGAACTTAATGGCAGCTGTCAACTCTTCCTCATCTTTAGAGTTAAACTGAAGTTTTCCCTTGCCCATAGGTTCCACATCGTTGATATAGATTGTCTTACCTTTGCCGACAATAGCTCCATATCCCAACGCATCCACGGCGGTCCGGTAGGAGTTGCCAACCTCCTGCAAAGTATCACAGCCATGTCCAACTCCTACAGTTATCGTAACCTCCAGCACACGCCGGCTTTCCTTACAGATATCATTGAAACGGTTGATAAGTCCGTTCTGGGTATTATGCTCATCTATTGCTGCTATTACCGTAATTCCCTCGATGGAATTAAAAATAGCAAAACGGCAATAAGGCTTTAAGTAGTCTTCCAACAGTTCCCGCACAGAAATTGGTATAAGCTCCTGATGCATGGAAAGTTCCTGTGTCTCAATTCTTTCAACCTTTTCCAGCTGAATTACAGCTGCCAGCCATTTACGCGCATCCAAAATATCTATCCCATATTCCCTCATCTTAGGAATCACTGCTGTCACATCCATAGTTCCCCGCACCAGATTATTTAAAAATAATTCCCGAAGTAACGGCAGGCTTTCAAGATAATTTTCCCTCAAAGAATTGATGTTACGGCGCTGCTCAATCTCCTCATCCAGACTTTCCCTGATCCGCTTTAAAATCACCGCCAGTTCCTCACCGTTTACCGGCTTTAAAATATATTCCGTAACATTAAGCTTAATTGCCTGTTTGGCATATTCAAAATCATCGAATCCGGAAAAAATCAGTATCTTCATAAATGGATATTTCTCACGAATCTTTGCTGTCAAAGTTAATCCGTCCATATAGGGCATACGGATGTCCGTTATGACCACATCCGGCTCAAACTGCTCAAGCTTCTCAAGCGCATCCTCTCCATTTTCAGCATCGCCTACTACCTCGAAGCCAAGCTGCTCCCAATCCATCTTACGTATAATTGCCTTTCGCACCTCTTCTTCATCGTCTACCAGCATGATACGATACAGACTCATAGCAAATTCCTGCCTTTCAAAATATCATCACATATTGAGAGAATATTATTACTTGAACATATCATATCTTATTGATGGCGTTTTTTCAATAATTCCCTTTTTATCTTAAAAAAGAAACCCCCAACTCCACATTCAGAGTCAGGGTTCTATTATTTGCTTTATTTAATTTCACGTATTTATGCTCTACCACATACTTACACCCTTTCATATACCTTAAAATAATTAACGCCCAACTGATACCTAATCTGCAATCTCATCAAGCAATCAAATATCGCGAACAATATAACAAATACAGCAGCCTGCGAAGGAATTGTCCTAAACCACATACCGCAAAAACGATATAACACAAAGTAAAAAATAATAAATGAAACAGGAATTGAAAAAGTAATTCTGATTACAAAATCGCATATGTAATAGAGAAGCGCATCATTTTCTTTCTTACTTATAAGCCTAAAGAATAAAATAAGAAACATATTTGCAAACAAAAAAGCGGCAAGCAGAAGTGCACGCTTTGAATCAATATAATAATTGCCAAAGACAGAATCCATAACTGCGGAAATATAAATCTCATTCATGATAGTAATAAATACAACTGATGCTGCCGCTGCATAAACAATTAAATTGAAAGCACGGAAAATGTAACGCGCCGGCTTATATTGGTTATACATATGTAATCCTCCGTTCATAAATAACTATTCTTCTTCTAAATATAAAATTTATAACAAGTAATCTTTATACAACCCGCCTAATCGTAATAATACTCCTATATGTAGCCGACGCCCTTCTTATTCCCGTGCGCTCCGTACTGGCATGTACAATCTCTCCGTTTCCGATATAAATTCCCACATGACCGCCATAATAGATAATATCGCCCGGCTGAGCGTCTGAATAGGAAACGGCTTTACCGACTCCGGACTGGGCATATGAACTTCTTGGTAGGGAAATTCCGAAATTATTATAAACTGCCCAGACAAACCCCGAGCAATCTGCACCGTTAGTAAGACTCGTACCGCCTGCCTTATATGGATTTCCTACCCATTTACAGGCAAAGTTGGCTATCTCCTGACCTTTTGAACTTCCTGAAGATGATGGTTTAGGCTTTTCCTGTTCCGAAGACTTATCTTCTTCATTCTTGTCCCCATTATTTTTATCTCCGTCACTTTGGTCTCCATCTCCATCATTTTCTGCTGCCTTACGCGCTTCTTCCTCAGCTTTTTTCCTTGCTTCTTCTTCAGCCTTTCTTCTGGCTTCCTCTTCTTCTAACTTTTTAATCTGTGCAGTTTCCTGTTTGATTTTAGTCGTATATGCGGCTGCTTCCTGCCTTGCCTTAGCCAGCATTACATCATAGTTTTCGTACTCTTTTTGTTTCTTGGCAAGAATATCTTCTACGTAAGCCTGCTCTTCTTCAAGCTCATACTGTGAAGTCTGCAGTTCAGACTTCTCTTCCTCTAAACGGTCCTGCAGAGCGGCAACCTCTTCAACAGTTTTCTGATATTCTTCCAGAAGTTTTCTGTCATATTCATAAAGAGCTTCAACATACTCGGCCTTATTCAGCATATCACCTATACTGGCCGATTCAAAAAAGAGCTGCAGGTATGATGTATCACCCTTTTCATACATGAACTTAATCCTGATCTTCATGGATTCATACTGTTCATCCTTGGTGGCAACAGCGGCGTCATAATCCGCCTGCGTTTTCACTATCTCTTCCTCTTTCTTACCGATTTCTTCCTCAATCAGATTTATGTCGGTAAGCAGACTGACCATCTCTGCATCCAGTTCTTCAATTTCAGCTCCTATGTCCGCCTGCGCGCCTTTATATCCCGAAATCTGCTTATTAATATCATTAAGCTGCTCTTCGTTCTTTTTCTTTTCCTCTTGTATCTCAGAAATAGTCGTGGCATTCACCGGCGTCACCATCATGGAAAATACACTTATGAAAATTATTATTATGACAATATTTGTCATTCGTTTCCTCATATGCATACGCCTCTTAAAGTAGGATTATAATTCGCAGTTATTTACCGTTCTTGGGAACGGAATAACGTCTCTTATATTGCCCATGCCTGTCAGATACATAACGCATCTTTCAAAACCGAGACCAAAGCCCGCATGTCTTGCAGAACCATACTTTCTTAAGTCAAGATAGAACTGATAATCCTCCTTATTAAGTCCAAGCTCATCCATTCTCTTTTCCAATGTTTCCAAATTATCTTCCCTCTGGCTGCCGCCGATAATTTCACCGATTCCGGGCACCAGGCAGTCCATAGCCGCAACTGTCTTGCCGTCTTCATTTAACTTCATATAAAAGGCCTTGATTTCCTTCGGATAATCTGTCACAAATACAGGGCGCTTGAATTCTTTTTCTGTTAAAAAGCGCTCATGCTCGGTTTGGAGGTCGCAGCCCCATGATACTTTGTATTCAAATTCATCGTTATGCTTTTCAAGAATATTGATTGCCTCCGTATAGGTCACATGTCCAAAATCGGAATTCAGCACGTGATTTAATCTGTCAATCAATCCCTTATCTACGAACTGGTTAAAGAAGTTCATTTCCTCAGGCGCATTGTCAAGCACATAACGTATAATGTGTTTAAGCATTGCTTCTGCCAATATCATATCATCTGTCAGATCCGCAAAAGCTATCTCAGGCTCAATCATCCAGAATTCCGCCGCATGTCTTGTGGTATTGGAATTCTCGGCACGGAAAGTAGGTCCGAAAGTATATACGTTTTTGAAAGCAAATGCATACGTTTCTACGTTCAACTGTCCGCTTACGGTAAGACTGGTAGGCTTACCGAAGAAATCCTGCGAATAGTCTATACTGCCGTCCTCAGTTCTCGGAATATTCTCTAAATCCAGTGTCGTTACCTGGAACATTTCACCCGCGCCTTCACAGTCGCTGCTGGTAATAAGCGGTGTATGCACATATACAAAGCCTCGCTCCTGGAAAAAAGTATGAATTGCATAAGCAATCAGTGACCGGACGCGGAACGTCGCCTGAAACGTATTTGTTCTTGGTCTTAAATGTGAAATTGTCCTCAAATATTCAAAAGAGTGTCTCTTTTTCTGCAAAGGATAATCCGATGTTGAAACACCTTCAATCATAATTTCCTTAGCCTGCATCTCAAAAGGTTGTTTTGCCTGCGGGGTTTCTACAATCTGACCCTTAGCTACAATAGCAGAACCTACATTGAGCTTTGAAATCGCATCAAAATTTTTAAGCACATCACTGTATACAATTTGCAGCGGCTCAAAAAATGTTCCGTCATTGAGCACGATAAAACCAAAAGTCTTAGAGTCCCTGATACTTCTGACCCATCCGCCAACCGTTATCTCCTTATTAATGTATTCTTCTTTGTTTCTAAATAAATCCCTGATATCTGTTAATTCCATTCCCATTTTCTTTTTAAATCCTCACTTTCATTCTGCTTCATTTGTATTTATTGTAGCGTTATCAAGTAAAAATGCTACTACTTTTTCCGCCATCATATATTCACTCAGCGATTCTTCATCCATCTGTTCCTTCAGAACGTCCACAGATTGAAATCCGTAGTTTTGTGCCAATTCTTCCATGGTCTGTGCTTTTTCTTCATCTGTCATATTAAGACTTTCAGCGTCCGCAATTGCCTGAAACATTATATACTGTTTAGCCATCATCTGTGCATTATTTCTGATAATTGCAGTATAAGCCGCCTCATCCATATTATAATAGTTTTGAACATAAGTATTCAGATCCAGACCAACAGAGGCTGCCGCTTCCGTCATATCCTCAATCAGTACATCATAATAACGGTCTATAAGCCCGCCTGGTAATTCTTCTTTAAAAGTACAGTTTTCCATAACAGCGCCGGTAACATCATTTTTTATATTCTGCTCATATGTTCTCATAGCCGCAGAAGATAAATAATCATGCATGTAACTGTTAAGCTCCTCCACCGTACTACACTCTCCGACCGCCAGCTCTTTAACAAGCTCGTCCGTAAGTTCAGGCAATTCTGAAATGGATAAACTGTTAATAGTCACTTCAAATGTAACCGAGACGCCCGCCATCTCTTTATTACCATAATTCTCCGGAAACGTCAGATCTAACGACACCGTATCCCCAACATTTGCACCAATCAGACCATCTTCAAATCCCGGAATAAAACTACCTGAACCGATTACTAAATCAAACCCTTGATCCGCACCGCGGTCAAATGGCACCCCGTCGCGATAACCCGTATAATCTATATTTGCAGTATCGCCTTCACGAACATCAGTTCTATCCTCGACCGGTATCTTAACTGCCCGCGAGGCAAGAATGTAATCATCAATGTATTTGTCTACATCTTCCTGTGAAACGGAAGGGCCTTCTTCGGTAATCTCGACTCCCTTATATTCACCAAGCGTAACAAAATCGGCTGCACTTATTTCGCTTATATAAACGTAACCTTTTGCCTCATTATCCACGCTGTTTTCCGCTTTATTGTCTGTGCCGGCTTCTGTGTTGTTTTCTGCATTAATATCTGCATTATTTTCCCTATTATTATCAGAATTATTTCCGCAGGCTGATACTGTTCCCACCATAAACATAACTGCCAACAATAATGCTGTCTTTTTACTAATAATCATCATTTTTCCTCTCTAATATCCCATATACAGATAAATATATCATAAATCACAACTATATTAAAGTATTTATTTTTAATTAAATTCCCCATTTCAGTTAATTTAAACCAAAACAATAAATATTCTTCTTCCTGCCCTTGCTTAATATTCAAATCAATGCTAAAATATGGAATATCTATGTTCGGAGGTGGCAATATGAATACAGTAACAATAGTAATATTGAGTATTTTAGCTGTTCTTGTTATTGCAGCGGTTGTATTTTACTTTTTAGGAAAGAAGCTTCAGAAAAAGCAGGAGGAAAGTCAGGCACAGATAGATGCGATGAAACAGACCGTATCCATGCTGATCATTGATAAAAAGCGGATGAAAATGAAGGATGCGGGGCTGCCACCTATGGTTATGGAACAGACGCCTAAGTACCTTAGAAATTCCAAGCTGCCGGTTGTAAAGGCCAAAGTCGGACCACAGATTATGACTCTTATTTCCGATGAAAGAATTTTTGATTCAATACCTGTCAAAAAAGAAGTAAAAGCTGTCGTAAGCGGAATATATATCACTGATGTCAAAGGACTTCACGGCAAACAGCAGGTTAACGTAGAGAAAAAGAAAAAAGGCTTCTTCAAACGGGCTATCGAAAAAGCTCAGGAAAAAGCCGGTGCAACACCTATAAAATAACAAAGTCAGGCCTAAGCGCCTGACTTTTTAGATTGTATTATGGGATTGTATTTTCATATTCATACTGCAGTCCGAAAGATGCCCTCCGTCAGCATCAAGCGTATACTCCACATCTATTTCAATTATATCCGGCTGTACTGTAACATTAATCTTTTTCGTGCTTATTCCAAGCAAAATATTACCGTATGGGGTATTATAGCTTGTCACGTTTTTTTTATTTTTCTCAAAAAGCATGCGTACGCCTATAGGTCCGTTTCTTATGATTTCAAGCATTTCTTCATTAAACTTAACCTTGGTTTTCACGGCTTTGCTAAAGCCTTCCATCACCTCATCATAAAGAACATAGTGTCTGCTGTTTTTTTCATAATAATTGCCGGATATAAGAGTCTGCGTTCTGTCTTCCTGTGTTTCCCCAAGATTAGACTGCACGGTGCAAAGCGATATCAGTACATCCTTAGTCATTTTAAAATTCCTCTATATTGATTGTCTTGGCCGATAAAATCCCATAAGGTATGATTGAATTGGCAAACTTCTGAAACTTCTCCGCCGCATCACTCACAAAAAATCTATACAGCTCAGTTCCCAGTTCAGGTCTTTTATCACTCTCCAAATCCTCTTTTATAAGCAGCTCTTTAAGCTCTCTCGCCGTCTCATAAGCCGGATTAACAAGAGTCACTTTGTCTCCCATAATTTTTCCGACAGTGGAGCGGATAAGCGGATAATGCGTACAGCCAAGAATAAGGGTATCAATGTCTATATCAATTAATTCTGAAAGATATCTTCTGGCAATCTCATCCGTCACCGGGTCTTCCCACAAGCCCTCTTCCACAAGAGGCACAAACAGCGGACAGGCTTTTTCCACAACACTGACACTCGTGTCATTTTCTTCTATGTATCTTTTATAAATCCCGCTGCTAATAGTTGCCTGAGTTGCAATAACACCGATTTTCCCATTGTGCGTGGCTTCTATAGCAGTTTTGGCTCCCGGCTTCACCACTCCGATTATAGGTATGTCCACTTCATGTTCGAGTTCATCCAGTGCATAAGCGCTTGCCGTATTGCAGGCCACTACGATTGCTTTTACATCCTGCATCTGCAGAAATCTTACAATCTGTCTTGAAAACCTTGTTACAGTCTCTTTGGATTTATTTCCATAAGGAACTCTCGCCGTATCCCCGAAATACACTATTCTCTCATTCGGCAGCTGGCGCATGATTTCTCTCGCCACCGTCAATCCTCCGACTCCGGAATCAAAAACCCCGATTGGCGCATTACAAAGCAATTCCTTTTCTTTCATCACATACTTATGCTCCTTCTGTTTATAGAGTCAAATATTTTAACTAATTCTTTTTATTCTTAAACCATTCAAGCAGTCTGCTTCCGATAACTATCTGTTCATCATCCGCCTGCAAAATATCGGGATAGTTTTCTTCTTCTACAATATCCTCATCATCCACAACATCATAGGTATCCTGCGGAAAACACAGCTCGGGATAAAATACGCACCACCAGACTAAAGCCATAACCCCTAAAGCTGCAATTCTATTTCTTTGATTCAAAAAAATTTCTTTAATTCTGTTTCTCTGACTCCGAAAAATATCGTTAATCCTATTCATTATAAATCCTCCTTTACGCCGAAATATTTATCCCGGTCTATAAAGGAGTATTGCCAGCTGCGGTGCAAATATTCTGACAATAAAATATTCAGGATACCGATTTAGAGTTCATTATTCTCCATTCTTATCTGCCTGATTATGGATTTCTCCTGATTGTCAATATGAAGTCTGGCTGCCTTGGCTGCCATCTCTTTGTCATTATTAATTATACCATCATAAATCATTCTATGTTCTTCCACCAGATTATTATGCTTATCTTCTTCTTTAATGTATTCAAATCTATATCTATACATTTGCTCGGACAAGTTATTAATAAGCTGAATCAGCCTCCGGTTTCCTGTTGCTTCCACAATAATATTATGAAGCTGTACATCCGCCTGCGCTATAGTAGTTGCATCCCCGGTTCTGGTTGCTTCCTCAAATTCATCACAGGCGTCTTTAAGCTGTGCCTTTTCTTCCTGCGTAATTCTGTCGCATGCAAGCTCAGCACAGAGCGCATCCAATGCTCTTCTCACCTCTAAAACATCCTTAAGATCCTTCTCGGTAATCTGTGCCACCTCAGCGCCGCGCCTTGGCATCATTACAACAAGCCCTTCTAATTCCAGTTTCCTGATAGCCTCTCTTATCGGCGTCCTGCTAACGCCTAACTGCTTCGCAAGATGTATTTCCATCAACCTCTCACCCGCTTTAAGTTCACCGGTCAGAATTGCTTTTCTAAGCGTATTAAACACCACATCCCTTAAAGGAAGGAATTCGTCTAAATTAGCTTGAAACCTATCACCCATATATTTTCCCCCACTATATGAATTCAGTCACAAAGACCTGTTTCGATAATCCACGCTGCTTAATTTGTTCTGCTGCGTTTTTCGCCGTTTCTTCGTTTGTAAATATACCAAATACCGTAGGACCGCTTCCGCTCATCAGGGCATTTTCCGCACCTTCATCCTTCATCAATTCCTTTATTTCATCAATCACCGGATACTCTTTTACCGTGACCGTTTCGAGTACATTACCAAGCTTATCCGAAACTTTATTCAAGCTGCCTGCTCTAACAGCCTCTATCATTCCGTCAATGTCAGGATGATAGGTCAGTTTCTCAGCATGCAGGTTTTCGTAAACAAATTTAGTTGACACATTAATATCCGGCTTGGCAACCACTAAACTACACTGCGGCGGCGAAGGCAGCCTGGTTAAAACCTCGCCTATTCCTTCTGATAATGCAGTCCCGCCCATAAGGCAGTACGGAATATCCGCTCCCAGCTCTACGCCTATTTTCTGCAGCTCTTCCAAAGAGTAACCAAGTTCAAACAATTCATTAAGTCCATGAAGCGTCGCTGCTGCATCCGTGCTGCCTCCAGCCATTCCTGCCGCAATAGGGATTCTTTTTGTTAAAAGAATCTCTACACCTTTAGTCACTCCGCTTTCTGCAAACAACCTCTCTGCCGCCCGGCAGATCAAATTATCTTTCCCTGCCGAAAGCTCACTGTTATCAACCTTTAAGACAATCCCGGTTTCCTCTTTCACCGTAAATGTCAGTGTATCGTAAATATCCACCGTCTGCATGATCATCTTCACATCATGATAGCCGTCCGGCCTGCGCCGCAGCACATCCAAAGCCAGATTGATTTTCGCATATGCGTTTTTGGTTATTTGTTTCATGTGGGTTGTCCCCTTTTATGTATACTGTATTCACAAAAATAGATTGTACTTAATTTTATACAATCTATCAAGCTTTGTCAATCTATCCATATATTTCCTGTGTTTATTACGCCAAAAAAACTCCCAACATCAAAGTCAACCTTCAATGTCGGGAGTCTTATTCTCACTTAAATTTAATTACTGCTTGTTGCAGCGCTGGTTGTAAGTCCGGCATCCTCTGCCATCTTATCAAAGCCTTTCATAACAGCATCATATGTCTGCTTAGAGATTTCAGGAAGTTCGCCTCCCCATGTTTTCTCAGCCTGCTTGTAGCCTTTCTTAAATGCTTCACGCATTTCTTCAATCTTACTAGGATCTCCGCCTGTCAGTGCTGTAGCAAAATCAAGAATACGCTCTGAAGTCTGTTTTACGCCCCAGTAACCGTCTTCTGATATATCTTTCTGTGCCTGTGCCTTGGTAGCAGCATCTACTTCAAATTTACCGCCTGCTAAAATGCTCCATATGCCGTTTGCACTATTAAATGTCTGACCCTGCTTGGTCATCAGCTGTTCTACAATATTCTGTAACTGTTTCTGTCTTTCTTCCTGATCTGCTTTCATCTTAGCAACCAAATCAGTGTTCTGGGTATATGTCTTCTTAACAGTACTTGTTGCAGTTTCTTTAGACGGCTCATAAACAACACCTGATTCCTCAGCTGTTTTGTTTTCGTTCTTAGCCTCTTCTGTTTCTTTTGCTGCTGATGTCTGGCTTGTCTGATAAACATCATAATTGTTTACAGCATTGGTAACTCCGTTTACGCTCATTGCTAATCCCTCCTTGGAAAAATTTATAATATAGTCATTATAAAGAATCTATTGATTCCGCCACTTCTGTTAATTATATCGTACCGTTTTCGCCAAAACATTAGGGCCATAATGAGTTATTTGCCATTTTTATGTATTTTTTATTACATTTTTATGCCCATTCATGACTATTTAATATTTTTTCTTGTTTTTATCATTATCAGAAGCGTTATCTGTATTGTCATTCTTGTTCTCATCCTTAGATGCGTTATAAGAAGCAGAAGTTACCCCATCCGTCGAATTAGTAGTCATGGTACATCTTCCGTCGAAGCATGCATCCTCGTCTATTACAAGGGATCTTGCGGTAATGTTTCCTGTCAATTTACCGGTAGACAAAAGCTCCAGTTTTCCATTTACAACAATATCGCCCTCTACCTTTCCGGAAATAATAACATTCTGGGCATTGATATCACCTTTAATCTGTCCCTCTGTACCCAAAATAAGCTGCTCTTTACATTCACAATTTCCGTTCAGCGTACCGTCTATACGGATAGTTTCAGGTGCGGTGATATTTCCGTCAAATACCGCTCCCTTTCCGATTATTGTACCAATTTTGGTCCGCGCATCCGTTCCGGAATTTGCGTTTTTGTTTCTTCCCATCATTATATGATCCTCCTTTTATCCTTTTGCCTTAATTACTGTCAACGGATCTATCGGATTTCCTTCAAAGGTAATCTCGTAGTCCAGCTGTGTATCATCTATAGTAATAGTAAACAAGGTATCTCCAGCCTCAACCTGCGCGCCTTCTGTCGCCATGACTTCCGCTTCCTGATGGCACATATAACGCGTCTTATAACCCTTTTTATGTTCGACTTCGATTATAACCGGACATGTATCATCAGACGTAACCGAAGTTACCGTACCGTCCCCGGTTGCCACTATATTTCCCTCAACATGCGTATTGATTGAAAGATACGGCTGCTCTTCAGAATAAGAAGCAAGTACCGAACTTATTCCTGAAGAAGGATAGCGAATCGGAACATAGTCCTCCGGATCAGGTTCCGGCTCTGCCTCAGCTTCCGCCTCTTTATTCTCAATCTCTTCTTTTAATTCTGCATTTTCCGCTTTCAGTGCCTGCATTTCATCATTTAAGCTATTCTTTTCTGCCTCTAACTGTACAACCAGTTGTTCCTTAGTCTCCAGCTGCTCTTTTAAATCCTGTTGTCCGCCGCCCGACGGATATAAGCGATATACCATATATCCCATAATTGCCGCTGCCGCACATATAACAACGATAAGGCAGATAAGCGCACGAAAAGCGAACTGCGAAATATGAAATTGTCTGCCTGCCTTACCCGTATTGGATATGAAGAGTAAAGAAAAGGATTCCTTATGCTTATGTCCTTTACGTTTCATATAACCACCCATACCTTTCCGTAACATGCAACATTTGAGCTGGTGGGCACAAAATTGTCAATTACTAATCTATAATACCATATATTTTAGAAAAATAAAATATATGAAATGTCGCATGTTTAAAAAAATGCAAAAAAGTTCCGGACAGGATTTTTAATATAACGAATTCCCGTCCGGTTTTTATCTGTATAAAGTTTGAAGTTTATGAAAAATTTGTTAGGAAATTCCTTTTACCACAAGGATTTTATCTCCTGCCTTAATTTCTTCTGAGACAAGCTCGTTAGTTTCTTTCAGCTGCGATATCGGCACATAATATTTCTTGCCTATATCCCAGAGCGTATCTCCGGTTCCGGCAATATAAATAACAATACCCGGGAGATCGCTGACCTTATTCATATCTAACTCAGATACATTAATTTCCGTAATGAGACTGGTCTTTTTAGTCGTAAAGACAAGCACGTCAAAATTAAGCACTGCCTTGATATCCAATTCATCGCTGTCAATCATTGTTACCGAAAGCTGTTCCGTATTCCAATGAATATGATAAGCACAGGAAGAATCTATACCGGGTACATCAATAAAATATTGGAAAGGCATGGAGCTCTTGGTTGCGTACAATGTATTCTGTCCATTGGTGCAAAGATAGATTGTTGTAATATTAAGCTCTCCCGTAACGGAAATTCCGTTCTCAACAATCGTCTGCTCCGCAATCTGAATCCCGGCCTCGCTATGTACAAGCTGATACATGTGCATTTCGGTATTCTGAATCTTGGCATGGTCTGCCACCCTGCATTTTCCACTGTTATGAAGAAGCAGGCTCTTTAATGACACATCTGTCGTTATTGCTTCAATTTCTTTTGCCACACCGTAAATATCGGAAAGCACTTCTAGGCTTTCCTCTTCATAGAGACGGATTTCCAAATCCAGTACGTTCTCTACGCAAAATACCCTTTCTTCCCCGTCAAAGTCCGGTTTAACTTCCACGTTGCACTGGGAAGTTGTATAGCGGATATCGGGTATCATATTTTCACGGCAGCCATGACATTCTATCATTCCGCTGAACGGTACGGTATTTTCATACCAGATTGCTTTGTCATTATCGCCTTCGCCCTCATAGATGAAAAAGGCTTTCATCTCTCCCTGCAGACCAATCTTTTCATCCAATGCCTTGAATTCTATATTATTCAGTGTAATGCTTTGCCAGATTATATTAAAAGCATTGGGCAGATTACCGGGAAGCTCCATTTCTTCTTTGATACGGAAAATATCCTTTTTGTTCACCGTCATTTGCAAAAGCGGATATACCTGTTTACGATATTCTACCGGTTCTTCATGATAGATATCGACTGCCGCTTCCTGTTCCATTTTTTCTTCCTGTTCGATTTCAAAAGAAATCATCGCCTGCACGCTGAGTTTTCTGGAGTTAATAAGTCCAACGCTCAAATCTTCGATCATCCACGAGGTCAGCACCGTATCTCCGTTATGTATTCCCTCCATATTAACTTTTTCCTCAAACGGAAGCTCCGCTTCCATGCTGGCGCACATTCCTTCTTCTTCTGTCAGATACAACATCTGCACCTGGAGCTTTCCCCTCAAACTGACACGATCGTCATTTATACGGATTTCATCCATGACAACCTCTCCCTTTACAGCGATCAGGTTGTTTACATCCGGTCTATTATCCGATATATTTACATCCTCTTCCAATACCATCTGGGTTCCTGCCTTGCTTGCGATGCGGTCCATATGTATCTTTTTCTTCACTAATTCCACAAAAATACCTCCATGCGTATTCTTATTGTATTGTATGCCGCATGAAGGTAATCTATGACTTTTATTCTGTCAGAGCGCCGGTTTATTCTACCGCGCCGATTAGTTCGTTTATGTCCGTGACGGAATTATTCCGCATATATTCTTCAATTCCCTCTACCACTTCCACAGTTGTATAAGGATTGACAAAATTCATGGCGCCGACGGCTACTGCCGAAGCTCCCGCCAGTATAAATTCGATAGCATCCTCGGCTGACGCAATTCCGCCCATTCCGATAACCGGAATCTTTACGGCATGGGACGCCTGATACACCATCCTTACAGCCACAGGCTTGATTGCAGGACCCGAAAGACCGCCTGTTTTATTGGCAAGCACAAATTTTTTCCTATAAATATCAATCTTCATTCCGGTAATCGTATTGATCATTGAAAGCGCATCCGAGCCTGCCGCTTCCGCAGCTTTGGCCATCTCCGCAATATCCGTAACATTCGGACTGAGTTTCATTATGATTGGCTGCTTTGCCTTTTTCTTTATCTTAGATGTTATGTCGTATAAGCTGTCGGCCTTTTGTCCAAATGCTATTGCCCCTTCTTTTACGTTCGGGCATGAAACGTTAATTTCAAGCATATCTACGGGCTCATCGGCAAGCATTTCTACAACTTCAAGATAATCGTCCACAGTTTTGCCGCATACGTTTACAATAATTTTGGTATCGTATTGTTTTAAAAAAGGAATATCCCTTTTTATAAAAACATCAATACCCGGATTCTGCAAGCCTATAGCGTTTAACATACCGCCGTACACTTCCGCCACGCGAGGCGTAGGATTCCCCGGCCAGGGCACATTGGCAACGCCTTTGGTAACCACTGCTCCAAGCTTGTTCAAATCCACAAACTCACCATACTCCATTCCTGAACCAAATGTCCCGGAAGCCGTCATAACCGGATTTTTAAAAGTAACTCCTGCAATCTCAACCTTTGTATTCATCAAATTTCCACCTCGTTTGCTTCAAATACCGGACCATCCGTACATATACGCGCATTGTTCACATGCGAATGGTGGTCCACCTCCTTAGTCTTACATACACAGCCAAGGCAGGCTCCCACACCGCAGGCCATTCTCTCCTCTAAGGATATATATGCTTCAATCTTATTCTCTGCCGCATATTGCTTAATCGCACGAAGCATAGGCATAGGTCCGCACGCCATGATCACATCAGCCTGCAGGTCATTCTCTCTTATGGCATCCATTACATTGCCCCTGCTGCCTACGCTGCCATCCTCTGTCGCAATATAGAGCTTACCATTCTCAGATAACTCCTCTTTTAAAAAAAGGTCCGCGTTCCTGTATCCGGCAATGATCATTTTGTCTGCATCAAGCTCTTTCGCTAATTGCAGCATCGGCGGAATTCCTATGCCGCCGCCCATAATGAATACCCTTTTCCCTTCAGCCTTCTCAAGCGGAAAACCATTTCCAAGCACGCCGAGAACCGCTGCCTTATCTCCCGAATGATATGTGGAAAATTCTCTGGTTCCCTGCCCTGCGACACGGTATACAAGACGAAGCCATCCTTTATTTTTATCCACCTCACATATGCTGATAGGTCTTGGAAGCAGCGTCGCGGCATTACTTGGATAAAGCGCTACGAACTGCCCCGGCTTTGCATCCTGTGATAAGTCTGTTTCCAGCCACAAATCATAAATATTTTCTGAAATTTCAGCTTGTGACACGACTGTCGTTATTACTTTTTTCTTCTGTGCCATATTAGTAACCATACCCTTTCTCCCAACCTGCGATGTTTGGGCAGCGCCGAAAGCGCTTTAGCACCAATACTCGCAGGTGAAAAATTTATTTTTCCCCATATTATTTTTCCGGATTTTCAAATACAATTTTCCCGCCACATATAGTATATTCAATAACCCCCGGCATACGCTGTCCAATAAACGGCGAATTACCTGACTTAGACACAAAGTTACCTGCTATCCACTCCGCGTCCTTATCAAAAATAATTATATCCGCAGGCGCCCCCTCCGCTATATAGCCTGCATCCAGATGATATAATCCCGCAGGCGCAAGGCTCATTTTCTCCATAAGCTGCATCATAGTCAGGTGTCCGGGTATTACCAACTCCCTTATTCCAAGCGACAACGCCGTTTCCAAGCCTATGATTCCGCTTGGCGCTTCAGTAATAGGTTTAGCTTTCTCTTCGCTGCTATGAGGTGCATGGTCGGTAGCGATCATATCAATCGTTCCGTCTTTCAATCCCTCTATGATTGCCATTCTGTCTTCCTCTTCACGCAGCGGCGGATTCATTTTCGCAAGCGTACCGTGTTTGATTGCCGCCTCCTCTGTTAAAGTAAAGTGATGAGGCGTAGCTTCCGCAAAAATATGACAGCTATGTCGTTTTGCCCGTCTGACAAGCTCTACCGCTTCTTTCGTGCTTATATGTTGAATCGATAAATCTGCCTCTTCTTCAACCGCAATCTTAATATCCCGCTCTACCATACTGATTTCGGCTTCCCGCGGTGAACCGCCAATTCCAAAGTGAGCTGCGGCTTTTCCCGCATTAATGCCGTTATTGGTGATATATTCAGGGTTTTCTTCATGCAGGCTCACCGGCTTGTTAAGTTCTGCCGCCTTTCTCAACGCCATGCGTAACAACTCTTCGTCCAGAATGGGTATGCCGTCATCCGTAAATCCGGCCGCGCCCATCCGGCTTAAAGTTTCCATATCGCTTAGTTCTTTACCTTTCATACCTACGGTAACATTAGCGCAGCTATATACATTAATGTCGGTTTTCTGCCCCTTCTCAAGCACATATTTAAGGGTCTCGACGTTATCGACTGCCGGCTTGGTATTGGCCATTAACACCACACTGGTAAAACCTCCCCTGGCCGCCGCTGCCGCCCCGCTCTCAATATCCTCTTTATAAGTAAATCCCGGATCCCTAAAATGTACATGTACATCCACCAGCCCCGGCGCGACAATTTTGCCCGCGGCATTAATTTGACCAATTTGGTCAACTTCTTTCTCATCAACCTTCAACCCGCTTTGTTCAATAATCTCAGCCAATGAACACTCAGCCGGTGCAATACAGGCAATCCGTCCCTCATTGATCAATATATTTCTGACCCCTTCCAGACCTGATTTAGGGTCAATTAAATATCCATTCGTAATATATAACATATTTTTCCTCTATCCCAAACACCTGCTTCGGATGACTATTTTATCGCTCACAGCATCCCTTCGTCTGTAACAATCTAATTGTACCACATTTTTCAGCTAAACACTACCGGCTTATCAATATATTCCATCTTTACCACAACATACGGATAGCTTGGTGAAGCCTTTCCCTTATCCTCCACGCCGGGCCCTATCAGATTAGTATCAATATAAACAGCATTGCTTGTTTCATACAATTCATTTACCGCAATACTATAACCGCCTGTTTCCTGTTCTCCATATCCGACGCAGATATAGACAAATCCCTGGTCCTGAAATGTCATCTTAAAATTGTTAGCCTTCTTCTGTTCGATCATATCAAGCAGTTCTTCCGGAAGCTTATCTTCCGCAATGACAGAAAAATCCAAATCCCTGATTTTCTCCATCGGGTCTTGTTTCGCACCGCAGGCAATAACGCCCATGCACATTAACATAACTAACACTGCGCTGCACATTCTTTTTCCTAATTCATACATAGTAATAATCTTTCCTTTCGCAATTGTCTATCACAATAAAACCTTGTTATTACTAATTCTATTAGGAAACAGAAAAGTCTATTCCTATTGATTAAAAAAGAGAAGTCCTATATAATAAGCTGAAGAAGCAAACATCGCGTAAAACCGGGAGGCAATGATTATGATTCGATTTATTATAGTTGCTCTGTTCGTAGTACTGTTCCTTGTATGCAGTATTCCTGTTCTTATAATTGAATATATCATCGGAAAATTTAATATGGATTTGAAAAACCGCAGCTCGCTCGCCATTGTCAATGCGGCTTTCCGGGTCTGTTTGTTTATTTCGGGGACTAAAGTAACCGTAATCGGTGAAGAAAACGTTCCAACGGATAAACCTGTGCTGTATATCGGTAATCACAGAAGTTATTTTGATATATTGATTACTTATGTCAGGGTTCCACGCCCCACCGGATATGTTGCCAAAAAAGAAATGCTGCGCTATCCGCTCCTTCGTGACTGGATGAAATATCTGCATTGTCTTTTTTTGGACCGCGACGATATAAAGCAGGGGTTGAATACCATAAAAGAAGGTATTGAAAAAATTAACTCTGGAATTTCCATCTGCATTTTTCCGGAAGGCACACGAAATAAAGTAAATGATACTTTCCTCCCCTTCCACGAAGGCAGCTTTAAAATTGCAGAAAGAAGCGGCTGCGCCATTATTCCTATGAGCATCAATAATACCTCGGCAATTTTTGAAGACCATCTTCCCAAGATTAAAAAAGCGCATGTTGTTATTGAGTATGGCAAGCCTGTTTATATGAGCGAAATGACACGGGAAGAGAAGAAAAAAATCGGTGCTTCGATGCGCGAAATCATTATGGAAACATATTTTAGGAATAAAGAACTGGTTTAAATGCCAGTTCTATTTTTGTCGTAACGCGCCATTTTCTTCCTCGTCGGTACTAAAGCAAACTGAATCAATTATCTTCCTTGTATCGTTATTGTATACAACAAAGTTAAGTCCACCTCCATCTTGGGACTGCTCTTCATCGTCTATTATTATGGAGCCAGCCCCCGTTATATCATATGTAAGCAAATTATTCCTAATAGAACCACTATGACTGATTGGTTCATAAGCAATCTGTTCTTCGATTTTCCCATCCGAAATAACTGCATAATAGCAGTAATGTTTTTCTCCTTTTAAATCCATCAGCCCCAGCTCTTTTATTTTCTGTGCCGTTGAATCCTTTAGGTATGATGCATATAATCCCTTGGCTGAAATGAAAATGCTATATCTGTCATCATGCAACTGAGTTAAGTATTCATCAATATTTTCTATATGTGCTAATTCACAGTCTTTTTTTGCCTGTTCATAGTAATCCTTTGTATTCTCCCACTGTTCATCGACACGCCCTTCAACATCATATTGTTCCTTTAACACTTCTCCTATATAATTTGTTACCTTTTGGGCGCCCCATAGGTTTGAATGATGTCTATCTGCATGATCTACCTTAAATTGAAAATCAATTTTTTCATGCAGTTCTTTTTCATTAAAATCAAGAAACAGCAGATTATGCCTATCAGCATATTTGTGTATTACATTATACCTTTCTATATTTTCCTCAGCATTAGGAACTGCCGCCAAAATAAGCTCAGCGCCCTCTTGTTTACATAACTCAGCTATTTTATTCAGATATTCTTCCATCAGAGGAATAATATCCGCCTCATCATCCGCATCTCCCTCTTCAAAAGGGGCATGATTATATCCACAATGTTCTGCTATTGGAGCATATCCTTTAAGCTCATAATGCCTGCTCATATCCGAAAATGAAAAGTCCTTTTCCGCCAGAGCGGTCCATCTGGTATGATAACGGATATTGTGGAAATAATAACTAAGCTCTGACTGCTTATTATCCAGTTCACAAATTGTTTTTATCGCTTCTCTTTTAACTGATGACCACCTCATATAGTTCAGCGCGCCTCTTGTTGCACTTTCCGAGATATTTAACGGATCCTGTGCATCATACAAAAACAGGTAAAAGCAATCCAATACCACCGCTTTAGGATGCTGATATGCAAACGCTTCTCTTAACCAAAAATATGACGAAACCATATTTTGCTGCGTACATCCTAAGTTATAACTCGTAATTCCATAATTATTATATAATTCCTGCGGTATAAAAGCCGATACCGCGCAACTGCTTCCAAGAAAAAGAACGTCAATTGTATTTTCTTCCATTTCATAAAAACCAACATATGTTGCTGTCGTCGGCCATCTTCCATCAGAAAAAGATTTGGGAAGTATTATCCTGTATAATGCTGCCACACAAATGCAAAGAATACATACAAAAACCACGCATTTTCCGGCAAATTTCAAATGTTTTCCCATTTAAAAGCCTCCATAGATAAAATCCTGTGCATTATAACCATATCCATAAGTTCCAAATATCATAATACATAGAATTGCAAAAATATAAATAAACCATCGGGTATATATGGACTTGTCCAAAATAAGCTCTCTTATCCGCACGCCTTTTTCCTGCTTATAGCTGACAAGTAACAAAATGACTATGGATATTGCTAATACACACAGCTCCTTCCATTCCAACCCTAACATTAACAATTTATCGTTAAAAAATATCCATGGATTATGTACTAAAAACATATTCATTATCATTTTCAGTCCGATTCTCAAACTGTCCGCCCTGAAAATAATCCATGCAATAGTAACCCAAAAGAAAACGCCGATACGCTGCAGCGTTTTACGCAGACCGGATTGCTCCGATAATTTAAGCAAATCATAAATCTTATTCCTTATATCGGCTGTCAAATCGCCGCAGATCTGATAAATCGCGTGCATCAGACCCCATAATATAAACTTGTATCCGGCGCCATGCCATATACCGCTGACAATAAATGTTATAAGTAGATTTATATATTTAGCGAGCCTTCCCTTTCTGCTTCCGCCAAGCGGAATATAAATATAATCACGCAGCCATTCACTGAGCGAAATATGCCATCTTCTCCAAAATTCTTTTATGGATGTTGCAAAATACGGTCTCCTGAAATTGTCAACCAGCTCAATTCCGAATAAACCTGAAACTCCTTGGGATATCGTTACACAGGCTAAAAAGTCCGTATACAGCTCTATGCTGTATAATACCGCAGCAATCAAAACATAACATCCCATATACTTTTCCGGATTGTCAAAAACCGTATTTACAATTACAGCTGCTTTATCCGCAATCATTAATTTTAGGAAAAATCCCCATAAAATCAACTGCAGTCCTTTGACAAACCTTTTTTCATCAAATAAACGGCCCTCATAAAGCTGCTTAGCTAACTGCTCATAACGAGGTATAGGCCCCTGAATAATTTGTGGAAAAAAAAGAATAAATAATGCGTATTTGGCTATATTTTTCTGGGCATCTATTTCTCCTCTATAAATATCTGCCAGATAGGATATGGTCTGCAAAGTATAAAAGGATATTCCCAAAGGCACTATCCAATTAATTGATGACATATGTAAAATGGTAACTAATATAAAATTTCCGTTCTTTATTAATAACCACGGAAGTACAACACAAAAATAAGCCAGTACCAATACAGCTTTTTGCAGTTTCCGGTGGGAATCGGTATATTTTTCCCGCAAATAATTTATAAGCCTCCCAAAACCATATGCAAACAATACCGTTATAAAAAGAATCGGCCATCCGGACTTATATGCTATAAAATAAAAAGCTGCACTTCCTATCAGAAGCACTACCCACCTATGCCTTAAAGGAATCGCATAATACAAAAATAGAACTATCAGCAAAAATATATAAAAGAAAAATGACACATATGTCATAAAAATCTTTCCTCCTGTCCGATATTCCGAAGTTTATATTTTATCACAGCTCCTTTTCTATCGCACTCATTAACAGAATCAGCTTAGCATTCAAATCCACTTGCTTCATGATTCCGCTCTTTTCATTTACAGCCTGATAATTTCTGCTGCCCAGACCGTCCAAATAACTAATTGACATCGCGTTTCTGCCCATGAAATAATGCAGATGATTTTCTAAAACAGTTGTATATTCATGGTTTGTAATAATATGGTCAACTACCGCCAGCCGCTCCATCTTATGAAGCAGCTCCTCGTTATTGTTCTGCTCTTTATTCCCTTCCGTCAGATACTTTGAATTCTTGGAGTCAAAGGATATATTTTCCACATACTTAAGCAAAATACTAATTACATTATTGCATATATTCATATCTACCTTCTGTTTAGTCGAAAGATAGGTAACACAGCCCCAGAAAACATAGTCATTTTCCATATCAATTCCGTTTTCCGAGGTCAAATAATCCTGTGCCGCCTTCCGGTAACCATTAGTTCCGGTTGCCCTATACAGCTCGGCTGCCGCACAAAAATAATCCTCGGAAGAAACATCGTCCAAATATTTCTCGGCGAAGCGATAAGCTCTGTCGGAAGCTTTAAGGCACTGTGTTGCAAAGTTAAGATCATACCCCTGATAGAGATAACTAAACTTAGCCATTGTAGAAGCAAAACGTATTGTTGCCTCCATTGATACAGGTTCAATATATAGCTGATACGTTGCGGCAGAATTATCTATTACATTTACGGCAGAATAAACCGCCCCGCTTCCGTTATCCTGCATTTTAAGCAGCCAGTCGATTTCGTACTTTATTTCATCCATAATATCCGGAATTCCGTTACCGCTTTCAGGAATCCCTGTATCATCTGTAAAAACTTCGCCATACAACTCATAGGCAAGCAAAAGAACTGTTACGGCCTGACAGCCGCCCGAAACATCCCTGTAACCGTTTTCACCGATATGCCAGCCGCCTGATATGTCTATCTCACTCTGCGATGCTGATTCTTCCATAAATTTTGCCATTTTGGTATGACAGGCATTATGCGCTGCATCACCGGCAAGTTCAGCCGAGAGGGTAAGCCCGCAGCGGTTATAATAATATTGCTTAAGCGCCTCCTTAAAAACATCTGAATACGGATTATCATCTATAACAAACGAATAAGAACGCCCTATTACATCCGCTTGTAAATAATAAGTTCCGGCAGAATTGTAATCCGTAAAATCTCCGTAACTGATATTTTCCCCGGTTATCTCATTATAGCCCTTTGGCTCAATCTCTCCTGTGTATACAACCATTCCGTTTTCGGCATTTACCAAATCATATGTATCTGGCAGCGTTTCTCCCCGAAACACTGCAATTTTATTGCTGCCGGAAGCATAACCAAGTTGATTTACCATAATGTCAGGAAGAATTTCCGGTATATCATAATTAAATTCAGGTGACAGACCCAGACTTTCCATTTCACCGTCCTGAGTCTTATTATTTTCTCCTGTTGATGTTAAAGAATCATTGCCACCGCAGCCAGTTATCAGTCCGACGCATAAAAGCATGGATAATGCAATTCTGATACATCTTCTATTCATAAATGTCTAACCTCGTATTTTATCAATCTTTGTCTATTTTAGCATAAAAACATTCATCAGTATATACAATTTTTCCTTCTATTATCGTACATAAAGCCTTGGTAAATACTTCCATCGGATTTCCGTCAAAAATTACTATATCCCCATCTTTTCCGACTTCAAGACTTCCAACCCTGTCATCAACGCCGCAGATTACAGCCGGATTAATTGTTATGGCACGCAGCCCCTCATCCGCCGCTAATCCAGATTTAACGGCAAGTCCGGCGCAGATTGGCAGAAACTGAATCATCGAAACCGGATGGTCCGTCGTAATCGCCACCCGTATTCCTGCCTGACTTAAAATACCCGCTGTTTTAAACGCCATATTCTGTACTTCAATCTTATTCCTGCTTGCCATATCGGGACCCACTATTGCAGGAAAGCCGCTCTCCTTAATTTCATCCGCTATTAAGTGCCCTTCACTGCAGTGGTCTAATGTCATGGACAAACCATACTCCTTAGCAATGCGTATTGCCGTCAAAATATCGTCTGCGCGGTGAACATGTGCCTTTAAAGGAATCTTCCCCTCAAGTACTGGAAGCCAGCACTCATATCGGAAATCCATCTCGCATTGATTGTTTTTACGTTTATTTTGATACGCCTTTGCATCAAAAATTTCCTGACGAAGCATAGCCGCAATTGCCATCCTTGTTGCCGGTGAAACATCTTTTCCCGAAAAATTTACCTTCGGATTTTCTCCGAAGGCAATTTTCATGGCGGCCGGCGCCTTAACTATCATATTATCAATACATCTTCCATGTGTCTTGATAAATACAAACTGTCCGCCTACAACATTAGAACTTCCCGGTCCTACCATTGCAGAGGTTATACCCGCCCGCAGTGCATCATCAAAAGCTGCATCCATTGGATTAATCGCATCAACGGCACGAAGATACGGCGTGATGGGCTCGACATTCTCATTACAGTCGTCTCCCTCCATTCCTTTTTTCTCTTCCGTTATGCCCATATGGCAATGCGCTTCTATAATTCCCGGCATTACCAGATTGCCCTGCGCATTTATTACATTATTTTCGTTTTCATATGCAGGGCAGTCTGACATATTTCCGATAGCGGTAATTTTTCCTTTATCTACCCGTATAAAACCGTCTTCATAGTCTACGCCCGTCATAGTCTTTATTTTCCCGTGAATAATTGTAAGCATGTCTATTTCCTCCGCAGCTTAACCGATATACTTCTAGTTTAACTTTGCTATCGGATTTATAGGCTCTCCGTCTTTGGTCAGCTTGAAATAAACATTTGCACCTTCCGTACTGTAGTATTTGGTCGGATACGCCACATTACCTATAATATCTCCGGTAGCAACATAGCTGCCCTCACTCACCGTAATATTATCAAGCTGTCCATAGGTAAGCTCATATTGATTGCCCAAATCCATCACAACCATATTTCCAAGCTGTGGATCATAGCTTACCGAAATAACTTTTCCGTCCGCAGCCGCGGCAATAGTCTCTCCTTCCGTTGCCGCAATCACAATTGCCGGATTATATTTATACTGCTCCAATGTCGGAAAATATATGGTCTTGTCCATACTGTAATTTAACAAAATATCGCCCACAATCGGCCAAACCAAACCATCTTCTTCGCTAAAATCAAGTATCGGCTGGATAGTGGTTGCAATTGCTTCCGTGTCCTCAGGCATTTCCTGCATAGTTTCCCGGGACTCATCAATCATTCCCTCTTCTTTATTGTCGTCCGCTTTCTTACTATCCTCTTTTTTACTGTCATCTTTTTTTGAGGTTTTATTTTCATCTTCCGTCTTCTTGTCATCCTTAGCACTGGATTCGGATTCATCATCGTCTTCGTCTTCGTCATCGTCCTTATCCGAATTTGCTACATTACCTGAATTAGCCTCCTGAAAACTTGGGTCATAATCCAAATCGTCAGTTCCTACTTCGGTAAACAGTGTTCCTATCTCTTCACTGGGTAGAACATTTTCCGCTGTTTCTGAAAGCCCGCTTTCAATTGCACTAAAATCCACTACATTATTACCTTCATCCGTACGTCGGTTACTTCTGACAAAAACTCCTGTAACCGTAAGTGCTGTTAGCACAAGCGCTGCCGAAGCAAGCATAATGATTCGTTCTTTTCTAACACCATTTCTATTTTTTCTCATATTCATAATTTAAACCCTGCCTCCTACTGAGAAATCATTTTCGTTTTCTGGTGTTATTCTTTCCCGAATCTTACATATTATTCAATTTTTGCTAATTCTGTCTGAAAAAAGTAATACTTAAGAATCTGCTCAAAATTTTCTCCCGAAACCGCCCTTTCATTCGCTCCGTATTGGCTTAACCCAAAACCATGCCCCATCCCCTTTACATGAAAAATTACTTCACCCTCATTCCACTCCGCCTGAAAACTGGCTGAATTTAAACCAAACTCATTTCTAAACCTTTCCCCGCTGCATGAAGCTCCTGCAAACCTGGCTTCAATCACATACCCTGCGGTGTCATATGTAAACTCCATATCATTCCATTCGTTATTCAGTCTGTTTTTTAACTCTTCACCGTCACCATATATTTTCTCAATCACCCGACAATATTCATCCTTAGAAACTATAACCTGACTCTGATAATCCCCTGACATGATATCTCTACCGCACTCTACGCTTACAAGATAAGGATAACTTATATTTTGCCATACCTGCGACGCATCTCTTGTATGCCCATTGCTTAGTGGGAAAAAGGCAGCCTTTACCGGCTTATTATCATACGCAAGATAAATTCCGTCCGTCTCATATACTGCCTTTTCATACAACGATTCATCTGTGCTGTCTGATATGTTATCCGCTTTATCCTTCGTGTTTTCAGTGTCCACACTCTTACTATAGGGCTCTGAGTTATACATGCTTATATCATCCCGTATAGTAACCGAAGTCTCTGAATTCAAATCCAAACTGTTATTTAAAAAAAGCGTCCATAACTGCGTCCTCAAAAGCACTGCCTGCGCTTTAAGTGCCTCAAGCTCATACGAAGTCTCCTCATCTCCCATTACAATTTCCAGCTTCCGAATCAAATATTCCTGCATGGACAACGTCCTGCTTCCCCACTCGCCCTCAAGAATAACTTCATATTTTTTATCTATTCGCTTTTCTTCTTTTTCATTGCTGCCAAATACCTTCTCCGTCTCTTCACCGACATGCCCCCACAAACAGGAAATTACATACGGCAATAAAAAAACAAACAAAAGCACCGTTCCAACATCCCGATAAGGTCTGTTCTTACAATTGCTTCTGTCTGTTTTTTTTTGGACGATTTTAAATAAGTTCATAGGACACCTCTTTTAAGTTTATGTATGAGGTTCCTTTTTAATACTATCGGAAATTGTACCATTTTCTACTGTGCCAGATCAAGATGCTGCACAGTGCCGACACTTCCGTTTTCATATAGAAAAATGCCTGTATTTCTGATTACACCATTATTATGATTATCTGTCATGGAATTCAATGCAAATTCTGTCTGGGCATTTTGCAGGCATATAGCGCCCACTCCGGCCTCAGCCAATGTATAGAGCTTATCCTTTCCATTTTCATCCTTACACCAGATTAAGAGTTTCTCCCATATCTCGTCATCTTCATCAATCCAGCCGTCTCCATCTGTATCATATTTAGCAAGATCCTTAAAACCGTTGCCCGACCGGGTTCCGAACAATTCACTTCCATCATTAATGATACCGTCATTATTCAGATCAAGCGCCAGATATCCGCTTCCTGCCTGCAAAGAAGAAATTTCTTCCTTCTCACCGTCACAATCCAGATCAAAGTAAAACTTCTGGTCAGAAAGTCCCGCTATGTTTGCATCCAGATTGATAACCAACGGATCCGTATACTTTTTCTGAGCCTGCTGCAGTGCACTAAAATCATAATTCTCTGCATAATACTCTTTAAAGCTTCTGCTCATCTGCAGCTCAAGTCCGAAACTTATCTCCCTTCCGTCTGCGGTCTTTACAATTCCTCTGGTGGAAAACTCTGTTTGTTCCGACTCACTGTGATAATACTGGTTGGAAAACCCAACAAAAAGATTGCTTGACGTAACCTGAGATGACAAAGGCTGTGCCTCTTCGATATTATCTTCCCAAACCATGTCTCTCCTGTTACCGCCGCCAAACAATATATACATTAGAAACTTCATGCAGGACTGCCTTACGTTCTCTCTGGCTCTTTTCTCCTCCATGCTTGCTTCTACCCTGCCTGTATTAGACAGGTTACGGAAGTGAAGCGTAACATCCTGTAAAGTAGTCTGCGCATTACTACTTTCACGTTTATTCTTTGCTTCGTCTTCCATTGCCCAAAAGCCTCCCAGAAATCCATTTCCGTCTCCAGCTGTCAAGCTTCTGGTGTTTGCCCTGTAAAACAAGGCAGATTTTGATGTTACTGAAGAATAACTTCTGGCGGATTCCATTCCTATGTTACTGGAATTTATTCGCAAATATACCTCCTTTTTGCTTTAGCTTAATTCTGCCTGACTTAATTTTGGGCAAAATAAAAGGACGGTATTTTTATAGAAATTCCCTTTTCCGTAAAAACACCATCCGTGGCTAAGCATAATTTAAATTCAAGGGATGACCGTCTGGCCAGATGCAGCCATCCCTTGTAATTTATATATCGGACGATTTATTTTTTTCTTTAATTATAAATCCCAAAAAATGTCAGAGCGGTTTCAATCTAGTCTACACGGTTGTAATTAATCAGGCATCCCTTAAGAATAATCTGGCGTTCCTCATCTGTGAGTTCACCCAGCTTCAATTCAAATGAAGTCATGGTATCTTTTTCTACTGAAACCGTATATGCCGTAATCGTCTCCCATTTCTCCTCAACCGCCTTTTTGATATCCGGTATAAAAAGATAGTCCAGATTCTTAAATGGGAGCTGTTCGCTTTGTTCTATAACGAATGGCAGCATACCCCAGTTAATAAGGTTGGAGCGGTATCTCTTCGTAGCGTATTCATTGGCTATATTCGCCCATCCGCCAAGCACTTTCTGGCAGCTTGCTGCCTGTTCCCTTGCGGAACCGTCACCCGGTTTTACTGCAAAAATCGTGGAGCCAAAGCCTGTATTTTCATGGGAAGCATCTGCAAAAGTCTTCTTAACTACATTCATCACAGGTTTAACATCGGGATGAGCCTGACAGGGATGCTCGCCCGCCATTCTTGCCTTCTCCGCCTTCTGTATATCCTTGGCGCGTCCTACATACTCAGGGTCTTTTCTTGAGAGTGCAAACTCCGCAAGTCCCAACGGATTGGAACGATAGGAAGAAGTCTCGCCTGACGGAATAAGCTCGTCCGTTGTAGTAACCGGATCATGGATTTCCGAAACAACACGCAACACAAGATTCTCCGGAAGCGCACCCATTACAGGCCAGTCTTTTATATTAGGGCCAAACTTAATTTCAACGCTTTCATCAGCTACGCCTTTGGAATCAAAAACACGATTCGCATAAATGTTAGCATCAAAATGATATTTATACTTTCCGATTTCACCGTCAAATTCCGTCGCAGGTGTCAACACACCCTTATTGGCAGCGGTCGCCGCAATAGAGCGGGCATCCATAAGCGCCACTGAAGAAATCTGTCCGTTTTGCAGCTTAGAGCCTTCACGATTCGGGAAGTTCCTCGTAGAATGGCGAATACTGAAGGCATTGTTTGCCGGAGTGTCACCGGCTCCGAAACACGGACCGCAGAATGCAGTTTTCATAACTGCGCCGGTCTCTAAAATAGCAGCCGCACAGCCATTTTTAATAAGCTCCATATAAACGGGCATAGACGCCGGATACACGCTGAGCGTAAATTCATCCGAACCTATATATGAGCCTTTAAGAATATCTGCTGCCGCACAGATGTTTTCAAAACCGCCGCCTGCACAGCCTGCTATAATTCCCTGGTCTACCATAAACTTACCGTTAACTACCTTATCCTGAAGTGAATAAGGCACTGCTCCGTCTAAGCTGACTTTTGCTTTTTCTTCTACATCATGCAGAATATCCTTAAGATTGCTGTTTAATTCCTCAATTGTATAGGTGTTGCTTGGATGGAACGGCATAGCTATCATAGGTTTTATGGCCGATAAATCAATCTCTATCATGCCGTCATAATATGCAATCTCACCCGGATTTAATTCCTTATAATCTTCGCTTCTTCCATGAATATCATAGAACTCTTTAATATTTTCATCTGTTGTCCATATCGAAGAAAGGCAGGTTGTTTCCGTTGTCATTACATCAATACCGATACGGAAATCAGCGCTTAAATTTTTCACGCCCGGACCTACAAATTCCATTACTTTATTCTTAACATATCCATTGCCGAAAACCGCGCCGATAATTGCCAGTGCAACGTCCTGCGGGCCTACTCCTTTTACCGGCTCGCCCTTTAAGTAAACTCCGACAACTTCCGGCATATTTATATCATAAGTCTGTGACAGTAATTGCTTTACAAGCTCAGGACCGCCCTCGCCTACTGCCATTGTTCCAAGCGCACCATATCTGGTATGGGAATCGGAACCAAGAATCATTTTTCCTCCGCCTGCAAGCATTTCTCTTGCATACTGATGTATTACTGCCTGATGAGGGGGTACATATACACCGCCGTAACGTTTCGCGCAGGTAAGGCCGAACATATGATCGTCTTCATTGATCGTGCCGCCTACTGCACATAATGAATTGTGGCAGTTAGTCAAAACATAAGGTATCGGAAATCTGGTAAGACCTGACGCCCTTGCCGTCTGTATTATTCCTACAAATGTAATATCATGGGAAGTCAGTTTATCGAACTTAATTTTGAGCTTCTCCATGTTACCGGAAGTATTATGCTCTTTTAAAATGGCATATGCCATTGTGCTTTGCATAGCTTCCTGCTTGGAAATCTCTTTTCCTGTTTCATTTTTTACCTGCGCAGCTGCGTCTGCATTGTCCGGCACTATCTTCGTACCGTTAATCAGATAAGCGCCGCCGTCTGATAATTTAATCATGTGAAATCCTCCCTGTAAATTATTTAAATAAATGATTTCGTTATTTTGATTATTTAAACCAATTTATTATATTTTTAATACTACTTGTTCCAATATTAAAGCTTGCAGTCTTACTGCCAACATATTTAGTCTGTCCGGGCTTTCCGGTAATCACTACGGTTGCCTTGCCCTTATTCACATTATTTACAAATTCGACATTATAGTGATCTGTACTATTAAGAGAAACCGTCTCTTTTCCTATCTTGTATGTAACTACCACTGTTATATCTTTTTGAGTAATAGGCTTACCGGTATAATTGACTTTTTTAATATTATTTCCTTCTTTATCCTTGAAGCTTACCTTAGCCCTTGATAAATCATAGCTGTCTGATTCGGCTTTAGTTCTGACCTTATATGAAGCAACTGCATAACACGTACTGTCTGTCGTAGCATAATTACCTTTGCCTTTTATCATTACCCAGACTGTTGTGTCACCGTTTTTATTGGTTACCTTATTGTTCTTATTATCCATTACTCTGGCATTAGGATTACTTGCCGGATCATCCAGATAATAGGTAACAGTGTAATTGGAAGCTTTGAGCAATACCCCGTCTATGCTGACATAAGGGGCTGATTTATACATTCCGGTTTTCTTAAAGACCTTATCGCAGACTGTAATTTCCAAACCAGCAGTAACTCCGCTGTTGCTTTGCTTATTACTGCACAACACCGCCGGATTAATCTTAAAGTCTTTTGAAGCTTTACTTCCCTTATAATTTCCAATGCCTGTCACCGTAACTTTTCCGGTTCCGACTTTCTTGTTTTTGCTGTAAGTTACTTTATAATCTTTGCCTTTTACTAATGTAGTATTATCGCCTTTGGTCTTCACTACAAGATTGTCAACCGTAGTGCCGGTACTTACAAAAGTATAGCCTTCATTGTTCTTATCAAACTCTATACTTAACTCCGTCTTTTTAGGTTTAATAGTGTATGATTTGGTAACGGTACCGATACATCTATCGCTTATACCCACAATGGTTACTTTCTTGGTGCCCGCACTCGTTATATCCTTCGGATAATATATCTTATAATCCATATCCTTCTTAAGTCCGTTAACAGCATCCTCAGAAGCATCAGGAGCCTTTTTTGTAGATACTTTAATAAAACCATCTATATTCTGAGGTTTGTCATTATAAGGAAGATTTTTAATGGCCTTACTATCAGTAATAGTCACTGAAATCTTATAGTCTTTCTGCTCAGACTTCGGTATAACTATAACATTAAGTTTACGGATTCCTTTAAAATTACCCTGGCCTTCAACACTAATTAGCGTATTATTATCTTTGTTTTTCCATTTATAAGTTTTATATTTGTCATTAACAAACTTAAAATCCTTAGCGGCAAGTTTTACACCACCATAAAACAGTGATGGAGATATCTTATTGCCTTCTATAACCGTAATGTTGGTTATGTCAGTTACTTCAGTTCCCTCTACCTTCATTGCAGTTTCGTCATTTTCATCGAAATCTGAATTATCAAGGTTCTTAGGCACAATATTAAATGGCTGGGATTTACTTCCGGCAAAATTACCTTTACCGGTCACAATAATCTGCGCAGGTTTAACATTTGTAAGCGGCTGTCCACTGGCGTCTGTATTAGCTTTAATATTATTACTGTACTTTACCGTATAATCAGTGCCTTCAGCGAGTAGTTCACCATTGTTCCTCACTTCAATTTCCGGAGTGATTGCACGCCCGGTATAGATGTAGGTCTTATTCGGATATTTTAACTTAACGCTAAGACCTTCGGGTTTACCTCTTGTAATTGTGATACTTTCGGATAAATCGGTTGGAAGCGCATCCAATACGGTTTTATCCTCCTTATACCAGACATAAGGATTTCCGGAATCCACTTTCGGCAGTTCAACCATCACTTTAAGATTCCTAGGCGTACGGATAACAGTCAAATTAGTGCATGGCATATCAGATTCACTACCCTCAACAAGAATCGAAGCCCCCAGCATTTCCGTTGCATTCGCAACTTGGGCTGCATCAAAATTACTAAGATCCAGCGATGTTAAGTTAATACAGTTAGCAAACATATAAGAGGCATCTGTCATACCTGTTACATTAATTATCGCTGACGTAATCTTGTCGCTGTTACTATACCATGGAGCTCTATCTATTCCACCCGGTGCTGCAAACTCTCCGGTTCCTTTTACCTTCAGCTTTCCACCATTGTCAATAACCCAAGTGATGTCAGAACCGTTTTCCTTATATTCACCGCTGGCAATCGCATCATCAGCTATTGTCCAAGGTGTAACAGTTACAGCGCAAACTGCACTCACATCTCCCACAGATGCGGTAATCGTACAATTCCCCTCGGCAACTGCAGTCACTATGCCGTTTTCTACTGTTGCAACAGCCTCATCGCTGCTTACCCATGTAACGGCCACGTTAGTCGCATTACTTGGAGTGACTGCCGCTGTCAATTCAGCAGTTTCGCCTTCCTCCAATGTCAATGTATCCTGGCTAAGCGTAATGCTTTCTACCGGAATTTCTACTTCTTCATTAATATCGATATTCGCAGTTAATACTGTTTCTTTTTCTGAAATATCCCAGCTCTGATGCAGAGAATAAAGAACTTTTCCCTGACACAGCGCCATGCCATATATATATCCGTTAGATGTGTCTGGCGTGTATTCAACCTTTTTACCAGTACCATCAAGAGCCACACTGCAAATAGACGATTTATCGTTATAATATAAACGATTATTATGCTGGAATAATCCGGAGTGTACGGACTGCCAAAAGCTATTACTGCCCCAAACATTCCATACGCCGATATCACAAATCTTCGTTCCGGTATTAGAAAGAGCTGTTAATGCAGCTTTATTAATTTGTCCATTATAAGAATTAGTATTAAAATATGTAAAATAACAGTCGTTCCAATTATCACCTGACAATACAATCGGCGAACGAACCGATGCCCAAAAAGCATTATCATATGTTGTATCTACAGCTTTATAGTCTACTACCTCACTTCCACTTGTTACTACCCAATCATGATGGTTATGCGAAGCATCCTTAAAGACCTCATCACTGCAGAACATATATGAATGGCACGCTCTTCCAATTAAATCCCTAGTCGGGTCATCCCATGTAACATCAACCTGATAATATTTACCATCAAGCTTAATAAGGTTCCATGCATGATTCATTTTATCGCTTGATACCATACAACACTCAATACCGACCTGATTAAGCAAATATTTATACGCAAGGGCATATCCTTCACAAACTGCAGTTCGTTTAACTAAAACTCCATATGCCGAGTAAGACTCATTAGGAATCGCTCCTGTTTTATTTATCTCCGCCAAATAATTATCATAATCGTATTCACAATTAACAACCAGATAATCATGCAATACAATTGCCTTTTGTAAATTACTCATTCCCGGCTTAACTGATGACAAAGCTGCCTGTGTTTCTCTTTTAAAGGCGGCATCATCCAGGTTATTAATATATTCGGGTGTAATATATGTTGCTATTGTACCATTATTTGACCATGACAAACGCTTGCCAACAAAATACAAATCCGGATGCTCATTAAGTACACCTACAAATACATTAAAAATACTATTACTTCCTATACCATAGGAAGTAACATTAATACGCTCAGTACGCTTTAACAATTCATTATATATATAATCTTCTACCGAGACTCCATTAACATCTTCAACTGCACCATCCGATTCAATCGAAAGAGACGGAGCATCACTTGCTAAAGCCTCTTCTGACGGGGCGCCTCCAAACTGATAAACGCCGTCCAGTTCAATTTCTGCTTCATAAATCAGACCATCCGCATTATTCTGATCAATATCTTCTGTATCATTCGGTTTTTGTGCATCGGGCAGCTCTAAAGAATCTGTATCTTCCTCAGAATCCGGATTTTCGCTGTCATCAGTTTCTTCTGAATCATTTACTTCTTCACCGTTTTCTATGCCTTCAGACATATCTTCCGTTTCACTATCCGCTTCATCGGCTTCAGATACACCTTCATTTTCCGGCTCCTCTTCTATGGCTCCAACTGCATTTTCCGTTTCTTTATCCGGCTGATTCACATCAAACTGTTCCCCATCAGCTGCGTCTTCCTGCACGAATTCAACAGTTACATTTTCCCCTGCTGTTTCTTCTGCATAAACAGTATAAGAAGGTAATTGCATTGACGAAATTACCGTTGCCAAAGCCACTATACTTGCAATAATTTTTTTACTGAACAATTTCATTTTTTACCATGCCTTTCTCTCAGTTTGTGATGTTTGAAACTGATCCTTGCGGTGTCAACACAAACCCGCGATAAAATCATAATACCACACTTAAAGCACTATTGCTATTAATTTTCATATTTGAGCCCAAATGCCAGTCAATAATAAAAGAAGAAACGGAACATGCGATATATTATTAAATTAAATATTTATCGTAATACCGATAATCCTCCATTTTACAATTTACTTTTATCAGAACTCCGTCTTCCTTATACTGCGTATCATAGACCACCGCATTTTCATTCAGATAAGAAACTGCCCTGCCGTCTGTATATGGAATTAGCATACTGCATTCCTTATAGCCGCACGACAGCTTCTCTTCAATCAGACAAATGAGCTCCTCCATACCTATTTTTTCTTTAGCGGATAGATAGATGCCGTTTTCAGTTACTACCGGAAGTCCAGAACAATCGGGAGCTGCATCGGAAGTCACCTTATCTGCTTTATTATAGACATACAGCATAGGAATACCATCCGCTCCCAGCTCCTTTAAGGTTCTCTCTGTCACTGCAATCTGCTCCTTATAGTGCTCGTCGCTGTAATCTATCACCTGCAGCAAAATATCAGCTTCTTTTGCTTCTTCAAGCGTAGAATTAAAGGCCTCCACCAAATGATGAGGCAGCTTATGAATAAAGCCTACGGTATCCGAAAGCAAAAAGGCGTGATGATTCTCAGGCGCTATTTTTCTTACCGTCGTATCCAGAGTTGCAAAAAGCATATCCTTTTCCATAACTTTTTTCTCTTCAATATCGACTTCATCCACGCCATATAAATCTAACATAGCGTTTAACAAAGTAGACTTACCGGCATTGGTATATCCCACTAAGGCTACGCGTGGTATCCCTGAATTTGCTCGTTGCTTGCGCTGGACACGGCGCTGTGCGCTCACTTCCTTAAGCTCCCTTCTGCACTCGGCAAGCCGGTGTTCCAATACACGTCTGTCAAGTTCCAGCTTTTTCTCTCCGGCGCCCCTGTTGCTCATGGAACCGCTTGCGCCGCCCTGACGGCTTAACGCCGCATGAAGTCCGACAAGTCTTGGCAGCATGTACTGTAATCTTGCAACCTCCACCTGAAGTTTCGCTTCTCCTGAGCGCGCTCTTTTTGCAAAAATATCAAGTATAAGGGTGCTTCTGTCCATAATCGGTACTCCGATTTTATCCTGAAGGTTCCTAAGCTGCATGGGGGAGAGCGAGTTATCAAAAATAACTATATCCGCTTCCTGTTCCTCAGCTTCATCCTTAACTTCATCTACTTTCCCTGTTCCTATATAAAACGCCTTATGAACTTCAGGCAGATTCTGCTCTATAATTCCTACAACTTCCATATCGCATGCCTGCGCAAGACTTTCCAATTCCTCCAAGGAAAGTCTGTAATCCTCACCATCATTCAAATTTACTCCTACCAATAACGCTCTTTCCATAATAATCCTCCAAGTTCACCAAAACAAAAGTCTTCACTATTCAGAATAGCAAAGACTTTTAAAAATCACAATATCAGTATATTGATTTATATAAAAAGTATGTACAACGCAGGTCTCAATTTATGACAAAAAGCTGCCGAAAATACTGTTGCTGAGCAGATTATCAGAACTTCCGTAGGCGCTTGATAACAGTGTTCCAATCCCGCCATACTGGGAATATGCTGAGGAAAGTCCTGTAAGACCGCTTGTATATCCCGCAGACAGTAAACTCATCTGTGCCTGCATTGTCTGTTGGTTTTTATATAAAGCCGATAACGCAGTTCCTACATCCTCCCACTCCGGGTCGCTTTTCAGACGTTCAAGCGCTTCGCTTATGCTCAGAGATGACTCTGAATTCGCATCCGGCGTTAAGCCCTGACTTTTTAAAGCATCTGTCAGTGTTCTTGGAAAAGTTGAAGTCTTTGCAGTATTAGAAGTACCAGCAGCGGATGTTTTCGTAACTTCGCTATTACTATTAACATTAATATTATTATTTACTTCATGTCCCATTCCAAGGTTATTAATATACATGATGAACGTCTCCTTTTTAAATCTAGACCTATTATATATCAGATTCAGCCCATTGTGTTAAAAATGTAACGAAATATAACTTAAATGTAGTAAAAAGCTAAATTACTATTTAGCACTCTTACCCGTCGTAGCAGCAGGAATCACTACCTTATCCAGCTTCCAGATATCATCCACATATTCCTGAATGGTTCTGTCGGAAGTGAATTTACCTGCGCATGCCACATTCAAAATAGCGCTCTTTGCCCAGCCCTTCTCATCTCTGTATGCCTTTTCAACTTTCTTCTGAGCTTCAGCATAAGCTTTAAAATCTTTCAGAATAAAGTAAGTATCAGCCTTAGAAGTGCTCTGTGTATTTAACAGTGAATTATACAGTGTTCTGAATAACTCAGGGTCATTAGCTGAATAAGTTCCGTTAATAAGCTGCATAAGAACTTTTCTTACATCAGGATCATTATTAAATATATCCATCGGATTATATCCGCCGAAATTCTCATAATTGATAACTTCATCCGAGCTTAAACCGAAGATAAATGCATTCTCTTCCCCGACTTCTTCTACAATCTCAACGTTTGCACCGTCCATAGTACCGATTGTAAGCGCACCGTTTAACATGAACTTCATATTTCCGGTTCCTGACGCCTCTTTACTTGCAGTTGAAATCTGCTCTGATACGTCTGCTGCCGCAAAAATCATTTCAGCATTGGATACGCGGTAATTTTCTATGAAAACAACTTTAATCTTACCGTTGATAGCTGCATCATTATTAACTACATCTGCAACCGCATTAATAAGCTTAATTGTAAGTTTAGCATTGCGGTAACCTGCTGCTGCCTTTGCACCGAAGATAAAAGTTCTTGGATAGAAGTCCATATCTGGATGCTCTTTTAACTCATTATACAGATACATAACATGCAGAATATTCATCAGCTGACGTTTGTACTCATGCAGTCTCTTTACCTGTACGTCAAAAATCGAGCGTGGATTAACTTCAATACCGTTATGCTCCTTGATGTATTCAGCAAGACGAACCTTATTCTGATACTTAATGTTCATGAATTCCTGCTGTGCCTTTTCATCATCTGCATAAACTTTTAACTTATTAATCTTAGGCAGATCAGTAATCCAGTCATTGCCTACATGATCGGTTACCCACTTGGCAAGTAACGGATTTCCGTGAAGAAGGAAACGTCTCTGCGTAATTCCGTTTGTCTTATTATTAAATTTCTCAGGCATCATCTCATAGAAATCTTTTAATTCCTGATTTTTGAGAATTTCCGTATGCAGTCTTGCAACACCGTTAACAGAATAACCTGCTGCAATAGCAAGGTGAGCCATCTTAACCTGTCCGTCATAAACGATAGCCATCTTAGCAATCTTACCCTGGTTTCCGGGATACTGCTGCTCTATTCTTGCTATAAATCTGCGGTTAATCTCTTCTACGATCTGATATACACGCGGAAGCAGTCTTGAGAACAGCTCAATAGGCCATTTCTCCAATGCTTCTGCCATAATTGTATGGTTTGTATAAGCACAGGTCTTAGTTGTAACTTCCCATGCTTCATCCCATGTAAGATAGTAATCATCCATTAAAATACGCATCAACTCCGCAACTGCAACAGTCGGATGGGTATCGTTAAGCTGGAATGTAACCTTTTCATGGAACTTCTTAATATCTTTATGCTTACGCATATACTTCTCTACAGCTTCCTGTACTGATGCAGAAATGAAGAAATACTGCTGTTTTAAACGCAGCTCCTTACCTGCATAATGATTATCGTTAGGATACAGTACTTCTACAATGTTTCTTGCAAGGTTCTCCTGTTCTACCGCCTTGTGATAATCACCCTTGTCAAAAGAATCTAACTGGAAGCACTCTACCGGCTCGGCATCCCAGATACGAAGTGTGTTAACAATTCCGTTACCATAACCGACAATCGGAATATCGTAAGGAATTGCACGAACAGACTGATAACCTTCCTGTCTGAAATTGCTTCTTCCGTTTTCATCTACATAAACATTGACATAACCGCCGAATTTAACTTCTTTTGCATATTCCGGTCTGCGCAGTTCAAAAGGATTTCCGTCTTTTAACCAGACATCCGGTACCTCTACCTGATATCCATCCCTTATTTCCTGCTTAAACATACCGTAACGGTAACGTATACCACAGCCATATGCAGCATAACCAAGTGTTGCCAGGGAATCTAAGAAACATGCTGCCAGTCTTCCAAGACCGCCGTTTCCGAGTGCTGCATCCGGCTCCTGATCCTCAATTATATTGATATCAATACCAAGTTCTTCCAACGCCTCTTTAAAAACATCATATGCCTGTAAATTAATCATATTATTACCGAGTGCGCGGCCCATTAAGAATTCCATGGACAGGTAATATACCATTTTAGGATCCTGTTTATCATATTCTTTCTGAGTTTCAAGCCACTTGTCTACAATTGCATCCTTAACTGCATAAGAAACTGCCTGAAAAATTTGTTGGTCAGTAGCTTCTTCCAAAGTCTTTCTATAAAGGGTCTTTACATTGTAGAGTACACTCCTTTTAAAAAGCTCTGTATCAAATGTTGCTGTTTTCTTTTGCATTATTTAACCTCCTGTTATGCATAAGTCCTAATTGCCATCTTATACATTATACCAGATTTATTGATTAATTGCTACTGCTTTTCGATTCCAATAACAACCTTTTCCCCGTTAACGTTCCATTCCTTGGATACGGACAGGGTTTCACCGGATACAATTGCCTCTGCAAGCACCTTTCCGGAAATAATGGCTTCATTTTTGCGTACAATATCTGCAACCTTATCATTATTGCAAATTGATACCTTAATATGGTCCATAACCTCAAAATCGGCGTCCTTACGCATGGTCTGAATCTTGCTTATAACCTCGTAAACAAAGCCTTCCTCAACCAGTTCGTCTGTTAAATTTGTGTCAAGCACAACCGTAATATTGTTATCGGCTTCGGAAACATAGCCTTCCTTCTGTGCCATCTCAATTAAGAGGTCATCTTTTGCCAAAGCAATTTCCACGCCGTCTACATCAAATTTCAAGACTCCGTTTTCGTTAAGCTCGTCCATTGCCTTATTGCCGTCCACACTGCCAAGCACCTTCTGTATTCCGCCAAGCTGCTTACCGTACTTAGGTCCTACGGTACGAAGCTGTGGTTTGAAGCTGTAGCTGGTGAACTCTCTTACGTCATCGGTAAACTTAATTTCTTTTACGTTAAGTTCGTCCTTTATAATTTCTTTATAAAAGTCGCTAAGCTCATTTTCAGCCTTCACAAACATTGTTCCTATAGGCTGACGGTTCTTGATGTTAGCGGCATTACGTGCGGCACGTCCCATTACGACAATTTTAAGAACCTCTTCCATATCCTCTTCGAGTTTCTTATCTATCATCTTCTCATCTGCTACAGGGAAATCACACAAATGAATACTCTCCGGCGCTGTCTTATCAATACTTCTAACCAGATTCAGGTAAATTTCTTCTGTCATAAAAGGAATCATGGGCGCTGCGCACTTGGATATTGTAACAAGCGCTGTATACAATGTCATATATGCATTGATCTTATCCTGCTCCATTCCTTTTGCCCAGAAACGCTCACGGCTTCTTCTGACGTACCAGTTACTCATCTCGTCCACGAAATTATCAAGCACTCTTGCTGCCTCAGGAATCCTGTAAGCATCAAGATTCTGGTCCACTTCTTTAATGGCGGTGTTCAATTTAGACAACAGCCACTTGTCCATAACCGGAAGCTTATCATAATCCAGACTATATTTAGTCGCATCGAAATTATCAATATTAGCATACAGTACAAAAAATGCATAGGTATTCCACAACGTACCTAAGAACTTACGCTGTCCTTCCTGAACTGCCTTGCCGTGGAATCTGTTCGGCAGCCAGGGAGCAGAATTAATATAAAAATACCATCTGATTGCATCTGCACCGTAAGTTTCAAGCGCCTCAAACGGATCTACGGCATTTCCTTTGGACTTGGACATCTTCTGTCCGTTCTCATCCTGCACATGTCCCATTACTATTACATTTTCAAAAGGCGACTTATTAAACAGCAGTGTAGATTCAGCCATAAGAGAATAGAACCATCCTCTGGTCTGGTCTACGGCTTCCGAAATAAACTGTGCCGGGAACTGTGCCTCAAACAAGTCTTTGTTTTCAAAAGGATAGTGATGCTGTGCAAAAGGCATTGCGCCCGAATCGAACCAACAGTCTATTACCTCCGGCACACGCTTCATGGTTTTACCACACTTCGGACATTTTACCGTAATTTCGTCAATATATGGACGGTGCAGTTCTACCGTCTTAGCCGCCGGATTGCCGCTCATTTTCTCAAGCTCTTCTCTTGAGCCGATTGATTCCATATGACCGCAGTCTTCGCACTCCCACACATTCAAAGGAGTTCCCCAGTAACGGTTTCTGGAAATACCCCAGTCCTGAATATTTTCAAGCCAGTTTCCAAAACGGCCTTCTCCGATAGACTTAGGTATCCAATTAACAGTTTTATTATTGCGTACAAGGTCATCCCTGACCGCCGTCATCTTAATAAACCATGATTCTCTCGCATAGTAAATAAGCGGAGTGTCGCATCTCCAACAGAACGGATAATCATGCTCAAATTTAGGAGCGGAAAATAACTTGCCCTCTTTATCCAAATCTTTCAGGATTTCAGGGTCTGCTTTCTTTACAAAAATACCCGCGTACGGCGTTTCTTCTGTCATCTCGCCCTTACCGTCTACAAACTGCACAAGCGGAAGGTCATACTTACGTCCCACATTGGCGTCATCCTCACCAAATGCCGGGGCAATATGAACGATACCTGTACCGTCTGTCATTGTGACATATGTGTCACAAGTCACAAAATGAGCTTTCTTGCGCATCTTGGCTGCCGTCTCTCCTGTGCAGGCAAATAACGGCTCATATTCTTTATACTCTAAATCAGTTCCTTTATAAGTTTCTATCACTTCATATGCCGGCGTATCGTCTTCGGCCAGAGAACCAAGCACATTATCAAGCAGCGCCTCTGCCATATAATACGTATAGCCGTCAACAGCTTTTACTTTAACATAATTTTCATCCGGATTCACACAAAGAGCCACATTGGATGGAAGTGTCCAAGGGGTTGTCGTCCAAGCAAGGAAATATGCCTCCTCACCGATTACCTTAAAACGTACAACCGCCGAACGCTCTTTAACAGCCTTGTAGCCTTGCGCAACCTCGTGTGAAGAAAGCGGGGTTCCGCAGCGAGGGCAGTAAGGTACGACTTTAAATCCTTTATACAAAAGACCTTTATCCCAAATCTGTTTAAGCGCCCACCACTCGGACTCTATAAAATTATCATGATATGTTACATAAGGATCATCCATATCAGCCCAGAAACCGACCGTATCAGAGAAATCCTCCCACATACCTTTATATTTCCAAACGGATTCTTTACATTTGCTGATAAACGGATCAAGACCATACTCTTCTATCTGCTCTTTTCCGTCCAGACCTAATAACTGCTCAACTTCCAGTTCAACCGGAAGGCCATGCGTATCCCAGCCTGCCTTACGGGGAACCATACAGCCCTTCATAGCATGGTATCTGGGAATCATATCCTTGATTACACGTGTCAGTACGTGTCCTATATGCGGTTTACCGTTTGCTGTCGGAGGTCCATCATAGAACGTATAAGTTGGTCCATCCTTTCGCGAGTCCATGCTCTTCCGGAAAATATCGTTATCTTTCCAGAACTTGCTGACCTCCTTCTCTCTGTCTACAAAGTTTAAGCTGGTATCAACTTTTTGATACATGATTTTCTCCTTTCCAAGCAAACTACTTACCAATTAAAATTATTAAAACTATGCGCGGCAATATTATACGTTACCGTCTTGCCGCCTATACAATTAGTATTATCTTTAGCATAAACCACAACCGTTGCCTTACCTTTGTTAATGTTTGCTATAATATCATAGGAATAACATGTTTCGTCAACTTTTTTGCCGCCGACCAAAACTTCTATCTTATCAGGCACAACTGACACACCGGTATATGGTAACTTAGTAGTTTTATTGCTGCCATTGTAGAATACCACTTTTGCTTTGGATAAGTCAACCTTATTGGATTTCTTTTCCTTTTTCCAAACCTTATATGAACCTGTTATGGGCGTTGTTCCATTCGTCGTCTTGAAATTCTTACTGGATGCCTTCGCAGTAATCTTTACATATACAGTTGCATAAGGATTCGAGCCAAGCTCAAGCGGCTTATTCTTAGTCATTTCATTATTCATAGCTGCATCAGTGTAATATTTGACATCATATTCTGAAGCCTTCACCAATACATTATTAATACTTATATACGGAGTTGACTTATACACTCCCTTATTTCCGTTACAAACCTTATCGGCAATTAGAACCATCTTTTCATTAGCAGTATGATCTATGGTACCTGCGTTAAGTTCTGTCTTGGCTACCGAAAATTTCACAACAGGTTTGCCCTTATAATTTCCCTTAAATACTATGGTACATTTTGCACTATCAGTACCGACTTTCTTATTTGCACTGTAAGAAAGCTTATAATCCCTGCCTTCTATCAATGGCAATGGCTCCAATCCTTCATCATTACGGGCTTTATTAGTCCAGGTAATGCTTAAATTTTTAAAAGTTGCACCGGTACTTATATAATCAAGCGAACTCGTTATGCCTGTAATTACTACATCACTATCTGATGGCGTTTCTCCGGCATTCTTAGTTCCATTAATGGTTCTTGGCTGAATTGTACATGTTTTAACTACATTGCAGCCACTATACTCTTCCATTCCGACAATTGTAAACTTCACCTTTCCTGCATTGGTAACATTCTTAGGAAAAGCTATTTCATACTTTGCAGCTCCCAGATTATTATTAGTAGTCTTATCAGATACCCCGGTAATACAGTTTTTAATATCTTCCTCAAGACTGCTGCCTGTATAAGTCAGTTTTTTCAAAGCGTCACTATTGAATTTTACGGTGAACTTCTGAGCAGCTTTTTTAAGCTCCGAACTATTTTCTACGACAACTACCTTAATGTCGCGTACTCCCTCAAAATTATTAATTCCCCTGATCTTAACAGTCTCATTGTCACTCTTGGTACTAAAAGTCTTGTTTTTGTCAATAAATTCAAAATCTTTTGCAGTAAGTTTAGTTCCGCCGTAATACAATACCGGTGTTGGAACTTTCCTACTTTTGACAACTACAATTCTGCCTGCTTTTATGTTGTTATCATTAATATTCTTCTTAGCAATAGTAAATGTTTTCGGAATTGTCTTTCCGGCATAAACTCCTTTACCGGTTACAACAATTTTGGCTGCATTGGAGGCTTTTTTATTATTAGAGTATTTAACGGTATAATCAATTCCTTCAACCAGCGCATTTCCATTATTAGAAACAATAATCTCCGGTGTTATTGCGTTTCCGGTGTAGGTGTACACCTCTTCTTTGTTTGCAAAATCTATTTGTAAACCTTTAGCCTCAATCCACTTCGCATATAGTGTAATATTAGAAGTGACAGAAGTGTCAAAATTATATTCTGATCCATCCGCGCATTCGCTGTCGGTATACCATCCTTCGAAAGCGAAGCCTTTCTTGGTTGGATTGGCAGGTTTGCGGCATGTCTGTCCTTCTATTACTGTCTGCGAATCTACTGCTGAACCTTCGTCGGAGTTGAAGGTAACCACGTACTGTTTTTTCCACTTTGCGTATAATTTTATATCTCCTGTAACAGAAGTGGTAAAATCATATTCTGAACCTTCCGTACATGCACTGTTTTTATACCAGCCCACAAAGCCATAACCTTTCTTGGTTGGGTTGTCAGGCTTGACAGCCTTATTTCCGCTCTTTACAAACTGTGCTTCTATCTTAGATCCGCCTTGGGTGTCAAAAGAAACTGTGTATGAGCCTTCCGGCGTAAATTTTGCATATAGTGTAATATTTGAAGTTACAGGATCGTCAAAATTATACTCCGTTGTATATGTATTGTCTGTGTACCAACCGCCAAAGGTATGACCGCCCTTGGTTGGATCATTGGCAGGTCTGGTTAATTTAGTTCCACTATCGAGTGTCTGCGGATTTACGGCTGTTCCGCCTTGTGTTTCAAAATTAACTGTTAGTATCGGGATTACCCAGATTGCAAATATAAAAGGACTGTCTTTTCTCTTAATGGAATGGTCTCCCACCTCAAGAGTCGTCTCTATCAAACCATTTTTCTGATTATATGGGCTCTCGTCAATGAGAACTTTCTTTCCTTCATGGTCAGTGCGATTTAGCATTACTAACACAATCTTTGATTTGACAGTTGTTTTAAAGGTAATCAAAGTTGATGTATCACTTAAATCCAACTTACCTTTTCCGTTTCCAGAAGTATATGTTTTACCGTTATACAGTCCTTCTCCGCTTTTAGTATGCAGCGAACCTGTAATCGTAAAATACGGACTATCCATACCTTCTTTTGTAAAATCATGCTCAACGACCTTAGTTCCTATCGGTTTTTCTCCATAATCACCGGGTTCTTCTCCCTCTTCCAGCCACTTACCAACAAGTGTTATATTCTCATTTACAACAGTTTCAAAATTCCATTTACGAGTTCCCTTATACCAGCCGTCAAATGCTACTTTGCCCTCTGGCACGTTTTCAGGAATTGCAGGTTCTTCAACAGCAGTATCTTTCTCTACAGGTACTACAGTAACTGCATCTCCGTTTCCGGGATCAAAAGTCACTGCATAATAAACCGTAGTTGTACTTCCATTAATACCTCCTACTGACTTCAAAGAAGAAGTATATCCCGTACATTTCGCTTTAAGCTCATCATTTACAGCATAAGATGCATCATCATTATCATTAAACTCAAACTTAAAGTCACCGCCATTTACCCGTCCTGCACCATCCATTACAATGTCAGGCACGTCATTTGCATCATCCGGAGTATATTCATAAAAATCCGCTGCTGTATCAAAATTATTATAAGTATTTTGACCCTTTTTGGTCTTAACGCTTTCAGGTACTATATCAGTTCTATTATCAACAACATATGCATCAAAGTCTACGGACGCATCACTTGTAAATGCTCGTTCCTGTGCATAGCTTACTTCTGCTTCATCTAAACTGGCTTCCTCATCCGTATCTGCATCTGCATCTGCATCTGCATTATCATCACCTGATTCTACATCTGTATCAATATCTGCATTAACATTCCCGGATTCTTCATCTGTATCAATATCTGCATTAACATTATCATATTCTTCATCCATATTCGCATCCGCATTATCATCACCGGATACGTTATCTGTATCAATATTTATATTATCATCAGATGCATTATCCGTATCTGACTTTGTATCATCATCGTCAGATTCAACGTCTGCATCCACGGACTCGCCATCGTTTAATGCATTATTCTGATCAGCTTCTTCATTTACATCATCTATGGCTACATATGCAACAAATCCATTATCCTCGCTCTGATCCGAATTTTCCTGAGTCGATGAACCAGTCGCAGCAGCATAAGGAATAAAAGTCGATTCACTAATCCCGACAAGTTTATTACCATATGCCTTAATCATACTTCCATTTTCATACTTACCGGTTACAGCTACAGCATCTTTTACTGCCTCAAAAGTACCACCAGATTTTAAATCGGAACCCTGTTGGGAAATAAGCATAGGATATTTACAATTTCTGAAATAATTACTCTCGGCAAAAACAGAAGCTCCGCCCTCAGCAGCTCCAATACCGTATTTAGCATTTCCATCATAATAATTATTATATATATGTGTAGTAAAGTAACGTATTCTCGGATGCCTTGAGTCTGAATGATCAAACCAATTATGATGATAGGTAATTCTTCCCTCAAAATTGGGATCTTTCAGTCCTTCTTCAAGACCTAACAGACAGGATTTACCCGAATCCCAGAAATGGTTATAGGAAAACGTTATTAAATCAGACTTCTTACAGTCTAACATTCCGTCTCCCTTTTTCTGATCTTCATCAGTACCTGCATTACCATAGAAAAAGTCACAGTTGTGCACCCAGATATGCTTATCATCCTGCTGAAGACTGACATTATCGCCTTCTTTGCTATCGCAATTCATAAATCCTAAATTACGTATTTCTACATTAACTGCATTTTTTAAACGTATACCCCAGCCATTTGCAACTGCATCTTCTCCGACTCCCTCAATGGTAATACCCTTACTGCCTATATTACCATAAGTTTCTATTACAATATCTCCATCCTCCATCACCTTAAAATCTTCTATATTGCCAATGAGACGGACATCTAACGGCACAGTTGCTGTTCCTTGTTTATAACCATATATAATATTCTGAAGCCCTACATCATCCTTATTTGCATTAGTAATATAAACGACATTTGTGTCACTTCTTAGTGTTCCATCCTCATTATAAGCGCCTGATGCAGTTCCGCCATCATGCCATGCATAACCGGAACGGTCATGGGCAGTTACCTCAACAGTAAAAGTCTTCTCCGCTACCGTCGCAATCTTATTTTTATTTGCATCAAAAACAGCTGCATCAACTTTCACATACCAAGTACCTTGAGTAAGTCCAAGTGCATCCGCTCTCCAGTAATCCCCATAACTCCTGATCAATTCATCATCAATCGGCTTCTCGGGCCAATTGTCATTATCTTGTGACACGTACACCTCATATCCATTAGCTCCGGCAACAGGAAGCCATTCTACATAAGCCCCTTCTTCATATCCGGCCGCAGCCGCCTTCCCATCATCTCTGGTTCTGAGAGTTATACCTGTATTTTCAGTCTCTTCTGCCTGCACAGTAAGCAACGCACTATAATCCACCGTCGGAACTGCCATAACCAATGCCAGCATCAAGGCAAACGCTCTTTTTATAAGTTTCTTACTATTCTTCTTCATTACCCCATTTCTCCTTCCCATTTCACTACTAAAATATGCTCCTCCCCAACTGCAAATTTATCTATTCTGAATAATTATAGTATTG
>CAMWKB010000004.1 GCA_947174705.1 uncultured Lachnospiraceae bacterium
TTCTACAGATAGTGGTTCATACAGTAGCAGCACGTATGGTAATAGTAGTAACACAGGCGTAGGAAGCTATAGCAGTAATAGTTCTACAGATAGTGGTTCATACAGTAGCAGCACGTATGGTAATAGTAGTAACACAAGCATAGGCAGCTATAGCAATAGTAATAATAATACAGCTACTGGTGCATACAGCAACTCATATGCCGGCAATTCAAATGTAAGAGCAGGCAGTTATAGCAGCGGTAACAGCGCAAGTGCAAATAATTACAGCAACACCGGTTCATACGGATATGCTACCGGAACATGGAATAATCCAAACAACAGACAGAACGATAACAGTTATCAGTTCAGCAATAATTATTCAGACTATACTGCCGCCGCTAAGAAAGAAAAGAAGAAAAAAGAGAAAAAGCCGAGGGAAAAGACCGGAGGCGGTTATTTCAAAAAAGTGCTTGTCTGTGTTTCGTTGGGACTTTTCTTTGGAGTTTGCGCAGGCCTTGGATTTTATGCGGTAGAAACTGCTACAGGAATGTTTGATAATGTATCTTCTGTGAATACTGCCGATCATGAAGCGATTGAGAATGTGAGCAACGACATAAAGGAAACTAGCGAGGTTATTTCTGAGTCGGTAAGCCATGATATTGACGGTTCCAATATACAGAAAACCCAGTCTGTTACGACAGTAGTGTCAGATGTATCGGATGTTGTAGATGCAGTTATGCCTGCAGTTGTATCAATCAGCAATACTTATACCGAAAGAATGTCCTATTTCGGACAGGTAATGACAAGCGAAGCAGAAGCCAGCGGTTCGGGCATTATTGTTGGTAAGAATGATACCGAGCTTTTGATTGCAACAAATTATCATGTTATTGCGGATGCAGATTTGCTGAAAGTCCAGTTTGTAGAGAACAGTGAAGTTGAAGCTTCCGTAAAAGGTATGGATGCGGATATGGACCTTGCCGTAATAGCAGTTTCTCTGGATAATATTTCAGAGACTACATTGTCGCAGATTGCAATCGCTACATTGGGCGATTCAAATGACCTTAAAGTTGGAGAACCTGCCATTGCCATTGGTAATTCCCTTGGTTATGGACAGTCTGTAACAACAGGCGTTGTCAGTGCATTGAACAGGGATATGGAACTTTCTGACGGCAGTACCGGTACTTTCATTCAGACAGATGCAGCTATTAATCCGGGTAACTCAGGCGGCGCTTTGCTGAACATAAAAGGAGAGGTAATCGGTATTAATTCAAATAAGATTGGCGGAAGCGTAATCGAAGGTATGGGATATGCAATTCCGATTTCCGCAGCAAGCCCGATAATAGCAGAACTTATGTTAAAAGAAACTAAGAATAAAGTCGCAGAAGATGAAAGAGGTTTCCTTGGAATCTCAGGAATCAGTGTTACTTCCGAAGTCTCATCTGCTTACGGTATGCCGGAGGGCGTATATATTGCACAGGTTTATGAAGGCACAGCCGCAGATGCAGCGGGCCTGGTAAAAGGCGATATTATTACCGAATTTGATGGTGAAAAGGTTTCGTCAATGGATGAATTACAGACAATTTTGGAATATTATGCTAAAGGCGATACTGTAGAAATTACTGTAATGACAATCGGTAACGGCGGTTATCGAAGCAAAACAGTAAGTATTACTTTGGGAAATAAGGTTGGGTAATAGATTTTAAGAGTATAAATAAGAAAAGCTAAAACAGGCTCCGTTATTATGCGGAGCTTGTTTTAACTTATTTTAGGATTAAAGATAAAAATAGGGTTTAATTTCTTTTTCGGGTAAAGTATAATAGATAAATAAAAAAGCGAAAGATTAAGGTATGTTATGTTTGATATATTTAAACGGATTAGAGGAAAAAAGAAAGGTAAAGGGAAGGATATGAAGGAAGCTGGTAAAGATAATTCAAATATAAATATTGGAGCAGCTTATAATGCTAATGTGGAACTGAGCAAGAAAGAAGCACGTAATGATGTGATAAGTTCCAATAACAGCGAAGATTCCGATAACAGCAAAGATTCAGATAATAAAGAAGTAACAGAAGAAAAGACAGAGAAAAAATCAACTGAAAAATCTACAAATAAAAACGACAATTCAGACGAGTACGAAGAAGTCTGCTTCATATGCCGGCGTCCCGAAAGCAAGACCGGCAAGATGTTCAAGCTGCCCAATCATATATGCGTATGTAATGACTGTATGCATAAGACTATGGATACGGTCAGCCAGTTTGATTATCAGGGGCTTTTGAACCATCCGGATAATATGAATGGTAATGTTTCGGATTTTAATAATGGCAAAGGATTCCCGAACATAAGTTTTGTTAATCTGGCAGATTTACAGGGAGACGGCGGAATTCCCAATAAGCAGAAAATTAAGAAAAAGAAGAAGGCCGAGGAGAGCGCGCCTGTAATTGATATTAAAAATATTATGCCACCGCACAAGATTAAAGCTAAGTTAGACGACTATGTTGTAGGGCAGGAGCATGCCAAAAAGGTTATGTCGGTGGCTGTATATAACCATTATAAAAGAGTTGCAACCAATACAATGGATGAAATAGAGATTGAAAAATCCAACATGCTTATGATAGGACCGACAGGCTGTGGCAAAACATATCTGGTTAAAACATTGGCTCGTCTTTTGGATGTGCCGCTTGCCATTGCCGATGCTACGTCTTTAACAGAAGCCGGATATATCGGAGATGATATTGAAAGCGTTGTTTCCAAACTTTTAGCGGCTGCTGATAATGATGTGGAAAGAGCCGAGCAAGGAATTATATTTATAGATGAAATAGATAAGATTGCTAAGAAAAAGAATACCAACTCAAGGGATGTAAGCGGAGAATCTGTTCAGCAGGGTATGCTTAAGTTATTAGAGGGAGCAGAGGTAGAGGTGCCTGTAGGAGCCAATTCCAAAAATGCGATGGTTCCGCTTGCCACTGTAAATACCAGAAACATTCTTTTTATTTGCGGAGGAGCTTTTCCGGATTTAGATGACATCATTAAGCAGCGTTTGAATAAGAAGACTTCTATCGGCTATAATGCGGAACTGCGTGATAAATACGATAAAGAAAAAAATATTTTAAGCAAAGTTACTGTGGAAGATATTAAGAAATTCGGTATGATTCCAGAGTTTATCGGCCGTCTGCCCATTATTTTTACACTTGAGGGCTTAAGTAAAGAAATGCTGGTTAAAATTTTAAGTGAACCAAGAAATGCGATTTTGAAGCAATATCAGAAGCTGCTTGCTTTAGATGAGGTCAAGCTTGAGTTTAATGAGGGCGCGCTGGAAGCAATTGCAGAAAAAGCAATGGAAAAAGATACCGGAGCCAGAGCGCTGCGTGCAATTATAGAGGAATTCATGCTGGATATCATGTATGAGATTCCAAAGGATGACAACATCGGAAAAATTACCATTACCAGAGAATATATAGAGGGAACCGGAGGTCCTATAATTGATATCAGGGGCAATAGCGTGGAAAATCCGGAACACTTGAATGTTATAGAAGGGTAGGCAGAGCAAAACAAGGTGCATATTATATAATAATCAATAAGCAGTGAAAAGAGCACATATAATATGACTTGTAAGGAAAAAATTCTCTCAAATGATTATGCAGACCTTATTTTAAATTACATCCGGCCTGACGAATTTGCGGAAATGGTTGATTTTGACTACTGTATAAAGTCTATAGACGAAGAATATAACATTGCGTATATAAGCAGACAGGAGCTTCCGGAGACATCTATCGGAAATTATTCATATTCAACAATTCCTGATCTGTACGGATTAATGCAGACTTTTCAGGCGGAAAATCTCGTGGAGATGGGAAACATCAGGATTCAGAATCCGCCGCTGGCTTTGCAGGGCAGGGATGTTATTATCGGATTTATAGACACAGGAATCCGCTACCAATTGGATGCTTTTCGCGATGAACAGGGAAACAGCCGCATACTTTCCATCTGGGACCAGACCATACAGACGGGTGAACCACCCGAAGGATTTCTTTATGGAACTGAATATACGCGCGATGATATTAATAATGCACTTAGTGCTGAGCAGCCGCTTAGGGTGGTACCTTCTACCGATGAAAACGGTCATGGAACGGCGATGGCGTCTGCGGCCGCAGGAAGTACAATAAATCAGGGACTTACATTTAGGGGAGCGGCGCCGCAGGCCGACATAGCAGTAGTAAAATTAAAGAGCGCAAAGGAATATTTAAGAGAATATTATCTAATTAATGAAGATGCCATAGCCTATCAGGAAAACGATATTATGGTTGCCATTAAATATTTGGATAATCTTGCAACCACATATAAAAAACCACTTGTTATTGTATTGGGCATCGGCACTAACATGGGAAGTCATCAGGGAAGTTCGCCGCTTGGGGATTATATTGATAAAATTTCAAATCAGGGAAGAAGAGTTGTTGTTGTCTGTGGCGGAAACGAGGGAAATAAAGAGCATCACTACAGTGGAAATGTGCCGGATAATGTAGAGATACGGGTAGGAGAGGAAACTACCGGTTTTCATATGGAACTGTGGGGCTGTAAGATGGATGAATACAGCATTGTAATCCGTACTCCGGGAGGAGAAATAACGCCATCTATTGATTTTCGCGGCGACATCGACAGAAGATATACATTTCTTTTTGACAAAACTATAATAAATATGAGCATATCACTGGTTGAGCTTAGGTCGGGAGAGCAGCTTTTCTTTTTCCGGTTTGACAATCCCACTCCAGGGATATGGAGTATCAGTGTGTTTCCTTCAACACAGGAACTGCGTGGAGATGGAAAGCTCAATATGTGGCTTCCGATTGAGGAATTTATAGATGGAGAAGTAACTTTTCTAAAGCCTGACCCGGAGGTTACTTTGACCGAACCCTCAAATGCGGAGAGAGTCATTACTATTTCTGCCTATGACGGCTACAACGGGAGTTGGTTCTTTGAATCTGGAAGGGGATTTACCCGAAACGGCATGATAAAACCCGATTTATCCGCACCGGGAGTAAGAGTCTCAACTGCTCTTGGCAGCAGAACCGGCTCAAGCATGGCGGCAGCGCTTGCCGCAGGCTGCATGGCACAGTTTATGGAATGGGCCATCGTAGAAGGCAATGCTCCGCTCATGGGCGGAAGAACAATCAAGAATTACTTTATCCGCGGCGCAGTGCGGGAGAGTAACGTTACGTATCCGGATGAAAGATGGGGGTATGGTAAGCTGAGCATCAGTGGGACGTTTGAGACGTTGGCGAGGCTGTAATAAATAGTTGGCAAGTAGTCTATAAACTATAAAAACACTTGTTATTATTCAAAGGAGACCAAATCCATGACATACGCAATCCTTTCAGCACTAATCTTTTTACTTGATTTCACAATCAAAGACAAAATAGAAAATAATACAACGGAAGGCGAAGAAAAAGAAGTAGGCAATGGCTTTCTGCTTTTAAAAAAATATCACAACAAAGGTGCATTCCTTAACCTGGGTGAAAATAACAGCCGGATGGTTGCGATATTTTCGATTGCATTGACACTTGCGATGACTGTGCTGTTCCTTGCAACCTTCACATTTAAAGGAAGCAGGCTGTTAAAAACAGGTCTTGCCTTTCTCTTGGGAGGTGCATACAGCAATACCTATGACAGAATGAGGAGGCATTATGTAGTTGATTATGTGAGCTTTCCGGTGAAAAATGAATTCATAAGAAGGATTGTTTTCAATATTTCGGATTTCTGTATAATGATAGGAGCGCTGTGCATGGTACTTGGAAGCGTATAACATATAAGAAATGTACCTTTTGACAAACGAATGAATCAAATATAGCATATAAAAAAGCCGGAGCATATCTCCGGCTTTTTAAATATAAGAATGATTCATTAACAAAATATACAAAAATTATTAAGCTGTTATAACAGTCCCGCTCTTTCCGTTAACTGCGTCAGCCGCCATGTCCAGTGTTGTAATGAGAACGCTTCCCGTCGGATTGGCTTCAAGATAGGAAATGGCTGCTTCAATTTTGGGAAGCATGGTGCCTTCTTCGAATTCGCCTTTGGAAATGAACTCTTTGGCTTCTGCGATATTCATATGTTCTATCGGCGTCTGGTTTTCTTTGCCGAAGTTGCGGTATACGAAAGGAACGCTGGTAAATATGATCAATTCGTCTACTTTTAAATCGCTAGCAAGCTTTCCGGCGATAGAATCTTTTTCAATAACAGCGGAAGCTCCTTTTAATACGTGATTTTGTTCAATAACCGGAATTCCGCCGCCGCCGCAGGCAATAACTACATGACCGGCGTCTGCAAGCAGACGTATGGAATCAATTTCCACAATACTTAGCGGCTTGGGTGCAGCTACAACACGACGGAAGCCTTTGCCGGGTTCTTCTTTGACGTAATTACCCTTCTTGGTTTCTATTTCAGCATCTTCAGCGGACATATATCTGCCAATCACCTTGGTAGGCTCATAAAATGCTTCATCATAAGGGTCTACCGTAACCTGTGTCAGTATGGTGCTGACTGTTTTGGAAATTCCGCGGCTAAGCAGTTCGGTACGCAGTGCATTCTGTATGTCATAACCGACATATCCCTGACTCATGGCAGAGCAAACACACATAGGAGCCGGCGTGTAATCGATATATACGCGGCGAAGCTCGGTCATAGCCTTATGAATCATGCTGACCTGAGGACCGTTGCTGTGTGTAATTGTTAATTGGTAATCTGCTTCTACTAAATTAGCAAGCGCTTTTGCTGTTTTTTTAACAGCATCCCACTGTTCTAAAGTGGTATATCCTAACGCTTCATGCCCAAGAGACACGACAACCTTCTTTTTACTCATAAAAAACCATGCCTTTCTCTAAAAGTGTGAAAAATTTATTTTTCACAGATGAAAATTCATTTTCATCTTATTATAGCAAAAATAAAATGCTTTGTATATAATAAAGTTGTCCATTTTAGGTGTATAAAATATGGCTAATTTTTTTGTTGAATATTACCAAAAGCAGGTTGACAGTTACAGTTTCAATTAGTAATATTATTATATGGGGTTAATATGCACAATACGTAATTTAGTACATATGTTGACAAAATACAGAATGGGGTGATTACAATGGGGATTTCTGACAAACTTCACAACATGTCTATAGACCAGATTAAATCAATGATTGATATTTTACAGAAAGCGTCAGACGCCTATTTGTATATTCTGGATTTGACGTCTAATGTATATATGATTCCGGAGAAACTGACAAAACGTGTGGCGCTTGATTCTACAAGAATTGAGAACTGTATGGACAAGCTTAAAAAGATCATACATCCTTCTGATTGGGATAAATTGGAGCAGGATATTGCAAGATGCGTTTCCGGAGAGCAGGAATTGCACGATTTGGAGTATCGTTGGCTGGATAGGGATAACCGTGTAATTTGGATAAGCTGTAAGGGAGTAGTGGTAACGGATTCCGAAGGACATCGTCTGCTTATTGGCAAGGTTAATGAACTCGGGAAAAAAGCCAAGGCGGATAATATTACGGGTTTGCGCAGGGAAACGCGCTTCAGACTGAATGTAGAATCAATCCTTAGGGATAACCCGGAATCAATTCGTTATTGCATGCGTATAGGTATAGATAATTTTAAGGAAATCAATGAAAAAGACGGAGCTGAAGCCGGAGACGAGGTTTTGTGGGAATTGTCCAAGTGTATTACCGATGTTGTTTCGGACGATGTTGACGTTTACCGTCTGGTGGCGGACGAGTTTATGATCATGGATACGGTTTCTACGCCATATAAAGATCCTAAGGATATTTATAAGCAGATTAAGGACAAAGTTAAGAGGCTTGTAAAGGAGAAGGATTACAGCAAATTTTTTACAATTTCTGCAGGTATTATGGATAAAGATTTTGCCGGTAAAAACAGTAATGACATTATGATGCTGTCGGAGTTTGCGTTGAATGAGGCCAAGCGAAACGGTAAAAACCAGATGGCGCTTTTTGTTCAGGATGATTATAACGAGTATTTGGGGCAGCTGGATATGCGTAAGGAACTGCGGAGAGATATCTCTAACCAGTTTCGTGGATTTCAGGTGTATTATCAGCCCATTGTGGATGCGAAAACCCATCAGTTGATTGGAGCAGAGGCGTTACTTAGGTGGCATAGCGATAAGTACGGCAATGTTTCACCGGCGGTTATGGTTCCGATTATGGAGGAAAGCGGTCTTATTATTCCGGTAGGACGGTATGTTCTGTGGGAGGCTGCTAAAAAATGTAAGGAATGGCAGGAAATTATGCCTAATTTCCATGTGCATGTAAATCTTTCCTATGTGCAGGTACATAAGAGCGATTTAATGAATGATGTGAACGAGTGTATTGAAGAGGTAGGAATTTCTCCCACCAGTCTGGTTTTGGAATTGACTGAGAGCGGTTATATTGAGACCGATAACAGAATAAGGGAGTTATTCCAAAATTTTAAAGATAATGATATCAGTCTTGCCATTGACGATTTCGGAACCGGTTATTCCAATATGCGTTACTTAAAAGAAATTGAAGCAAAGACCATTAAACTTGACAGAAGTTTCGTGCTTCAGGCATTAACAAACGATTATGATTATACAATTATCTGTCATATTATCAATATGATACATAGTGTGGGTTCTACCGTATGCATGGAAGGAATTGAGTATGATCATGAGCTTGATAAGATGAAGGGCGCTAATCCGGACATGATTCAGGGCTTTTTGTTCGGCAAACCGTCTTCAGCGGATGATTTTAAAGAAAAATTTCTTATTAATGTATAGACTATTGCAAAAATTTTATACGGAGGCACGAACTTAGGAAATATAAACAAAAAAGGAGATTTATGATGCTATATATAGGCATAGATTTGGGTACGTCAGCGGTTAAACTGCTTTTAATGGATGGAAGCGGTAAGATTCAGAATATTGTTTCAAAAGAATATCCATTATATTTTCCAAATCCGGGCTGGTCGCAGCAGGAGCCTTCGGATTGGTATGAGCAGACAATGGCAGGAATTAAGGAATTGCTTGACGGCTTTGATAAAAGCAGTGTAGCCGGAATCAGTTTTGGCGGTCAGATGCATGGTCTTGTTATTCTGGATGAAAATGATGAGGTGATCAGGCCTGCAATATTGTGGAATGACGGAAGAACCTATGAAGAATGTGATTTTCTTAACAATGTCATAGGAAAAGAGAAGCTTTCCGAATATACGGCGAATATTTCTTTTACCGGATTTACCGCACCTAAGATTTTATGGGTAAAAAATAAGGAGCCTGAGAATTTTGCAAGAATTAGCAAAATCATGCTGCCCAAGGACTATATCGCATATAGAATGACAGGGGTGCATTGTACGGATGTATCGGATGCTTCGGGTATGCTTCTTTTTGATGTAAAGAATCGCTGCTGGTCTAAGGAAATGTGCGAGATTTGCGGAATCAGCGAAAAACAGCTTGCCAAAATATATGAAAGCTATGATACTGTGGGCTGCGTACTTCCGGATATAGCTAAGGAATTGGGAATTCCTGAGACAGTTAAGGTGGCAGCAGGTGCGGGAGATAATGCGGCAGCAGCGGTAGGAACCGGAACCGTCGGAGATGGTATGTGTAATATTTCACTGGGAACAAGCGGGACTATTTTTATATCTTCAGATAAATTCGGTGTGGATAAATACAATGCGCTTCATTCGTTTGCACATGCGGACGGACACTATCATTTGATGGGCTGCATGTTAAGCGCGGCATCGTGTAATAAGTGGTGGATGGATGAAATAATCGGAACTACGGATTATGCGGCGCAGCAGGAAGAAATTAAGGAACTTGGAAACAATCACGTATATTTTCTGCCATATCTTATGGGCGAGCGTTCACCGCACAATAATCCGAATGCGCGTGGAACCTTTATCGGTATGACAATGGATACTACAAGAGCCGATATGACACAGGCTGTTTTAGAAGGAGTTGCGTTTGCACTTCGTGATTCTTTTGAGGTGGCAAAATCACTCGGAATTAAAATTGAAAGAACTAAAATCTGCGGAGGCGGAGCTAAGAGTCCTCTGTGGAAAAAGATGATAGCCAATATATTAAATGTAAAGGTCGATGTAATTGAAAGTGAGGAAGGACCTGCTATGGGCGGCGCTATCTTAGCAGCAGTTGCCTGCGGCGAATATGCCGATGTCAAGGAAGCAGCTGATAAAATAGTAAAAGTAGTTGACACCGTAGAACCTGATCCTGCATTGGTTTCAAAATATGAGGCGCGTTATCAGCAGTTTAAGGAGATATATCCGGCATGTAAGGCGGTCTTTGACAAAATTAAGTAAACTTAATTCATTGAGCAAGTTTAATTCATTAAGTAAATAATTCCGGTTATCCCGGATAAAAGGAGGATATAAGAATATGAACAATTTGCCTAAAGTAAAAATAGGTATCGTAGCGGTAAGCCGTGACTGCTTTCCGGCATCCTTAGCAGTTAACAGAAGAAAGGCTTTGGTGGAAGCGTACGCTAAGGCATATGATGCTGCGGATATTTACGAATGTCCTGTCTGCATTATAGAGAGCGAAACCGATATGGTAAGTGCGCTGAAGGATATTAAAGAAAACGGCTGTAATGCGCTTTGCGTATACCTTGGAAACTTCGGACCGGAAATTTCCGAGACATTACTTGCTAAACACTTTGAAGGACCTAAGATGTTCGTAGCAGCTGCTGAAGAATCCCAGAATGATTTGATTCAGGGGCGTGGAGATGCATACTGCGGTATGCTTAATGCAAGCTATAATCTGGCGCTTCGTAATGTAAAAGCATATATTCCGGAATATCCGGTAGGTGATGCGGATGACTGTGCGCAGATGATTCATGACTTTATTCCGATTGCAAGGGCTATTGTAGCAATTTCATCACTTAAGATTATTTCATTCGGACCCAGACCGCTTAATTTCCTTGCCTGCAATGCACCGATTAAGCAGCTCTATAATATGGGCATTGAGATTGAGGAAAATTCGGAGTTAGACTTGTTTGAAGCATTTAATAAGCATGAAGGCGATTCAAGAATTCCCGATATTGTAAAGGATATGGAAGCAGAGTTAGGCGACGGAAATAATAAACCTGAAATTCTTCCTAAACTGGCTCAGTATGAGATTACCCTTCTTGACTGGATAGAGGAACACAAGGGTTATAGGGAATATGTGGCAATTGCAGGAAAGTGCTGGCCGGCATTCCAGACACAGTTTGGCTTTGTGCCATGTTATGTAAACAGCAGATTGGCAGGAAGAGGTATTCCGGTATCCTGTGAGGTTGATATTTACGGATGTCTTAGCGAGTTTATCGGTGAAGCAGTCAGTGATGACATTGTTACACTGTTGGATATCAATAATTCCGTACCGAAGGATATGTACAAGGAATCAATTGAAAACAAGTTTAATTATAAACATACGGATACCTTTATGGGCTTCCACTGTGGAAATACCTGCTCTAAGAAGTTGTCCAAACACAGTATGGAATATCAGATGATAATGGCAAGAAGTCTTCCGGAAGAGGTAACACAGGGTACCTTGGAAGGAGATATTATTCCCGGTAATATTACTTTTTATCGTCTGCAAAGTACGGCTGACAACATTCTTCGTGCATATGTGGCAGAGGGAGAGGTCCTTCCGGTTGCAACCAAATCTTTTGGCGGAATAGGCGTATTTGCTATTCCTGAGATGGGAAGATTTTACCGTCATGTGCTTATAGAGAAAAATTATCCTCATCATGGAGCGGTTGCTTTTGGACATTATGGAAAAGAACTGTTTGAAGTATTTAAGTACATAGGTGTGGATGTAAGCGAGATTGGATATAATCAGCCTAAGAATATTCCATATCCTACGGAAAATCCTTTTGTAAGATAAGTAGTACAACGCATTAAAAAAGGGTTATTGCACTAGATGAGTTGGTGCAATAACCCTTATTTTTTTATAAAATACTGTTTATCACAGATGATTTATCAGGTGTCGAATATTTTCCTGAGTTTGAATAAGTATTCTTTAATGGTGAACCATTGTTCGAGTATCTGTAAATTGTGCTTGCCCTGGAAGATACCTGACTGGCATAAGAATTATTACCTTTAAAGAGCGTTTTGAGTGTGGACATATCAGCTTTCTTAAAGGTGTCTTCATTAATAGACAATGTACGATCCGCATTCATGGTAATACCTGCTTTAACAAGCATCTTATAATTAGCATAAGTATAATTGTTTAGTACATTAGCCTGTGAATTTACTGAATCTACGCTGCTGTTTGAAGAATTCTTAATCATTGTATTGTAGTCTTTTACGAAAGCGGATACGCCATCATAAATCTTATCAACATTTTCTTCCTTATAATCCAGATTGTTTAAAGCGGATGCGCTCTTATTAAGTGCGCTTGCTGCAGATGCTGTTGCAGTATCTTTGCCGGCTTTATTCTTAGATTTAGTTTTAGAAGTTTCTGAATCTTCATCTAAACTGGCTTTTTGCTTTGCATAATATTGTTTTAACATTTTGCCATAGGTTCCATTCTTGATGGAAGCGTAATCACTTAAAAGTGAAGACGAAGCAAAAAGCGAATTTGCAGATGATGATGTGCCGCCAAGTAAACTTGAATATACATCTCCAAGGCCGGAGGTTAAACCTGAAAGACTAATTGCCATAATTATCACTCCTTTGATTAATATTTATGTATTGACATCCTTGTCATGTTTATATATTTACACTTATATATATTATCTCGGATTTTATACCAATTTGTAAAGGGGTAAATGGAAAATTTTTTATTTTTTTAATTAATTGTCAGTCCAGTTTGAGGTCATTTTCCTTTATCCAACCGATTTTGCGAAGCAGATTACCCAAAAGCAGGCTGATAACGGCCGGAAGTACGAAGCTGACTAAAATAAGTCCTATCCAGTCAAAAGCGGTAATTGCGGTCTTGCTTCCTGCAGCGATGTCATTCAACCAACCGGTATATACTCCAATCTGTCCTACAAAACCGCAGGTGCCCATGCCTGAAGAAACCGGAGTGCCATTCATCTGAAGTTTGAATATGCAGGTAGCAATCGGTCCTGTAATAGCGGAAGCGACAATTGGCGGAATCCAGATTTTCGGATTTTTAACAATATTGCCCATTTGAAGCATGGATGTGCCGATTCCCTGTGAGACCAGACCGCCCCATTTATTTTCTTTAAAGCTCATTACCGCAAAGCCCACCATATTGGCACAGCAGCCCGCAACCGCAGCGCCGCCGGCAAGACCGGTGAGCGAGAGCGCAGCGCAGATTGCGGCCGAAGAAATCGGAAGAGTAAGTGCAATTCCAACCACAACCGAAACCAAGATACCCATTAAGAAGGGCTGCAAATCGGTAGCCCACATAATAACCTCTCCTACATAGCTTGCAGCAGTGCCGATTATGGGCGCAAGCAGTGATGAAAGCGCAACACCGGTAAATATTGTTACAAACGGAGTGACAAGTATGTCAATTTTGGTTTCTTTGGAAACCAGCTTACCGAATTCGGCAGCAAGAATGGCAATAATCAAAACTGCAAGCGGCCCGCCTGCTCCGCCCAGCTCATTGGCTGCACCGCCCACCGCCACTAATGAGAAAAGAACCAGAGGGGGCGCCTGAAGCGAAAAACCTATCGAAATCGCCATAGCAGGTCCGGCTACGGCAGTCGCATAGTTACCTATGGTAACCAGATATTCTATGCCTAACTGCTGACCGAGCGTCTTTATAATTGTACCAATTAAAAGTGAACAAAAAAGTCCTTGAGCCATTGCACCCAGACAGTCCACGCCATATCTTTTCAGGGAAAAAATGATGTTTTTACGTTTTAAAAACTCTTTCATAGTGTAAAGTATCCTTTCTTAATGATAACTATCAGCAAATGGTTTGTCATGACAACTGTCTTGTCAGATGTCAAGACTATTGTAAAGCAATCTGTGGGAATGTCAAGTGAAATTGTTGAAGAGAATGATTTTTTATTTTTAAGAAAATGATTCTTAGCGTCTGAAAAAATGATTTTTGAAATTACTGTTTATTGCTTGCGAAGTTGGGAGAAGTAGGTCATAATAAAGGAAAGCAAAATAAGTAAATATACTATTAAAATATAAAAATCAGAAAGGATGAATTAAATAATATGAAAAATGCAAAAAATGAATTATTAGAATTTCTTGGCGGATTGGCTATGCTTGTTGTGGGGCTGTATATTCTTTCGCAGAAAGTAATGGTGTACTCCTCGTTTTTTGGTTTCGGTATGATGTTAGGCGGGTTTAGTGTAAGCAGCGGAATGATCATGATCCCTTTTATTATCGGAATTGTATGGATGTTTGCGTCGGGAGGCAGTTTTGTATCTAAGGTATTTACAGGTTTGGGAGTGCTTATAATCATAGTCAGCCTGATTATGTCCACGAATATTTCGCTTATACATATGCGCTTGTATGAATGGGTTACTATTCTTATATTGATTTTCGGCGGAGCAGGCATGCTTGCAAGGCTTCTGCTTGCTAATCCGAAGCAATTTGCAGATGAGGATTCAAGCAGTGTCAGAGAACTGGAAGAACGTCGCAAAATACTGGAAGTTGAACGTGAAATAGAGCAGATAAAAAGAGGAAAATAACAGATTGATTTTTTTGGTAAAGCATGGGAGTTACCGGCATATACTGTATAAATGATTATGCAGGGTGACTTTCATGAATAAAAATAAGAGAACATGGGATGAAAAGATAAAGCTTGCTTTGGGCGAGTTAGAGGAACGGATTAATGCGGAGAATGAAGCGGAGACAGTAAGCCGAAGGCCGCACAAAAAGAAGTACCAGACAAAGGAACAATGGAAAAAGGCGGCTTTTCGTCAGGATATTATTATGCAGGCAGTAAAATCAGCCGCTTTTTTGCTTGCGACAATAGCGCTGATCCAAGGTATAGTCAAAGTGCTGCCGGATTCAATTACAGTCAGCAATTCCGTAAACGGAAGGGAGCTTCCGATTTATTGTGTGGAGACGGATAAAAAGCAGATTGCGCTGAGTTTTGATGCTGCGTGGGGGAATGAAGATACCGCAAAAATCCTTGAAATTTTAAAGCAGCATAATGTTAAGGTGACGTTTTTTATGACAGGAGGGTGGGTAGAATCCTACCCGGATGATGTCAAGGCCATCCTTGCCGACGGCCATGATTTGGGAAACCACAGTGAGAATCATAAAAACATGTCTCAGTTGTCCAGTAGTGAAAAAGAAGAAGAGCTGATGGCAGTACATAGAAAAGTTCAGGAGTTAACAGGATACGAGATGTTTTTATTCCGTCCGCCATACGGCGATTATGACAACGATGTCATAAATGTGGCAAAGAAGTGCGGATACTATTCAATTCAGTGGGATGTGGATTCTCTTGACTGGAAAGATTACGGCGTAGATTCCATTATTAAAACCGTAACGGAACATAAACATCTTGGCAACGGAAGCATTATTCTATGTCATAACGGTGCAAAATATACAGCACAGGCATTGGAGACATTGATTACCACACTTCAGGATCAAGGATATGAGTTTGTACCGATTTCCCAGCTTATTTACAGGGATAACTATCATATGAACCATGAGGGGAGACAGATATCGAGTTAGGGATATAAGTATAATATTTAAAAATATGGGGATGGCGCACTATGTTTAATAAAATTTACAGTTAGTGCGGCATCCCCATTTTTCATTATGAACAACTGAAATAGTAAGGCAAGCATTACAATTTGATATATTATACAAAATATAATGAAATTCTTTATAAAAATTTGTTATTTTAACTGTTTTTTTATAAGAATGGTGACATAATGGATATAACTATTAATCTGGCATACAATTGTCAGTCACAAATTAGAAATGGAGGGGTTATTTAATGAATTTAAAAAACATAAGGAGGAAAGTAATAGAATGAAGAAACAAGTGAAACGAATCATAGCACGCATTATGGTGGTGCTGATGATATTAAGTGTATTACCGCTCGATGCAATAGGCATGGGGGGGGCTGTTGCTAAGGCGACCGCTGGGGATTTTCATGAACATAATTTTACTGATGAAAGTGGTAATTTTATTACTTGCAGCGGCTTTTTTACAACTGATGCTAGTGAGAAATCTGGCGCGCCTGACAAAACTCCGTATAAAAAAGCAATCAAATTGTCAACTGGTAAAAGCATTTCTTTTGAAGCTGGTGCTGGTGGAACTTTAACCATGTTTTTGGTCAATTGTACTACTATTAAAATTAATAGCAAGGCTATAAATGTTACTGGTGAGAATATGACTTTTGAGGTTGGTGCAGGAACCTGTAAAATTGAGAAAGGTTCTGGAGAGGCCTATGTTTACTACATCTCCTTCACCGAATCCGAAGGTGACGGTACTCCCAAAGCCCCCACAGCAACTCCGGCATCAGGCAGCGAGGTACTCGCAGATGCAACGGTTGAGTTGAACTGTGAGACAGCTGGCGCGGAAATCCGCTATACCAACGACGGAAGCGAGCCGTCAGAATCAAGTACGCTTTACGAAGGGGCCTTTGCTATCAATCCGCCTAGGACCATCAAGGCAATTGCGGTTAAAGACACCAAGAAAAGTACGACTGCAACATTTACATACACGCTTAAAGAAGCTACGCTTGAAAATCCGATTACCTTTACAGCTCCGGCGACAAACTCTGCTGTGCCAAAGGGTACAGAGATTACATTGACGGCCGCAAACGGAGGTAAGATTCGTTATACGACTGACGGAACAAATCCGGCAGACACGAATCAAGAATATAGCGATTCAGTCACTATCACTATTAATGATACAATCATTAAAGATAATACAGTCACGATTAAGGCAGTCGAGATATTAGATGGCGTATCAAGTGAACTTCTGACATTAACTTATACGATTGCGTTTGTGCCTACGCCTACTGCAACGCCCTCAGCCGGTTCTATAGTTGCGGGTAGTACGGTTACATTGAAGTGTACGGACGCTGATGCGGAAATACACTATACCGACAATGGAGATGACCCGACAGCAGCAAGCCCGAAATACGAGACTCCAATTACCATAAATGAGTCTAAGACCATCAAGGCGATTGCAATTAGAGCGAACTATAATGACAGCCAGATTGCGACATTTAAATATACGGTCAGGGATGAAGGTTCCATAGTGGAACATGTGCTGGACGCCGATGCGATTTATGCGGCTGATAATTCGGCTAAGAAATCGTTTAAAGAGCCTACATCTTATGGCGCGGATGACTACTTTACCGTTATGGCAGCTGTACATGCATCAGATTCCACTAAAGATAAAGGAGCTTCTCTCAGTAAGATTGCAGATATTACTAGCAAAGGTAATCCTGTTTATTCTGATTTAAACTGGTCTGAAGTTGGCACAGCAAGAGAATATGCCATAGCAATAACAGGCGGCAAAATGGATAAAAACAACGATTATGTTATGGCGGGTAAGAATCCGACAGGCATTATAAACGCCATCAAATTTACAACAACCGCATTTGCAACAGTAGATGTATATTATAGCGCTAAAGGCGACACCGATAGAACTATTGGTTGTAAAAGCGGCGACAACTTTAGCAGCAGCGTAACCACAAACGCCGTTGCGGGAAATAAAACAAAAGTGAAAAAAACCACGTTCGATATAGCAACCCCCGGAACCTATTACCTAGGTTTTGAAGGCGGCGACGGCGGAATTATCCCTTACATGAAGGTTACGGAGGATTTGGACCATGAGATTGTTAAGCCTCCGACACCTGTTGTGGAGAAGAAAATCGAAGTAAGCGATACAACAGCTACCATAATTGGTGCAGAGCTTGTCGGAGACGTAAGCTTTGTTAAGGCGGCGGATGCAGACAAGGCGGACGCAGAAGAAGCAGATGTTACCAATATCGTGTTAAAGGCGTCTAAGCTTGAGGCAAATGATGCTGCTATTACCAATGAAATCAAGACTGCGGTAGATGCGGAAGTTGCAAAGCTTACAACTGTTACGACGCAGACGGCGGAAGTGAAGGCGCTTGACAATGGCGACGCTCCTAAAGTTTATTACTTCGATTTATCTCTTGAAGATAAGGATAAGGATACGGACAATGCACTGCAGTTAAAGAGCGGTGCGATTAAGTTCAAGGCGTCTTATGCGAAACTTGATATGGAAAGCCGCGATACGCTCGTAGTGCTTCACGGAAAAGATTTGGTTGATAGTAGGAAAGTTAATAAAGAAAGGACAGAAGGCTTTACTGTCGAGGCAGACAGCTTCAGTCCCTATATCTTTATTGTTAAAAAGGCTCCTGAGGCTGCAGAAGGCGAAGTTGACATAACACATAGTTATGGCTATGAAGAAGGCGCATGCGCAGAGTGGAAGGACTATACTGTTGCAGGTAAAAATACCGGCGGATATGTGGCATATGTATCCAGAGATAAGACGTTCCCGGACGATAAGACTAAGACTTGGAAGATAGATAACGAGCTGATTCGTAAGTACGATAACTATTGGAGAGTGGACACTGTCGGTCTCTCGGCAGGTACGTATTATATCAAGGTTGACGCGGTAACAATTGATGAAGACAAAAAGCCTGTAGAGGTTATCGGCTCCAAGATAACCGGACCTCTTACGGTAACGAACTATGACCGTTCAGGTTTTGCATTTTCGAAGAATTCACCCACGAAGGGGGATGCTTCGGGAGCTTATAATGAAGATGGTACATTAAAGGCGGGAGCGCAGATAATATATGTGACTGCGGAAACCGCGAAGACCTGTAAGGCAACGGTTAATGGGACAGAGGTTCAAGGTATTCAGGCGATTCTGGACGCTAAAGAGAAAAAAGGCGCACAGGATTCTATTCTGGACATCCGTATTATCGGTCTTGTCAGGCGCTCAGATTTAGACAAAATATCTTCATCTTCTGAAGGACTACAGATTAAAGGTGTATCTAAGGAAAATATGAATGTCACGATTGAGGGCATAGGAGAAGACGCTGCAGTATCGGGCTTTGGTTTTATGATAACCCAGTGTCGTAACGTTGAACTCAGGAATTTCGGTGTCCTGAATTTTATGGATGACGGTGTTTCGATTGATAATAATAATCAAAGTATCTGGGTTCATGATTTGGATCTTTTCTATGGAAGTGCGGGCGGAGATAAAGACCAAGCTAAGGGCGACGGCTCAATTGACATCAAGAACACCTACTACTGTACGGTATCCTATAACCATTTATGGGATTCTGGAAAAACTTCTCTGATTGGTGGAACTAAAAGCGATGACTCCAATTATATAACATTTCACCATAACTGGTTTGACCATTCCGATTCCCGTCACCCGAGAATTAGGAATGCATCGGCTGTTCATATTTACAATAATTATTTTGATGGTAATTCCAAATACGGCGTTGGCAATGCATTGAAGGCATCAGCCTTTGTTGAAGCCAACTATTTTAGAAACTGTAAATATCCGATGCTGATTTCGCTTCAGGGCTCGGATGCAGAGGGGGACGGTACCTTCTCTGGAGAGCAAGGCGGAATAATTAAAGCATATGGAAATACTATAACCGGCGGCAATTCAAAATATTCTCCATATAGCATTGCGAATACGGTTGAGTTTGATGCATATGAGGTTAAGAATAAGACTGACAAGGTGCCTGCGGAGATTAAAACAAAAGAAGCCAAGGTGTCCTATAGTAATTTCGACACTGATTCATCAATCATGTATAATTATCACGCAGATACGGCTGCCGAAGCTAGAGATAAGGTAATTGCTAATGCGGGACGCTTAAACGGCGGTGATTTGAAGTGGACCTTTAATAATGCGAATGAAGATACAAATTATTATGTCATCACTGAATTAAAGGATAAGGTTGTAAATTACCAGACCCCTGTCAAATTAATAGGTGGTATTAACGGCGTGGTTACCAAGCCTGGCAGTGGCGATATTCCTGTCGGCGAGTCGGAGTATACAATAACGATTGATATGAACGATGGCGTCACAGCGTCGAAAAAGATTACAGTGCCAAAGGGCGAAAATGTGCCCACAAATGACCTTCCGGAGGCGCCTACGAGAGAAGGCTATATATTTGACGGCTGGTACAATGATGATGATGTGAAGATAGATGTACCTTACAAACCTTATAAGAGTGGTACGCTTACTGCTGCATGGAGAGCGATTAGATACTTCACGGTAACTATTAATAAAGGTGACGGTTCGGATCTGGAAACGATTCAGGTTAAAGAAGGCGACGCCATACCTGCGGAGAAGCTTACGGCTCCTTCAAGAACGGGCTTTACCTTTGATGGATGGAAGGACGGCAGCGGCAAGACGGTTGATGCCGACTACATTCCTGCAGGCGACGTAACAATCAATGCCCAGTGGTTAGGTGATTCGGGAACTAAAACCTATACCATAATCATAGATGCTGACAATGATTCGCAGCCGATTACCCAAATTGTGGCTGAAGGTGAAAAAATACCAGAGAAATTACTTGTAGCTCCAACCAAAGAAGGCTATACATTCAAAGGCTGGAAGGATTTAGAAGGTAATACGGTTGATAAGGATTACGTTCCCACAAAATCCACAACAGTTAAGGCACAGTGGCAGCAGAATTCTCAGGGACCGGGCAACGATGAACCGGGTGATGAAGATGCTAAGCCATGGAGCATTAAACTGAAACAGTCTTCATATGTATACACCGGAACAGCAATCAAGCCCGAACTCACCGTATACGGTAGTGACGGTCATCCTTTGGTTGAAGGCGTGGATTACACAGTTAAATATACTAATAACATTAAGGCTTCCGTGAAGAAAGATGCAAACGGAGATTATAAGGTAATCAATGAGAAGAAAGTGCCTACCGTGACTATAACGGGTAAGGGAATCCTTACAAGTAAGGATACTGCGACGTTTGAAATCAAACCGAAAGACATAAGTAAGGCACTGGATGAAACCTCACCTGATACTTCCGTAGCAGTCAGCAATATTATAATAGAAACCGGTAAGAAAGCGACTACTCCGGTAGTATTCTACAACGGTAAGAAACTAGGGGCTTCAGACTATAACTGTATTACTGATAAAAACAAAAAATATACGGCAGCGGGAGTCTTTACTATCGAAGGCAAGAATAACTTTGAAGGAAAGCTTGACATTCCGGTTAAGGCGGTTACAAAAGCAGAATTGAAGAATGCTGTTAAGAAGTTCACAGTGACTGTTGATAGCAAGAAAGCTAAAGAGCTGATTTATACAGGAACCGATAAGACTATGGCGGATATCGCTAAATTTATTACCGTAAAGGATAGTAAGAAGGCTACGATAACCAATACGAATAACGATAAGTATATAATCGTGCTTCCTGACGGAACTAAAGCTTCCGGAAGCGTGAAATTCATGGTTGTCGGCACAGGCGAATACAGCGGCTGTATTGTAACCAAGTCGGTTAAGATTCAGCCCAGAACTATCACAGGTAAGGGAGAAGGCGATGACAAAGTAACTGTCACGAATGATACTGAAAGCGTATATACCGCCGCAGGAGCCGCATTGGATAACATTGTGGTTAAATGGAAAAACAATACTTTGACAAGAGGAAAAGATTATAAGATTTCCTATAGCGGCAACAAAAAAGGCGGAGTCTCTGCGAAATACACCCTGACCTTCATGGGCAATTACAAAGGCAAGGTTACTGGTAATTTCAACGTCAAAAAGGGAGAACTCAAAGCTAATGATACCTCAATCAAGGTTGAGATTGCTGACAAGGTATGTAAGGATAATAAGGCATGTAAATCTACGCCTTATGTTACAATAGGAGACGTACTTGTTAAGCCTTCCGAATATGATGTTACGTATAGTGTAGGCGATACCAAAAACTATGTAAAGGCTCCTAAAGTTGAATTTAAAACTGCATCTTCCGTAACAGTGTATGTGAAGATTACCGCCAAAGAGAACAAGAATTATACAGGCTTACTCAGCGGTGAAAGCTACAAATATACCGTATGGAAACAGGGCACGGATAAAACCAAAGACCTTTCCAAGGCTAAGATAACCTTTAAGGACGCTAATGACGCCAAAATTACCAAGATGGAATATACAGGTAAAGCTGTCATCCCGGCAAAGATTGTGGTTTCGCTTGGCGGAAAAGACTATGTGGTAAACACTGCAGACACTGCAAGCGTTGAAAATGCTCCTTATACTTATAAGGTTGTAAACAACGTAAATAAGGGTAAGGCAACAGTTGTTATTGCGGCTAAATCCGACAGTGCAAGCGGCCTTATAGGCGGTAAGTCGCAGAACTTTACGATAGTCTCAAGAAATATTAAAAATAACAGGTTTGAGAACATGACAAGCAAAATTTCAGGGTTCTTTAACGGACTGTTTAAATAATATGTGCATATATTTGACAGTTTAAATTTAAAAGATTGAAATCGGATTGATAGGTTACCCCCCTAGGTCATTTATGACTTGGGGGGTAACTTTTTATCAGAAATATTCTTAAGGAAAGATAGATATCAAGTTAGGAATTGCGCCTAATATTTTACCAGTAAATGCCGATATATAGATTAGATATCTATATTTATAGATATAGTTATCTGTATACGGTAAAAGGATTTACCGTTTGGCAGTATAATTTGCCTAATCAAGGAGGATGATAATATGGGTATGGAAATAGGGGCGCTTTTGCCTAGTCAGGTATCTACAAACAGTACAGTTACAAAGAAGTCTGCGAGTGAAAAGAAAGCGGAAGGCGGAGCAGCGATTGTTAAAGCCTTTCAGGTTTCTAAGAAGAAGAAAAAGAAGAAAAAACGTTTATCATACAATTTTAAAAGGGTGTCAAATCAGATTATGATGTCCAAAAACACTTTGAGCGCGAGCAAGGCGCTTAATAAGGCGCGCGGCTCTTATATGACTCTTTTGATGAAGAAAAGGGGCGGAGAATATAACGATAATGAAATAAAAAGTGCGCTTGAACATGCCCTGGACATGGTTCGTATAGCCAAGAAGCGTAAACGGCATATGGAGGAAGAGGAATTTGCCGTAAACAATGGCGAAACCCAGGTTGCTGAGGGAATGGAAATGGAAGAGCAAGAGGATGAAAATTCTGAAGAGAATCAGGATATAGAATTAAGCTCCGACGAACTTGAGGAAATCACACAGGAACTCAAGGAAATGACTGAAGATTCCCTGGAAGAAGCGCTTAAAGAGCTTGCGGATGAACTTATTAGTACTGCATATACGGATATGAGTAAAGAAGAAATCGATGAGCTTAAGAGAAAGCACAGACAGGATGAGCTCAAAGAGATAATGGAAGCCGATATGAAGTACCTTAAAGCGCTTTTTGACAGGCTGCAGAAAGAAAAGCAGCAGAGCGTAAGCAGCGTAGTGGAGGCATTTGATACATCGGACAATACAAGTCCGGTTTCATTAGAACTAGGCGGTGTTGAGGTGCCGGTTCAGGTTCAACAGTCTGCTGCGGAAGTAGTTGAAGGCGCTGCTGTAGATGTTTCGTTATAGATTTTGCGACATAATTCCAGACATTTAGAGCTTCATGAAAGGGCAGGGAGAATCGTCACATATGAAAGAGATAACCGAAGAAAATTCTTTGGAGCAAGTTCATGAATCTGAAAAAAGAGAGACTTATTTTGACTGTCTCAGGATTATGGCAACATTTGCAGTGATGATTCTGCATATAGCGTCGCAATATTGGTATGCGGTAGAAGTAGAAACTTATGAGTGGAAGGTATTTAGTTTTTACGATAGTATAGTGAGATGGGCAGTGCCGGTTTTCGTCATGATAAGCGGCGCCCTGTTTTTAAGAAAAGACCAGAAAATAGAGCGGATTTTTAAGAAAAATATATTAAGAATCGCTGCCGCTTTTATTTTCTGGTCTGCTGTATATGCGCTGATAAATCTTATTACCGGCAGAAGCGGACTTAAAAATGCACTGCGGGAGTTTGTGGAAGGTCCAGCCCACCTATGGTTTTTGTTTATGATAGTAGGTCTATATATTCTTGTTCCGTTACTGCGAAAAATCGTTGTATCGATGGAGCTGACGAAATATTTTGTGCTGCTTGCACTTGTCTTTACTTTTATACTGCCGTACTCGGTTACGCTGATTTCCCTATATTCCGAAAAAATAGCTTCAATAGCCGGTAAGGTCATAAACAGCGTATGCTTTAGTTTTACGCTTGGATATGTCAGCTATTTCGTGTTTGGATATTTTTTCAGCCAAATCAATATTGAAAGAAAAAAGAGATGGCTGATTTATCTTCTTGGAGCTATAGGTTTTATAGTGACAAGCTTCGCTCAGGTCATATTCCCCATATCCGATAAAGGAGCGGTAAATACGTTCCATGAAAATATGACATTGAATGTCATGTTTGTTAGCGTTGCACTCTTTACCTTTGGAAAATATAATCTGAACTTTGCAGATGTCTCACAAAAAACAAAGGAGATAATCAAAAAACTCTCTGAGTACAGCTTTGGCGCTTACCTTGTACATGCTATGGTAATAACGCAGCTTAACCATTTGCTTGGACTCAATACTCTGTCATTTAATCAGATAATATCGGTGCCGGTAATAGGTGTAGTTGTGTTTATAATCTCTTTTGCAATATCGGGAATACTGCATCAGATTCCGGTTTTAAAGAAATATATAGTATAAATCATTTCATAAATAATCCTTAAGGTCCTTACACAATTCCTCTTCAATCGAAACCAGACGCTTGCAGATATCCTTGGATGTCTTGTCGGCAGCCTGATACTGGTTAAGGTATTTGTTTAGCGATTTCACGCCCATATTACATCCGTCAGTAAGCACATCGGCTATGGCGGCATCCGAATCATTCATACCAACCTTCATATTAGTTTTCAGCCACGACATACCTTTAGCCATAGGGTTGGGGTCTTTCTCTTCACTGTCATGCTCTATGAGCTGTGAATGTATCTCGTTGCCGAGCTTAGCATGGTGATTTTTACTTTCCGAGAGCAAACTTTTCATCTCCGAGTCACGCACTCTGTCAAGAACTTCATCTATAGAAGACACTGCCATCTTAGTGCCTGCATCACATTCCTTTAGTAATTTGACTGTATCATTATATTCCATTGCTTCCTCCATTCTGCAGCAATAATACTGCGACATATTTCTGAAAATGTTTGTGGCTATGATATTAAATATTCATCATTCCCTAACATTTATTATGCCTATGAAAGATAGCAAATATATTTGTTAAAATATGGATAAAAATATGTAATTACTATCTTTATTTTTTTACAATATGTGATATAATCATATTCGCTATAATATAGCAAGTTTAGGGCAATAAAATGTACATTCTACATTTTGCTGCCCAAATTCTAAATAAAGAAAAGGAGCATACCATCATGAACAGCATAAATATCACGGACACAATCAAATACATAGGAGTAGACGACAAAACCATCGACTTATTTGAAAGCCAATACGTAGTCCCAAATGGCGTATCCTATAATTCATACATAATTTTTGATAAAAAGGTCGCAGTTATGGACAGCGTGGACTTAAGAGCGGAAAAAGAGTGGTTTGAGAACCTTGAGAAGGAGCTTGGAGACAGGAAACCGGATTATATCGTAGTTTCGCATTTAGAGCCGGACCATGCAGGAAATATCCAGAAGTTTATGGAGAAATATCCGGAGGCACAGGTTGTTGTAAATGCCAAATCTCTCAGCATGATGTCGCAATTTTTTGATATTGATATGAGCGGACGCAGTGTGGTAGTAAAAGAGGGCGATGAGCTTTCGCTTGGAAATCATGTTCTTACGTTTATCATGGCGCCTATGGTGCATTGGCCGGAGGTTATGGTGACTTATGATAAAACCGATAAGGTGCTCTTTTCTGCGGATGGCTTTGGTAAGTTTGGTGCGCTTGATACTGATGAAGACTGGGCATGTGAAGCACGCAGGTACTATTTTAATATAGTAGGAAAGTACGGTATGCAGGTACAGATGCTTCTGAAAAAGGTCGCAGAATTGGATATTAATATTATATGTCCGTTGCATGGACCGATTTTATCTGAAAATCTTGGATATTATGTTGGCAAGTATCAGGTATGGAGCAGCTATGAACCGGAAGATAAGGGAGTGCTGATTGCTTATGCCTCTATTCATGGTAATACCGGAAAGGTAGCTGAGAAGCTGGGCGAACTGCTTCGTGAAAAAGGTGTGGAGAAGGTAGTTGTATCGGATTTGGCCCGCGAGGATATGGCTGAGGTCATAGAAGACGCATATCGTTATGACAGACTGGTAGTTGCTGCGGCGACATATGACGCAGGTATTTTCCCATGTATGGAAAGCTTTTTGGCACACCTTAAATCCAAGAATTATCAGAAACGTACGGTTGGAATCATAGAAAACGGAAGCTGGGCGCCTACGTCCGGAAAACAAATGAAAGAAATTCTTTCACAGATGAAGGATATAACGATTTTGGAACCTGTAGTTACGATTAAATCTACTTTGAATGAGACATCCAATGAGCAATTGGGATTATTGGCAGAGGCGTTGGTATAAATTATGGAAAAGGATATGACCAAGGGGAGCCCGATGAAGCTGATTTTGGGCTTTTCAGTTCCCCTGATATTCGGTTTGTTATTTCAACAGCTTTACAGTATGGTTGATACAATTATTGTAGGGCATTATCTTGGTGTGGAGGCTTTGGCGGCGGTCGGGGCAACAGGCTCCATCAACTTTTTAATTAACGGATTTTGCATAGGGGTGTGCAGCGGATTTGCAATTCCGGTAGCACAGGAATTTGGCGCAGGAAATGAAAAGCGATTGCGCAAGTATGTAACTAACAGTGTATGGCTTGCGACGTTTTTTGCAGTCGTTACGACTATAGTGGTCGTATTGTTGTGTCGTCCGATTCTGCGTGTAATGCAAACGCCGGAGAATATTATAGACGGTTCGTATAGATATATTGTTATCATCTTTTTGGGAATCCCGGCTACGTACCTTTATAATATGACATCTTCCATAATTCGTTCGCTGGGAGACAGCAAAACTCCGGTTATCTTTTTGACAATGGCAGCGTTTCTTAATATTATATTGGATTTGTTATGCATAATTGTATTTAAGTGGGGAGTTGCGGGTGCAGCGATTGCGACGATTTTCTCACAGGCGGTTGCAGGTATAAGTTGTCTTATTTTTATACACAAAAAGTTTACTATCCTGCATATGGATAAGGAAGATTGGCTCAGAGACAGGGCATTTATGTCTAAATTATGTGGAATGGGTCTGCCGATGGGGCTGCAGTATTCCATTACGGCTATAGGCAGCGTTATTTTGCAGAGTGCAATCAACGGTATAGGTTCTGATGCGGTGGCGGCAGTTACGGCAGGTATCAAGCTTAGTATGATTCTTTCATGTGCCTATGATGCGATGGGCTCCACAATGGCAACCTATGGCGGACAGAATATAGGTGCAGGCAGGCTGGACCGCATTAGTAAAGGCCTTAGAAGCTGCGTAATGTTGGGCGCTGCTTATTCGATATTTTCACTTTGTATTATTTTGCTTTTTGGGAGAAACATGCTGTTGCTCTTTTTGGACAGTTCAGAAACCGTAATTTTGGGAAATGCACTGAAGTATATTACTATAAATGTCTGCTTCTATTTTCCGCTGGCGCTGGTCAATATTGTGCGCTTTTTGATTCAGGGAATGGGCTACAGTATATTGGCGGTGTTCGCAGGTATGTTTGAGATGATAGCAAGAGGAATCGCCGGCTTTGTGTTGGTGCCGTATTTTGGATTTACGGCAGTCGGCTTTGCAAATCCGTTGGCGTGGATTTTTGCAGACGCCTTTCTTATTCCGGCGTATTTGTATGTGCGGAAAGATATGGAGCGTGTTATAAGTAAGGCGCAGGAACAGAGCCAAGGATATTAGTTTAATGGAGGCATAGCGATAATGTCAGTTACGATTTTTACAATGACCCATAAAAAGTTTGAAGAACCCTCAGACCCGATTTACATGCCGCTGCAGGTAGGTCGTACATGTGGCGTGGATTTAGGATATCCGGGAGATAATACAGGGGATAATATTTCTGCCAAGAACTGTTACTATGGTGAGCTTACCGGAGTATACTGGGTGTGGAAAAATGTCAGGACTTCCGATTACGTGGGAATCTGCCATTACAGAAGATACTTTTGTACGGAAGAGGGCAGGATTTTTAATGAAAAGGACTATACTTCCATTTTGAGTGAATATGATATCATCACGTCTAAGAAGCTTAAGTTAAATTTTTCGTATTTTGACGGCTATGAGGGCGATTATAACATATTTGATCTGATTACGACGGGGGAAGTTATCAGGCAGAAATATCCGGAGTATTATGATACTTTTGAGCGTCTTGTTCATGGTAACGGTACTTATTTTGCAAATATGATGGTTGCCAAAAAGGAAATATACGATGAATACTGTGAGTGGTTGTTTTCCATTTTTGAAGAGGTAGAAAAGCGGATTGATCCGAGCGGTTACGATGACTATCATAAGCGTGTGTTCGGATTTATTTCGGAGTTTTTGCTGCTTGTATGGGTTAATGTCAAGGGGCTTAAGGTCTGTGAATGTAAGGTAGGCATGACAACGGAGAAGTATGAGACCAAGCAGATGAAAGATACACTGGCGGATTTCTTCCTGCAAAAAGACATAGCGGGGGCGAAGGAGTATTTTCTTAAAACCCTGGAAAAAAGACCTGACGTGTTAATGGAAGCCTCTGATATAACAGGAGAATTAAAGGTGGCAATGCAGGTGGTTGCAGTCTGTGAGTTAGAGAGGCAGGAGCTAGGAAGCAGTGTAATTGACAGAATATGCCGTTTTGACGAGCTTATGAAGTTTTTTAACAGGCTGAATGATATAATTAATGACTGCCGTATGGGAAACTTAAGTGATGAAGACAGGCTTTTTATTAAAGAGGAAAAAGTATCTGATATTGCGATAGAAGCTTCTGCGAGGCTGTTTTGCACGGAACAGGCGGAAATAGAGAGAGTTATACAGTTGCTTGGTCAGGGGAATTAGGGAGATTCTGTGGCTATCTGCGATGGATAGTCAGGCAGTTTTGGGCTTGCCCGTGACTGTTAATTAGAAAGGATGAAGGATTATGATGCAGGATTTGACAGTGGGTGATCCGCATAAACTTTTGTTCAAATATACCATACCGATGTTTATCAGCGTGGCGTTTCAACAGATTTATAATATTGCAGACAGTATGATAGCCGGAAAGTTTGCAGGCGAAGATGCGCTGGCAGCGGTTGGGGCCTCTTATCCGATTACCATGATTTTTATGGCTGTGGCGGTTGGAAGTAATATCGGCTGTTCTGTAGTAATTTCACAGCTTTTTGGAGCAAAAGAATATGATAAGTTAAAGACAGCGGTTTATACTACATTTATTGTCGGTTTTTCGTTATCGCTATTTTTGACTATAGCAGGACTTTTGACTACGCCGCACATGATGCGGATGATACAGACTCCGTCTAATATTTTCAGTGACGGCGCTTTATATTTGAAAATCTATATCGGAGGATTTGTCTTTTTATTCTTATATAATATTACTACAGGGATGTTTAACTCGCTTGGCGATTCCAAAACACCCTTGTACTTTCTGATTGGTTCCTCGGTGGGTAATATCATTCTGGATTTATTTTTTGTGGCAGTTTTTAAATGGGGAGTAGCCGGAGTGGCATGGGCGACTTTTATTGCGCAGGGAGCAGCATGCGTTCTTGCATTATTGGCTTTTAGAAAAAGAATTGCACAGGTTGATACTAAAGAAAAAGCGCCGCTTTTTTCGGGCAGGGCACTTAAAAAAATTGCTGCTGTGGCAATACCAAGTATTTTGCAGCAAAGCTTTATATCAATAGGAAATATATTCATCCAGGGCCTTGTTAATTCTTATGGCTCGGACGTTATTGCCGGGTATTCTGCGGCAGTCAAACTCAATACCTTTATTATTACGGGCTTTACCACCCTGGGTAACGGCGTATCGGGCTTTACAGCACAGAATCTCGGCGCCGGTTTGCCAAGCCGTATTAAGGAAGGCTATAAAACCGGCGTAAAAATGGCTCTGTGCGTAGCAGTTCCGTTTTTCACCGCATACTTTTTCTTTGGCAGGATAATGATGCTGCTATTCATGGAAGACACTGGTAGTATGGCAATAAATGCAGGTATCATGTTCCTTAGAATTGTATCGCCGTTTTATTTTGTGATATCCGTCAAACTGATTGCCGACGGCGTACTGCGTGGTTCGGAGGCCATGAAGTATTTTATGGTTTCTACATTTACGGATTTGGTTCTTCGTGTGATTTTAGCTTATATTTTGTCTATGCGGTTTGAATCCACGGGTATCTGGATGTCATGGCCGATTGGATGGTGTATTGCGGCGGGGTTGTCGGTTGGGTTTTGCAGGAAGGTATTTTCAGAATAAGCGGTATGATGATCTATTCTTATCAATCTATAGAAAGCAGCCATAATACATCGACTTTTAAGACCTTGGAAAAAACCTTCAATTCATAATCGGCTATAAAACGCGTTCCGATTTCTATTCTGCTGATGCTGTCTCTCTCAATTGTTATACCTTCAATTTGCATTTTTGCTGCCAGGTCGCTTTGTGACATACGCTGAATGACTCTGGCCTCTCTTATGCGGTCTCCGCATATATTTTTCTTTCCCTGATAATCATAAATTTTCATTTTTGCTTTTCCTTTCCATATTAAGATTTACTCACATGTGTGTTAAAGCTCAGAAATTTTCTTGACATTAGCACATAAATAAAGATAAAATGTGTTAAAGGTCAGCAAAGTTGCAATTGTAGTATTTTTAGCATTTTTACAAAAAATATGTCTTTGCTGTTATTAAAGAGCTGCAAATAACAAGTTGATAAGAGGAGGGGCTGAGTATGAAAGGAAGTAAACTTTTAGCAGGGATGCTAAGTGTATGTATGCTGTTTGGTAGTTTGCCGGTTGAGGCGATGGAGCCTGAAATCAGAGTTGGTATGGAAGCAGGTGGAAGTTATTCTTTGGAAGCAGATGGTGAAACTGATGGGGCGTCCGGAGATATGTCTGATGGTGGTAATGGAAACGGTGAAGCCGCGTTAGATGAAGAGAATAGTGATAAAGATGAGGAAGTAGCGGAAGCTGGTGCGGAAGACGGTGTAGATGATGAGGCGATAGTGGATGAGCGCACAGAGGAAGAGAATGAGATAGATGCTGAAGGCGCTGACGCGAGCGAAAGAAGCGATTCGGAACTTGATGGTAACAATTCTGTAATTGATGATGTGGAAATCAATGAAGAAAATTTTCCGGACGATGTGTTTAGAGAGTACGTTTCAAAGAATTTTGATACGAATAAGGATGATGTATTATCTGAAGATGAGATAGGTAGTGTAACTGGAATTAATGTTATTTTTGAAGGAGGAGTAAAATCTTTTAAAGGTATTGAGAACTTTGTAAATTTGAAAAGCTTGGATTGTACATTTAATCAATTAGATAATTTAGATGTAAGTAATAATACGGCATTGGAGAGCCTGGACTGCACATATAATAATCTGACAGAATTGAATATAAGTAATAATACAGCTTTGAAAGAGCTGAGATGCGATAATAATAATCTGACAAAATTGAATGTTAGTAATAATATAGCATTGGAGAGACTGGTCTGTAATAATAATAATCTGACAGAATTAAATGTAAGTAATAATACAGCATTGAAGGAACTGACCTGCGATTCTAATAATCTAACAGAATTAGATGTAAGTAATAATACAGCATTGGAGAGCCTGAGCTGCAGTGATAATAATCTGACAAAATTGAATGTAAGTAATAGTGCAGCATTGGAGGGGCTTGACTGCAGTGATAATAATCTGACAGAATTGAATGTAAGTAATAAAACAGCGTTGAAGTATCTGTGGTGTAATAATAATAAAATTGCAGAATTAAATGTAAACAATAATACAGCATTGGAAGAACTGTCCTGCAATAATAATAAGTTGACAGAGTTATATTTAAGCGATAATTCAAAACTAGGATGGTTATACTGCAACAGCAATGAATTGCAAAGTTTGGACGTCAGTAATTGTATAGAATTATGCGTTTTAGAGTGTAAGGGTAATAAGTTAACAAGATTAGATTTATCTAAAAATATTAAGCTTTGCTATATAAATTGTAAATCTAACGCATTGGAAGAACTAATTTTACCTGAAAACAATGAGCTGTATTATTTGAATTGCGGAAATAATAAGTTAACAAGTCTGGACGTAAGTCGTTATAAGGAATTAGATCACTTATATTGTGACCGTAATCAGCTTGAAAGTTTGAATTTAAGCCAAAATGTATGCTTGTGTCTACTTAATTGTAGTAATACAGGACTGAAAGAACTTGATTTGAGTCAAAACAAAGATTTGTATAGTTTGTATTGTAGTGATAATGTTCTAACAAGTCTTGATTTAAGCCAAAACACAAATTTGCAATGCTTGGAGTGCAATAATAATAATTTAACAAGTTTGGACTTAAGTAAACAGGAATATTTACACTGGCTTAAATGCAATGGAAATAGCCGTTTAAAAAGTGTCGATATGCGTGATAATAAATATACAATAAGTGATGTAGAAGAAGATTATATAAAAATAGGAATGCCTTTAGTCACAACAATATGTTGTACCGAAGGCTCCGGAATAGATTACTATTGTAAGCTCAATTATTTAAAGTATTCGTATGGAGCACCATCGGACATACCGAATATTGGTGATTCAACGGTAAGCGGCAATAATCCGACGGTTAGTGGTAATGATTCAACGGTAAGTGGCAATAATCCGACAGTCAGCGGCAATAATATGCCTATAATATATGGAGATATTAAAGATGCAGAGATTATACTTTCTAATTCCTGTATAAAGGCAAAGAAAAATAACGCTGCGCAAAAACCGATACCTAAAAAGGTTACATTAAGCGGCAGAACCTTGAAAAATAATAAGGACTATATAGTATCATATGCTTATATTTATAATGATGAAAATGGCAAGGCAGTAAAGGAAAATGTAGAGGCGATTACTAAGGCAGGTTCCTATGAAATAGTTTTGACAGCAAAAGCGGGAGGAAGATATACAGGGTCGCAGAGTATACCTATTTTGGCAGCAGATATAAATAAAACACTGATGTCAACTGTTAAAGTAACGCTGGAAAAGAATAAATATAACTATAAGGACTATATTGGACAGGAAATAAAACCTGTTATTAAAAGTGTAAAAAGTGGTAAAAAATCTCTTACAGAGGGAAAGGATTATATAGTATCTTATACAGATAACACTTCCAGCGGAAAAGGAAAAGTAATTCTGACAGCAGTGTCAGATAGTAGTTATGCCGGAATTAAGGAAGTTGCTTTTGATATCACAGGCATCAAGATGTCAAAAGTTAAAGTTACAGGAATTACGACGCCGATTATGTTCAATGGAAAAGGAAACATTACGCAGGATTTGACTAAAATTAAACTTACTTATAATGGTAAAGATGTTTACGGAAAAACAGTTAGTGCAGAATTGACAGAAGGAACTGATTATACGGTTAGTTATGAAAATAACAACAGTGCTGGAACTGCAAAGATAGTTTTTAAAGGAAAAGGATTCTATAATGGTGTTTTGAAAAAGAATTTCAAGATTTCCAAAGTGGCATTGACTAAAAATATGCTTGCTGCTGGTACTATAGAAGCAACTCATTCTAAGGCTGGTGCAAAGCCGGATGTAACACTTACATATAATGACAAGAAGCTTATAAACGGAATAGACTATACAATTTCTTATAAGAAAAATAAAGCAGTGAGCAGTTCAAGAAATAAGCCTATGCTGACAATTAAAGGAAAGGGAGACTATAGTGGAAGTATAAAGAATATAGAATTTTCTATTGCTAAAAAGGATATAAATAGTGATGCAATAAGCGTTATAGTACCTGACGTGGCATATAATAAGAAAAAGTCCGCATATATAACCAAACTTAAAGTATATGACAATGGTGCATTAATAAAGGTAAATAAAGATTATACAATAGAATATGCCAATAATAATATTTCCACATTGCCAACAGCAGGTAGAACAGAAGTAAGTGTTACTATTAAAGGAATTGGCAACTACAGTGGCAGCCGCACAGAATCTTTCTATGTAGTTGAGAAGCTGATAAGCGGATTAAGCGCGAAAGTTAATGGAAACCATGTATATGACGGCATACCTGTTACACTGGATAAGTCGGAAATTGTAATTATTGACAAGAAGAATAATAATCACATACTTACTTCAGATGAATTTGATATAATAAACTATGCCGCAAACACTCATGTTGGGACTGCCAAAGTAGAAGTAAGGGGATTGGGAAAATACGGTGGAACAAAAATAATTAAATTTAAAATTACTAAAAAGAAATAAAATGCTAGAATGAATTAAGACGTCAGGAACAACATTTGCTTGTATTGTTCCTGACGTCTTTAGTTGACATAATGATATGCGCGATATATGCTGCTACTTGTTTACGCTATCGGAAATTCTTATAGATGTTGGTTCCTCGCGATATTTTTTATTTATAACCATACTCTTCCTTCAACCCCATCTCCGCCAGCTTATCATAAGGAATAACAAATTCTATTATACCGGATGCATAGGGACCAAGTTCATAAGGATTACTGATAAAGACAAGCCCCTCGTCTGACAGATACCATTTTTCATCGCCGTACAGAACAGTTTCCAGTTCGCTTCCGTCAAAAAAATCTTCGGGAAACATACGCTCTTTATATTCGTCAGTCTGTGTAAGCTCACGGTTATATGTCAAAGTATCTTTATAAAACTTATCGGCATCATCTGACAGTGCGGCAAAATCAATCAGTTCTCCCGTCTTTGTATCATAATTTAAACCAAAGCTGTTATAAAATCCATGCGCTCCGCCCATATATCCGGAAGAATTCATTATAAAAGAAATGACATTAGTGTCAGAACGTACTTTCTCAAATCCTAGACTTTCGTTATATTCAAAGAAATCATAACCTTCTTCCTTTGATGATATCTCATAATACTCGTGGCTTTCCTTTCGTATTGAGTCGGAAGCTGTAAAAGCGTCAATCCTTGACTGTAAATCGGCGTTAATTTTTTCTGCAGCTTCAGCATTGTTAGCTATGGTAACCAAGGGCTGGGTGTAGCTTCTTGAATAAATAACCGTGCCATCATCGGCGGTATCCTGGTCTTCGACGGTTTTTGAGTCAATGATTACGACGCCGGAGTCACTGGCAGGCTGATTATTCTCAGCAGTCTGCGTGTCCGATTCATTTGTTTCGCTGGTATTGGTTGATAATACATCATTAGTTTGTGAAGCGTCATTTGGCAGAATGTCATCATTTGCGACGTTGTTCTTAGTACCGCATGAGTTACATAATAGGGTTGTTGATAATAATGCGGCGAATAGAAGTTGTTTTTTCATAGGTTATATTGCTCCTTTTAAGGTTTTGTAATTGTTTATTTATAGGTTGAGATATTTTAGATAGTATTTACCAAGATAGTTTATAATATTGCAGAAATAATATCAAGTATCCTAAAAAGGTAAGCGCAACGCAATCGTAAATTACCCTTATTCAGCAATACAATCCATGAGTATAGCATTAAATTTATCAAGCTGGTCATAAACTATACCATGACCGCTGTCAGATAGGGTTATGAGTTTTGAGCCGCAGATACACTTGTGTTGTATTTCGGCAAGCTCATTAGAAACAATAAGGTCTTTTTCACCATGAATAATATATGTGGGAACATGAATACAGTCGAAAGTATCTCTGACATCTTCATCACGCAGGGCAATGCCGCACTTTATTGTTCCGATTCCCGACGCAGACAAAGCGATGCTTCTAAACCAGTCAACAACCGCATCCGAATGCGGACACGCAAAAAGCTGTTGGCTGAAGTTTTGGCATAGCTGGGGTCTGTCGGTTTCTGCGAGACTTATCAGATTATTAACTTCCTGGACAGTTTTTCCGTATGGAAAGCCGGGGCGTTTTGTAAAGCATGGAGCAGCAGCGGAAAGCAGAATAAGTTTGCATACTCCGAATCCGTTGTAACAATTCATATATCTTAGGGCAATAGCGCCTCCCATTGAAAAACCAGCCAGTATAAATCGTTTAATACAAAGCTGCCGGACTACCTGATATATATCGGCGGCCATTTGAGTATAAGTATATCCGCAGGCAGGCGTATCCGACATGCCAAAGCCTCTTAAATCCACCGCGACTACACGATACCCGCAATCCGTCAGCAGGTTTATCTGATATTCAAAAATCAAATGGGACAGTGGCCAGCCGTGAATAAGTAAAATTGTCTGTTTTTCCTGTGTGCTTTCGTGTGGATTATAGTCATAAACTGCTATCTTAGTTCCGTCGTTTGATGTAATATATTGCATAAGTTCCTCTGAAACCATGTTTTTAATATGTTATGCTGTGAGGTTGGTTATAGTTAATGTGAAAGAATATAGGGAGTATATTGCTATTGTATTGAAAGAAAGTTCGGATTTGAAAAAGCTTCATTCAAATAGTAGTTTTGTTGCTATATAGAAAATTGGTTCTTGACAGTTGTATAAGCATCAATTAAGATTAATAGAAAAGAAGCGAAGTTTACTACCGTACAGTTATTACTCATGCGGTCTGCTCGTTTCTTTTTTTGTTCGTACCAAATCATATAAATATAGCTTGCCATCTTTATCGCATCTTATAGGTAGTTGTATAATCTATACAAATTGTTTAAAAATTTAGAAATAAGTAAGTAATTATTAAGTTGTTATAAAGTTGCAATATAAGTAATGTACTGATAGAATGAGTAAAAGCATAAGAATTGAAATTATTTTAGGTAAGATTAATTCGGTATTGGAAGGAGAAAAAGTTATGATGTATCCGTTTATGACATTGGAAGATAATACAGAAATTGTTCATTCTGAACAGTTGGAAAATGGCGAAGTAAAGGTATATATAGAAACGCCAGATGAAAAGGATTGTTTTCATAATATGACTTGTTATCTGCCATCTTATCGTATAGAGGTCAATGGATATTCAGAGGAAGAAGTTAGCTATTTTATGGATATAATCAAGTCAACGGCACATTTGATTATTGAGTTTTCAAAAGAAGGAGGATTCATGAATGCCTCAGGTTTTTAAGATTGGTTCTTACTGGATATACTTTTGGGCAAATGAGGGAAAACCGAGTGAGCCTGTACACGTTCATGTGTCAGAAGGCAATCCGTCAGAAAATGCTACAAAGATATGGATTACTGCTTCAGGAAAATGTTTACTGGCTCACAATAATTCCAATATTCCGCCTAAGGCATTGCGTAATATTATGAGAATTATTGAAGCTCGCAGCAATGAAGTTATTCAAAAGTGGATTACCTTTTTCGGAAATACAACATATTATTGCTAGTATATTATGAGTATTTGAGGATATCTTAAAAAATTATTTTCTCTAATTCCAACAAATATTTTTTAACCTCAGTACCACAACCAAATCCCGTAATATCCCCATTTTTATGGATTACCCTATGACAGGGAACAATGATAAGAATAGGATTCTTATTATTAGCCTGACCTACGGCGCGAACTGCCTTGGGATTGCCGATACCGATAGCTATATCCTGGTAGCTTCGCGTTTCACCATAAGGTATGCTTTGCAGCTGTGTCCATACCTGCTTCTGAAACGGTGTCCCTATGCAATTTACCGGCAGTTCAAAATTTGTTCTTTTTCCCGAAAAATATTCATTTAGCTGTGTATATGTTTCATATAAAAGGTCAGAATGTTGTACAAACTTTTGATGATGCACAGAGTCATCCTCAAAAGTTTGTAAGCTGAGACCTGTAAGTTTGTTATTTTTTTCACAAATTTTTAATAGTCCGATTGGACTTTTAAATATGTAACTGTCAGGCATCTTTCTTCACCGTACATGCTTTCTTAAAGTGTTATGCTCAGTCATTATCCGGTGCTTGCCCATCATGAGCAAGCCACTTGCAATCAGTTATTTCCATATCGGTAAATGTTGCCTTGAAGGAAGATTCCTCTGCGCTGCATGCGTAAATACCAAACGGAATAGTTCCATCGGCATTGAACATATGACAGATGCGCATTTGATTGTAGTTTATGCCGTCAACGGAATTCTCGATGCAGAAATCATCCTCCCTGCGGCTGAGACGAAACCACATAGATTTGATGGATGCATCTATATCCATTGAAGCCCAGTCAGAATAACCGTTGTGAGTTACGACGCTGCCTAGGCGCTGAATCTTTTCATTTTCATATTCCACTGAAGCCTTCAGCCAATTCTCACTATCCATATATACTGCAATACCGCATTGGTCGTAGCGGTGTTTGCTTTCAAACTCCGTCTTAACCACAAAAGAGAAATATTTTTCATCAGTGTTAATCTGTAATATAGGAGCATTGTCGTTACGGAAGTGGTAGTAAGTTCTCTGCCATAAATCAGTATGCGGCTGAGTGATCATTTCCACTTTATCATCTGTTATAGTATAATTTTCCGGTTCTCTGGTCCATTGTAGGGATTTTGTGTCTAATTTCATATTGTTTCCTCGCATATTTTAAATTTTTAATGGGTACTTGCGAAACTGATTATTTAGAATGCCTTAGTTTGCAATTACCTGAATCCTAAGCTTATACTATTAATATTATAGCAGAGGGGCATAGAAAATACACTATGTATTTCTGCTTTGTTCTAAGCTTGTTCTTTATCTATATTTGTCACTTTTTGTTGAAGTTTTACAATATACTTGCATTGGATAATATTTTATAATGTGATAGAAAAATTAGTGTGATTTTGGTATTATATTAATGATAAAAATTTAAAGCTGCCGGAGGAGAAAAGATACCATGAAAATCCATATTATTCAACACGATTCATGGGTAGAACCGGGTGAATACATAGTATGGGCGGATAGGAACGGATACGAGGTTTCTTACACAAAATGCTGGAAATACGAAAGTTTTCCTAAGAATGCAGACGCTGATGTACTCATTATTCTCGGCGGATTACAGTGTCCGGCAACAACTCTTGATGAATGTGACTATTTTGATGCTGCTTCGGAAAAGCGATTTATTAAAATGTACATTGATGCAGGCAAAGTGGTCATTGGCGTTTGTCTAGGCGCACAACTCGTTGGCGAGGCTTTAGGCGCAGAATATGAGCACAGCCCTGAACGTGAAATTGGTCCTGTCTATGCAAGACTGACTGAAGATGGACGGGAAGATCCGTTTTTAAAACATATGCCGGATGTATTTTATGCCGGAGCATGGCATAATGATATGCCGGGACTTACTTGTGAGTCCAAGGTTCTTGCAAAGAGTGATGGATGCCCAAGACAAATAGTGCGATATGGAAAGTATGTATATGGCCTGCAGACTCACATGGAATTTACCCATGATATTATTGTAAAAGGGATTCAGAATTCGGAAGACAGTTTGTCAAAGAGTGAAAACGAGCGTTTTGTTCAATCTAAAGAAGAACTGCTTTCTTTCGATTACTCGGAGATGAATGAACAGTTATCCGTTTTTCTGGATTCTATGATTGGTGATTATATTAAACATAAAAATATAGCAGGAGGCAACTGTGTTATCAGAGGAAAATCAAAGAAACATAAAAAGTGATAGAAACTTTTGGAGCATACTTATTCTGGTCAATATTGTAATACTTACATTATTATTTTTAGTCTTCTTTGGAAATAAAGATTATTCCGTCAATCAGAAGAGAAATTCCTATTTAATCGGCGCAAGTTATATGACAATGAACAATGAATTTTATAAGGTTCTCAGTGAGGAAATCAGTGCCAAAGTGGAAGCGGAAGGGGACATGATGATACTTAGGGACCCTGCGCTTGATGAAAATAGGCAGATTGAACAGATTAGTGAAATGTTAGATATGGGGATTGATGTATTGGTGTTGACACCGGTAAATTGGGAAAGTCTGACTGATGTTTTAAAAAGAGCCAAAAGCCAGGGCGTATTCATTGTTGTAGTAGATACAGAGGTATATGATGATGATTTAGTTGACTGCACGATTACATCAGATAATTATGCAGCAGGAGTTATTGTGGGAGAATATTTCTTAGAACAGCATGATAGAGCAGATGTTATTGTCATGACACATGAAACGGCCAAATCGGGGTTGGACAGAGTAAAGGGATTTATAGATACTGTCAGTGTTAAGAATGGAATTAATATTGTACAAAAAATAGAATGTGAAGGTCAGTTGGAGATAGCGATGCCTAAACTTCAGGAAGCCATAGACAGCAAGCTTTCTTTTGACAGTGTTTTTTGTTTGAACGACCTTGCCGGTGTCGGTGTGGTTGCGGCATTAGAAGAAAATCACCTGCTGGATAAGGTAAGTGTATATGGAGTAGATGCATCGCCTGATTCCAAAGCATTGATCAATGAAGGGATGATGACGGCGTCTGCAGCACAATTTCCATCTGAGATAGGAAGTAAGGCGGCTGACGTAATTTATAAATTGCTGAATGGTGAAAGTGTGGAGAAAAAAATATTAGTGTCAGTAGAGCTGATTACACAGGATAATGTGGAAGAATTTGGAATAGACAGATGGTAGTAAGAAATGGAGAGAGTATCATGGATGAAAACCGGTTTTCGGATTATGTTCTGGTCATTATGAAAAATCTAAATTTGGTGATCATTTTGTATATAGCTGCTGTTATGTCATATAGCCTTATGGGATATGTGCAGGAAAATACAGCTTTGGAGTTTTTGACAAAAATACACAGAACGACGATTGAGGCATGGAAAATACCGGTTATGGCTACATGTTTATTTTGCAGCTGCCTGCTGCTTATGCAAATACGGAATGCGAGCGGTTACGTATTAATTTTGAAAGTCGGGATGGAAATAAGTCTTTCTTATATGATAAGCTATTTACTGGGCTTCAGTTATACGGGGATTGTATTGCTTATTCTGGCGGATACCATGAAATATTTTCCGAAATCTAAATCGAAAATTTCATTTGCTGTAGTTGTTTGTATGTTCTATCTGGTGATAGATTATGATTTCCTTTCATCAAGGTTCAATATCATATCGTTTGATACATATCTGGTATATTTCCGGAGCGATATGCGGGCGGCACTATTGGGAGTTAAAAATATTTTTAATTCAATGAATACATTCTTATTTCTGGTTTATATGATCTTGCTGGTATGGATACAGAGAAGTGAAAAGGAAAGGATTCTATGTTTAAATGAACAGTTAAATAAAACGAATGAGGAATTGCAGCAGGCGAATGTACAATTAGAGGAATACGCAAAAGAAGCGGAAAAGATGGTCGAGACGAGGGAACGGAATCGTCTGGCAAGAGAAATACATGATACATTGGGGCATGCGCTTACCGGAATCATTACGGGAATAGAGGCATGTACTGCATTAATGGATGTAGCTCCGGAAGCAACAAAAGAGCAGTTAAAAGCGATTGCAGAGGTAGCAAGACAGGGAATAACGGATGTAAGAAGGTCTGTGAAAGCATTAAGACCGGATGCGTTGGAAAAATACAATCTGGAAAAAGCATTACTGCAGACGATTGAAGAAATGCGTACGGCAACAAATGCTAAGATAGACTATCAATGTACAACTGATTTAAATTGTTTTAATGCGGATGAGGAAGATGTTATTTATAGAATCGTACAGGAGTGTATCACTAATTCTATCAGACATGGAAAAGCGAAGCATATACAAATTGGTATAGAGCGGGAATATAACCTTATGAAAATTTGTATAAGGGACAATGGGATTGGCTGTAAAGATGTAAAAAGAGGATTTGGACTGCATCATATGGAAGAGCGGCTGAATATGCTGCATGGAAGCTTAAAGTATGATGGCAGCGATGGTTTTATGGTAGAAGCCCAGATACCGATTCGGTGGGGAAAGGGAGAAAAAATAAATGATTAAAGTATTGATTGCGGATGATCAGGAATTGATCAGGCAGAGTTTACAGATTGTCTTAGAAATAGAGAAAGATATTGAAGTAATAGATGCGGTGACAAATGGATTAGAGGTGGTTCGTTCTGTCCGAAAAGAAAAGCCGGATGTTATTTTAATGGATATAAGAATGCCGGAGATGGACGGCGTGGTATGTACACAGATTATTAAAGAAAACTATCCCAATATCAAAATTATTATTTTGAGTACATTTGATGATGATGAGTATGTTTTTAATGCTTTGAAGTATGGTGCGAGCGGCTATCTTTTGAAAGGTATTTCCACTAAGGAACTGGCAGATGCCATACGTAAAGTGCATCAGGGAACGGCAATGATTAACGAAGATATTGCGTCTAAAGTCGTAAAATTATTTTCGGAAATGGCACAGACAAACATTGCTATTCAGGTGAATGAGCAACAGACGGCGGATCTTAAAACAACGGAATGGCAGATCATATCGCTTGTCGGAAGCGGATTGTCCAATAAGGAGATTGCCGCCAAACTGAATCTGTCAGAAGGAACCGTCAGAAACGGGTTAAGTAATATTTTGAGTAAATTGGATTTAAGGGATCGTACACAGCTTGCCATATGGGCTGTACAGACCGGAGCGGTCAATAGAAGATTTACGGATGGGAAGTGATTATAATTATACGTAATAAGAAGACGTTTATTTTAAGCGTACTCAGTATTTTTTTACTGCTGTGCACATGGCTTATTTACTCGGATTTCTATAAAAAAATATTTACCGGAAAAGATGAGACTATAACGATCGGTATATTCTCAGATAGTTACTGGGAGGTTCAGAACGGTTATTCTTATCGTATTCTTGAAGACGCCATTGCAATATTTGAAGAGCAGCATCCGGGAGTGAAGGTTGAGTATGTAAGCGGCATTTTAAAAGATGATTATTCGGAATGGCTGTCTGAGCAGTTCTTATTAGGAAATGCTCCGGATATATTCTTTGTTTTGTCAGAGGATTTTAATGATTTTGCTGAAATTGGTGTATGTAAGGATTTGACGTCTTTTGTCACTCAGGATGAGGAGTTTCATAAAGAAGAGTTCTATTCTTCGGCTTATGAGTATGGCAAGTATCGCGGCGCCCAGTATGCTCTGCCATATGAGTGTGCGCCTAAGCTGATGTTTGTAAATAAAACCATTTTGGACAAAGAAGGATTAAATATGCCGGATGATAAATGGACCTGGGATGAATTTTATGAGATATGCAGAAAGGTCACAAAGGATACGGACGGAAACGGCACAATCGACCAGTTTGGTGTGGTAGGATATACATGGAAGGAAGCATTTGAGTCAAATGGTATTTTGTTGTTTGACGAAAAAGGAACAGAATGTTATTTTGCAGATGATAATGTGGAAACGGCGCTTCTTTTCATGGAGAAAATAGGGAAGCTGAATAGTGGGTATACAATTAACAGCAGAGATTTTGATTTGGGCAATGTAGTATTTCAGCCGATGTCATTTTCAAGGTATAGGGCTTATAAACCATATCCGTTAAGCGTAAAGAAATATTCCGGATTTGAGTGGGAATGTATGCCCATGCCGGCGGGACCAAACGGCGATAATATATCGACGCTTGATACGCTGCTTTTAGCAATGAACGGTAATACTGACAGGGAAGAGTACGCATGGGAATTTATGAAGCTGCTGACCTGCAACACGCAGATACAGTCAGAGATTTTTGATTATTCAGAGGGTGTATCCGTATTAAAGGCAGTTACGGAGTCTGACCAGACGCTTCAGAGTTTAATTGAAAGTTCAGGTGATACGGGCAGCCTGAATCTCCCTATTTTAAGTGAGGCGGTAGAAAATGCGGTTGTTGCACCGAGATTTAGAAATTATGATCATGCAATTTCTGAAGTGGATAAGGCTGTCAATGATATTTTAGCCGGAAGCTCGAATTTCAGCATGGAACAGATTATTTGGAACCGGAACATTAATAAGTATCTTTCCAATAGTAGGTAGTAAATGACAACTGGCATATGAAAAAGTGACAAATGTAATATGAAAAAGGTGACGCATGTTAGATGAACGTGCGCCGCCTTTTTTATATACTCATTTCAAGGTTGAAAGAATAAAAAAAAGGAGGGCTTTTTATGAAGTACATTTTATTAGTCAGTCATGGCACAATGGCTCCGGGCTTGCATAACGCTTTAAAGATGCTTGCCGGAGAAGATCACGAGGACATTCTTTCTACAAGTCTTGAAAATGGGATGAGTTCAAGTACATATGCAGAAAATGTTCGAAAATGTATTTCCGGAATTACGAAAGAAGATGAAATTATACTGTTTGGCGATTTGGTAGGAGGTTCACCATTGACGACAGCAGCAAATGTTATTTCGGAAGAAAATCTTCTTGACCGCACGGTTATGATCGGAGGTATGAGCTTACCTTTGACATTAAGCGCAGTATTGATGAAGGACACTATGGAAACCAAGGACCTGATAGAAATGCTGCTTACCGAAGCAAGAGAAGAAATGAAAGAGTTTCAGATAGTTAATGAAGAAAATGAAGACGAGATATAGGAGGAGATTAAAATGGCAGTTTCTTTTATTCGTGTAGACGATCGTATGATTCATGGACAGACTTGTACAAGATGGGCGTTGGAATATCCCTGTGACGGTCTGATTGCGGTAAATAACGCCGCAGCTAAAAATTCCGTATTAAAGGCAGCGTATAAAAGCGCAAGCGGAAAAAAGACTTTTGTATGGACCTTAGATGAGTTCAAAGAAAAAAGCGGAAAAGTTTTAGAAAGCAAGGACAATTACTTTTTAATTACCAAAAATCCGTTGGATATGGAGACTATTCTCGTAGACCAGGGATTTAAACCTGGAGTTCAGACAGTTATAATCGGACCTTGCAATGACAGACCGGGAACAACTAAGTTAGGTAATAACCAGTCGATTACACAGGAAGAGGCGCAGGCTCTGGAAAATATCATGCAGGCAGGATATGAAGTTGAATTTGCGCTTTTGAAGGAAGAGGCAATAGGAAACTGGAAAAAATTCAGAGGACAGTTTGGATTTAACTAAAGTAAAGAAAGGAGAGGGATTACACTATGGAGATTAGTTGGTTACAAGCTATTTTATTAGGAGTATTTGCATGTTTGTCAAGTATGCCGGGTATGGGAGGTTCTTCTATCGGAAACTATACCTTGGGAAGACCTTTGGTCGGCGGACTTGTGTGCGGTTTGATTTTAGGAGATTTACAGGCCGGTATTTTAGTAGGCTGTGCAATGCAGATCATTTATGTCGCATTGGTAACGCCGGGCGGAACTGTATCGGCGGATGTCAGGGCAGTCAGTTACATCGGTATTCCTCTGGCAATGGTAGCATTAAAAAGCTATGGACTTGATGCAGGTTCAGCGGAAGGTTCTGCTTTGGCAACATCATTCGGAGCAATGGTTGGCACACTCGGTACCGTACTCTTCTACGGAACAGCAACAATTAACCTGCTTTGGCAGCATATAGGCTGGAAAGCTGTAGAGAATAGACAGTATAAGAGATTGTATTTAATTGATATGGGATTACCGTGGATTTCACATTTAATCTGTTCCTTCATTCCGACAGTCATTATGTGTAAGCTGGGAGCAGATGTGGTAGAACTGATAAAGACAGCGCTTCCTATGGACGGTATCGCAATGAAGACTTTGTTTACGGTTGGTTCTCTGCTTCCCTGCGTAGGTATTGCTATTCTGTTAAAGCAGATTGTAAAACAGGTAACAGATTTTATTCCTTTCTTATTCGGCTTTGTTTTGGCAGCATCTATGGGAATCAATCTGGTATCCGCAACAGTTGTCGCTGCCTTATTTGCAATCTTTAACTACAAGATTAAAATGTTGTCAGTAAATAAAGTAGCAGTTGCAGGCGATTATGAAGAAGAAGAGGAGGAAATCTGATATGGAGAAAAAATTATCTAAAAAGGCGTTATCAAAGTCTTTTCATAATTGGTATTACGGACATTTGACCTGTTTTTCACAGGAACACATGCAGACATTCGGTTATCTCTGCGCTATGCTCCCTCTTGTAGAGGAGCTGTATGATACGGAAGATGATAAGGCAAAAGCAATGAATACATATACCGCGTTTTTCAATACTGAGCCGCAGCTTGGTACAGTGGTTGTCGGAATGACGGCAGGTCTGGAAGAAGCAAGGGCAAATGGCGCGGATGATGTGGATGATGAAACCATTAACAGCCTTCGTGCAGGACTTATGGGACCGGTAGCCGGCATCGGTGACTCTCTTGTTGTAGGAACTGTTATACCGATTCTTTTGGGTATTGCAATGGGTATGTCTACTGGAGGTTCTCCTTTAGGAGCGATTTTCTATATTATCGTATGGAACCTGTTCGCATACTTTGGTATGAAGTTCATGTATTATAAAGGATATCAGCTTGGTGGAAAAGCGGTAGATTTCCTGATCGGAGCACAAGGCGAAGCCCTTAGGGAATCCATCTCCATGCTCGGCGGTATCGTAATCGGCGCTGTATCTGCAACATGGGTCAGCGTAACAACATCTTTAAAGCTATTTAATGACGCAGGGGAACCTTATCTGGTATTGCAGGATAAATTAAACGATGTATTCCCCGGTCTGCTGACAGCAATATTCATTGTTATCTGCTGGTTTTTAATGGCTAAAAAGAGATTGTCACCGATTAAGGTTATGCTTTTACTGGTAGTAGTTGCGTTTGTAGGTGTTTTGGTCGGATTCTTCAATCCGGGATTAACATATTAAAAAATAAAGCAGGAGGTTAATACCATGAATGCCAATGAAAAGAAAAGAATGACTAAAGAAGCTGAAATGCAGTTAAAAGCCCTCAAAAAAATTAACAGATGGAAGCTCTATGCTATGGCGTTTTCAGCCATTGGCGTGGCGCTCACATATGCAGGAACAGCTGGAGAAAGCAGTCATCTTAGCTTAGGCATTTGTGGTATTATTCTTATAATTGCAGGTATTATTGCAGCATTGATTCTGAATCTGGGATTGCGTAACGGCAGAAGAAATGTTGAAAAAATATTGGATGCAGTAGGAAAATAAGTTCATGGAATATAAATTATTATGCTTTGATATTGACGGTACGCTGCTGGATGACCAAAAGAGAATATCCGATTCGGTAAAGCGAAGTCTGCGTAAAGCTTCAGATATGGGAATACGCATTGCACTTGCATCCGGGAGGATGCCTGCCGGGGTTGAAATGATTGAAAAAGAACTGACGATAGATTGTATCAAAATATGCAATGCCGGAACATATATTTTAGTAGATGGAAACTGCATTGATTCAAAGTACCTGTCGCTTGATTCCATGAAAAATATATATGAAAATATTGCAGCAAAAAAGAATATTCCACTCTGGATATTTCGCGAAAAAGCCTGGTATGTGACGGGTATAGATTGGATTGTGGAACGCGAAATGCAGATTATTCCCTACATACCGGAAGTGGTTGCAATGGATGAACTGATTAAACGATGGCAGGGCGAAGGGAAACTTCCAAATAAACTTCTTTTTGGCGGGAAGCCTGAATTGATACAAATGATTCACGAGGAGATGAAAGACGGTGCTGCCTGGCCGGATGTTGAGATGGCATATTCTGCGGATACGTTCATTGAAATTTTCCCGAAGGGAGTCGATAAGGGGAAAGCATTAATGACAGTATGCAATCATCTGGGCATTGACTTACAAAATGTCATGGCATTTGGAGATCAGGATTTGGATATTCCTCTGATTGAAGCAGCAGGAACAGGAGTTGCAATGGGCAATGCCATACCACAGTTAAAGGAAAAAGCAGATTTTATAACAGGGACTAACAATGAAGATGGTATTGCTTATGCGTTAGAGCATTATTTGAAATGAATTTGAAAGGAGAATGACATATGGTATCATTTAAATTTACTGTAAATGACGAAATGGGATTACATGCAAGACCGGCTGGAGCTTTGGTAAAAGAGGCTGTACAGTGTACGAGTAAGGTTACGATTAAGAAGGGCGAGAAGTCAGGCGATGCCAAGCGTATCTTTAACGTGATGGGCTTATCAATTAAAGCAAACGAAGAAGTCGAAATTATCGTAGAGGGTGAAAAAGAGCAGGAAGAAGCGGCAGCTCTTGAAGCGTTTGTGAAAGAAAATATATAATAGTCGATAATGCGAGAGAAAGGCATGGTATTGATATGGAGAAAGTAAGTGGTAAATCAATCGTACAGGGAATCGCTATTGGAAAAATATTATGTTACCAGAAGGCACAGCAGAGCGTTAAACGTATAAAAATCGAGGATACGGACGCCGAAATAAAACGCTATGAGGCAGCGAAAGAAACTGCAATCAAACAATTAAATGAATTATATAAAAAGGCAGTAAAAGAAGTCGGCGAAATGAACGCAGCCGTATTTGAGGTTCATGCTATGATGATAGAGGATGGAGACTATGTGGAATCCATACAAAACATCATAAACTCAGAACAGGTCAATGCGGAATATGCAGTTGCGACAACGGGAGATAATTTTGCAACAATGTTTTCCGAAATGGAAGACGACTATTTTAAGGCGCGTGCTGCGGATGTAAAAGACATTTCGGAAAGGCTCATTGATATTTTGAGCGGAAACGAAAACAAAGCTGGTGCCGGAAGCACAGAACCGTTTATTATCATAGCGGATGATTTAGCGCCCAGTGAAACAGTGCAAATGGATAAAGAAAAGCTGCTTGCCTTTGTAACAAGGTTTGGGTCATCGAATTCCCATACGGCAATTTTGGCAAGGACCATGAATATTCCTGCGGTGATTGGCGTTGATATTAAGGAAGAATGGGATGGAAAACTTGCAGTTGTTGACGGATATTCGGGCACTCTGTATATTGAGCCTGATGAAGATATTTTAAACCAGATGAAGAAAAGGCAGGAAGAGGACATACAATCCAGAGAACTTCTTCAACAGTTAAAAGGAAAAGAAGATGTTACTCTCGACGGAAAACATATTAAATTATATGCGAATATCGCGGGTGTAAAAGATGTGGCAAGCGTACTTGCCAATGATGCTGCCGGAATTGGTTTGTTTAGAAGTGAGTTTTTATATCTGGAATCGGAAGATTACCCCAGTGAGGAAACACAGTTTCAGGCATATAAGACCGTAGCGCAGAATATGGCGGGTAAAAAGGTAATTATCCGGACATTGGACATCGGCGCCGATAAGCAGATTGATTATTTTAATATGGAACATGAAGATAATCCGGCTATGGGTTACCGTGCAATCCGTATCTGCTTAGACCGTGTTGATATTTTTAAAACCCAGTTAAGGGCGTTACTGAGGGCAAGTGCATTTGGCAATATAGCAATCATGTATCCTATGATCATTTCTGTGGACGAAGTACGCAAAATTAAAGAAATCGTAGAAGAAGTGAAAGCAGAATTGGATGAGAATGGCATAAAATACGGGGACGTTGAACAGGGAGTTATGATTGAAACGCCCGCGTCTGTTATGATCAGTGATATGCTGGCAGAGGAGGTAGACTTCTTTAGCATAGGCACAAACGATCTGACTCAGTATACACTGGCAATAGACAGGCAGAATATGAGACTTGACAATATTTACGATTCTCATCATCCTGCAGTACTGCGCATGATAAAGATGACCGTGGAAAATGGACATAAACATGGATGCTGGGTAGGAATCTGCGGTGAACTTGGAGCAGACTCGACGCTGACACAGACTTTTATAGAGATGGGCATAGATGAACTGTCAGTATCACCGTCTTATGTATTGCCGATTAGGAAGAAAATACGGGAATCTAAGGCGGGATGTGCTGATTAGATTTGTATCTGCTTTGCAGGTGTAGGAAATAAAAGATAAAATTATAATTATTTGGGATATCAAGGGAAATAGACTCCTTTGGTATCCCTTTTTAATTCCTCATTGAGAAACTAATAAATTTGTGATACTATAATAAAAATGGTTTTGCAGACCATGAGAAAGGTATGGGGTATTAAAATGAATTATAACGAGGCGTATAAAAAGCTGGAAAAGTATGGACAGCTCCATGTACTGAAATATTACGATGAACTTACAAAGGAAGAACAGGACACTCTTCTTAAACAGGTTGAAGAAACAGATATGGAAGTGCTTTTAAATGCCGCTCATGGAACGGACGCTAAAGGCAAAATAACCCCCTTATCGGCAATGACGCTTTCAGAGATAGAGTCTAAGAAGGATGAATTTATGGAGGCCGGTATTGCCGCTGTAAAAGCGGGTAAGGTAGGAGCCGTATTGCTTGCGGGCGGTATGGGTACAAGACTTGGCTCGGACGCCCCTAAAGGTGTATACAATATCGGACTTACCAAGGAAGTATACATTTTTGAGAGACTGATTGAAAATTTGATGGACGTAGTAAAACTTACCGACACATGGATTCATCTTTTTGTTATGACAAGCGATAAAAACCATGAGGCTACAACAGCATTTTTTAAGGAAAAGAATTATTTCGGATACAAGCCTGAATATGTAACCTTTTTCATGCAGGAGATGGCTCCCGCAACGGATTATAACGGTAAAGTTTACATGGAATCAAAGAATAAAATTTCGACTTCTCCTAACGGCAACGGAGGCTGGTTTTTATCCATGATGAAATGGGGAGTAGTTGATAAAATCCGTGAAGCGGGGATTGAGTGGCTGAATGTGTTTGCGGTGGATAATGTGTTACAAAGAATCGCGGACCCTTGCTTTGTGGGTGCGACCATTCTTACCGACAGTGATGTCGGGGCTAAGGTAGTATGTAAAAATGCTCCGGATGAGAAGATAGGCGTTATCTGCCTCGAGGATGGAAAACCGTCTATAGTGGAATACTACGAGCTGACAGACGAAATGATGAACGACAAGGACGAGAACGGAAATCCATCATACAGCTACGGCGTAATACTCAACTATCTTTTCAGGGAAAAGGCGTTGGAGGATATAGTGGCTAAGAAGCTTCCGCTTCATATTGTGGAAAAAAAGATTCCTTATATAAATGATAACGGAGAGCTGATTAAGCCTGAGGAGCCAAACGGTTATAAATATGAGCAGCTTGTATTGGATATGATTCACGAACTGGATTCGTGTCTGCCTTATGAGGTTCAAAGGAATTATGAGTTTGCCCCGATTAAGAACAAGACCGGCGTGGATTCTGTAGAGAGCGCAAGGCAGTTGTGTAAAGAGAACGGTATAGAATTGTAAAATAGATAAGAAATATAGATAAGGAGGAATTTATAATGGCAATTTTAGTAACAGGAGGAGCCGGTTATATAGGTTCCCACACAGTAGTAGAATTACAAAATGCAGGGTATGACGTAGTAGTGGTAGATAATTTATCCAATTCAAGTGAAAAGTCACTTAAAAGGGTAGAAAAGATTACCGGTAAACCGGTTAAATTTTATCGGGCTGACATTTTAGACAGGGCAGCACTGGAAGATGTATTCAGTAAGGAAAAAATTGATTCCTGTATCCACTTTGCAGGGCTGAAGGCAGTCGGCGAATCAGTTTCCAAGCCTTGGGAATATTACGAGAATAATATTGCGGGAACTTTGACACTGGTAGATGTAATGAGAAAGCATAATGCGAAGAACATAATTTTCTCATCGTCAGCTACGGTATATGGCGACCCGGCGGTTATTCCGATTACCGAGGAATGTCCCAAAGGCCAGTGCACCAATCCGTATGGCTGGACTAAATCTATGTTAGAGCAGATTCTGTCCGATATGCAGAAAGCAGACCCTGAATGGAATGTTATACTGTTGCGTTACTTTAATCCAATCGGCGCTCATAAGAGCGGAACCATAGGTGAGAATCCAAACGGTATTCCGAATAATTTAATGCCATATATCACACAGGTTGCAGTTGGCAAGTTAAAAGAGCTTGGAGTATTTGGAAATGATTACGATACGCCGGACGGCACCGGAGTACGTGACTACATTCATGTTGTAGATTTAGCAGTCGGCCATGTTAAGGCGCTTAAAAAGATTGAGGAAAAAGCCGGTCTTTGCATATACAATCTCGGCACGGGAGTTGGTTACAGCGTTCTTGATATCGTTAAGAACTTTGAAGAAGCAACCGGCGTAAAGATTCCTTATGTGATAAAAGACAGACGTCCCGGCGATATTGCAACCTGCTATTCCAATGCGGAGAAAGCCAAAAAAGAACTTGGCTGGGAGGCACAGTACGGTATTAAAGAAATGTGCGCCGACTCATGGAGATGGCAGAGCAATAATCCTAACGGATACGATGATTAAAAATAAGATTTGTCAAACTGACGGATATTTTTCAGCGGCAGACTTAAGGGTATTTGTAATAGAACTGTGCAGTATGAGTTGTATGTACTGCACAGTTTTTTCTTTATTCCGCACAGATTTATCCACAATCCATTCCTGTAGCAGACCTGTAATTGCCTCAGTGTAGAACTTAACAAGGAAGTCTGTAAAGTCTTCAGGAAGGGATATCTTTGCATCATGTATATCATTCTCAATGACGGAGCGCATTATTTCCTTAAAATCCTCATAAAAGAATTGTCTTAGTTCATTTTTCCCAATAGAGTATATGTTTTTAATGATTTCCTCGTTATTGTCAAGATAGTCTAACACAAATAAAATGGATTTTTCATAATCTGAATTCATATCCATTGTTTTAACAACTTCTATAGCTTCCTGTCTGAGCATCCATTTTAACAATTCATTGATATTTTCAAAATGATAGTAGAAAGTTTTCCTGTTCACGCCGCAGTCCGAAACAATTTCACTTACGCTGATTTTGGAGAGGGGCTTTTTCTCAAGAAGCTTTTTGAGGGATGTTGCGAACATTTTCTTGGTATTGAGTGATATTGTTTCATGTTTCATACTAATTCTCCTTGTTAAATTAGATTACTATCAATTAAAGCTTCTTTTCTAGTATACGTTACCCAAATTAAATAAGCAACTGTCACAAAAGCACGCATGCACAATATTTAACCATCAAATCCCCACAACTGTCCGTATTTTACCCAAACCAGTATAATTGTCCGTTTATTATCCCCACAACTTCCGCTATTATTATGTATCATTCCAGCTGCGAGGAGGTATAGGTGTGAGTCAGAAACAAACTAATGAACAGGACTCCAATATCATGATAAAAGTCTCCAGCTTTATTGTGGATAAGAGAAACCTGTTTTTTCTAATTTATATTATTTTAATTATCTTTTCCGCTTTTTCAAGAAATTGGGTAGAAGTAGAGAATGAACTGTCTGCCTTTTTACCGGAGACAACCGAAACGAGGCGGGGACTGGATTTAATGGAGGAACAGTTTATTACATACGGCACTGCCAAGATTATGGTCACCAATATTGAATATGATACGGCTAGCGAAATTGCCGATGAATTGGAAAATATGGATAGCATAGCGATGCTGAGTTTTGACAATACGGCGGAGCATTACAATAATTTTTCGGCGTTATACGATGTGACTTTTGCTTATGATGAAACAAACGATAAGTGTTTAGAGGCATTGGACGAGGTAAAAGACTATCTCTCCGGCTATGATATATATGTTTCAACTACGCTTGGAGATCAGTCCTCGGAGACAATAGCATCCGAGATGAGCGTAATCATTGTATGGGTTGCAATTATTGTTGTAGCGGTATTGTTAATTACTTCACAAACCTGGGCGGAGGTTCCGGTACTTTTACTGACATTTGTGTCAGCTGCTATTTTAAGTATGGGAACCAATTTTGTATTCGGAACCATTTCGTTTGTGTCAAACTCCGTAACCGTAGTATTGCAGCTGGCCCTCTCTATCGACTATGCAATTATCTTTTGTAATAGATATAAAGAAGAACATGCCACGCTGCCAATAAGGGATGCGGTAATTGTTTCGCTGAGTAAGGCAATTCCGGAAATTTCCTCGTCAAGTCTTACGACCATAGGCGGACTTATCGCCATGATGTTCATGCAGTTTGGAATAGGAAGCGATATGGCGATATGTTTGATAAAAGCAATTCTTTTAAGCCTTATGTCAGTTTTCTTACTGATGCCGGGCCTGCTTGTGCTATTTGGCAATTTAATGGATAAAACCGTACATAAGAATTTTATTCCGCAGATTCCGTTTGTGGGAAAATTTGCGCATAAGACGAGATTTATTGTGCCGCCGCTTTTTGTGGCAATATTGGTGGTGTTCTTTATTTTACAACGTAATTGTCCTTACGTATATGGTTACAGTACGCTTTCAACGCCTATTTTGAATCAGTATCAGATAGCGGATAATATGATAGAAGAAAGTTTTGGCGAGACTAATTTTGTAGCCCTGATTGTACCGGCGGGAAGTTATGAGAAAGAAAGTAAGCTGTTAAAAAAACTGGATGAGCGGGAAGAGGTGGATTATTCGCTGGGGCTGTCCAATACTGAAGCAATGGATGGATATATGCTGACGGATAAGCTTTCGGCAAGGCAGTTTTCGGAGCTTCTGGAATTGGATTATGAGGTGGCACAGCTATTGTATACTGCATATGCGGTAAATGATGAAAACTATGCTAAGCTGATAAGCGGAATTTCTACTTACAGTGTACCGCTTATAGATATGATCATGTTTTTATATGAAGAGGTAGACGCAGGTTATGTGACGTTGGAGCCTGAATTAATGGATACCTTAGAGAACGCTTACAGCCAGATGAATGTGGCTAAGGAGCAGCTTCAGGGCGAAGAATACAGCCGTATGCTTATATATCTGAATCTGCCGCAGGAGGGCGATGAGACCTTTGCTTTCCTGGATGAAATGCATGATATGGCAAGAGCGTATTATGAGGAGGGAGAGATTCTGGTGGTTGGTGAGTCTACCAGCCAATATGACCTTTGTAAGACTTTCTCAAGGGATAACATGGTTGTTAATGTAGTTTCGATTCTGGCAGTTTTGGCAGTACTGCTTTTTACATTTAACTCGGCAGGGATGCCGGTGCTTTTGATTGTCGTAATTCAGGGAAGTATATGGATTAACTTTTCATTTCCGGCAATTATGCAGTCAAACTTATTCTTTATGAGCTATCTGATAGTAAGCTCGATTCAGATGGGCGCCAATATCGACTATGCAATCGTTATTTCCGGACGATTTATGGAACTTAAGAACAAGATGAGTAAAAAGGACGCAATCATTGAAACAATGAATTTTGCTTTTCCGACGATTATAACGTCGGGCTCCATGCTTGCAATTGCCGGAATACTGATTGGACAGATGACTTCGGAAGCTGCGATAGCAGGTATAGGTCAATGTCTTGGGCGCGGAACATTGATTTCCATTTTTATTGTAATGTTTATCCTGCCACAGATACTTCTGCTTGGTGAAAAAGTTATTGATAAGACTTCGTTTACCGTATCAATGCCGGTTATGACGCAGAAGGCAACAGGACTTGTGAGTGTCAATGGAAGGATAAGGGGGCAGATAAACGGTATCGTTATCGGTGAAATTCATGGGATTGTGCGAGGAGAAGTTAATGCGATAATGGAGCTTGGAAATATGGTACCGTTGAATGATGAAGATAAGGATGCCCTGCTCGCAATAGAAAGCAGGGAAGCGGATAAAGATAAGATGGGAGAGGAGGTGCAGGTTAGTGAACAAGAAAGTGATAATAAGAATTTGTAGTGGATTAGCAGTCGCAATCCTTGTTATGACACAAATGTCATATTATGCTGTATATGCCAAAGAGAGTGTGGACACGGGAACAATTTCTAAAGAAGATAAGAGCACGGAAACCTTTTCCAAAGAAAGCAATGTCACAGAAACCATCTCTGGGGATATTGAAGCTGCGGAAGCAGATGATAGAGAGAAAGAGGTAATTACTATAAAAAGCGCCGAAGAGTTGTTAGCGGTTGCAAGGAAATGTAATAACGACAGGTGGTCGATTGATAAGCGCATAGAATTAAATGAAGATATTTCGCTGGCTGATATTGATTTTGAACCTATTCAGATATTTGCGGGAACTTTTGACGGAAATGGGCATACAATATCGGGTTTTAATTATACCGGTTCCGGTTATGCGGACGGCTTTTTCCGTTACATTGCGAAAACAGGAATAGTGCAGGATTTGACTATTACAGGGATTGTAAGTACTGAAAACGAGGAAGATTGTACGGGAGGAATATGCGGCGTAAACGGCGGCTGGATTCTGAATTGTACCTTTTGGGGAAAAGTAGAAGGAAAATCCGAGACGGGTGGTATAGCAGGAGAAAATGAAAGTTCGGGAACAATAAATAATTGCTCGGTTAGCGGAAGAGTAACAGGTTATGACAGGGCGGGAGGCATTGTGGGCGCCAATTATGGCGTTATTAGAAACTGTCAGAACAAGGCGGGCGTAAACAGCGACAGCTCATGGTTAGAAGAAAAAGATGAGGCAGGCCTTGAGTGGCTGTTAGAAGACGTATCGGAGAGAAAATTGGTAAGCGGAACGGATATTGGCGGGATTGCAGGTTATTCCAAAGGGTTGATTGTTAATTGTACCAATATTGGAATAGTCGGATATGAGCATAACGGATACAATATCGGCGGTATAGTAGGTCGGCAGTCCGGTCAGGTCAAATCGTGCAATAATTCCGGAAATGTTTATGGACGTAAGGATGTGGGCGGTATTGCAGGACAGATGGAGCCGTATATAAGCGTTGAAGAGGCGGAATCTATTTCAGAGGCGGTTGGACGTCTGCATAATCTGGTAGATAAATTCATTGATGATGCATCGGATACACAGGATACTGTCCACTCCGATTTTAACACTTTGAGGACATATGCGGATTCAGCGCTTTCGGATGCGGATTCGATTGCCGGAGAAACTACAGACTTTGTAAACAAGAATATTTCTGCAATCAATGAAGTCGCAAACAGACTGGACTACATAATGGACAGGGTGCCCTATATTATAGATGACGTAGATAAAGCCGTAGATAAAATGTCCAAGGCAGCTGATGATTTAAAAAAGGTTGTCGATGCACTCAAACTATCCGATAAAGCCGGAGATGCTCCCTATGATGAAACAAAATATGCAAGATTGTCACTTGTATCAGGCGTAGGCGGAAACGTGTATTCCGACAAAGGAGCGCCGGCAGAAAATGAGGAAGTCCGGCTTACGGTAACGCCTGATGAAGGTTATAAGCTGAATTATATAAAGGCGGTAGACGCAAAGAAAAATGAAGTCTCGCTTACGGAAGTGGCAAGCGGACATGAGGGCTCGAATGAATATACTTTTGTGATGCCGGTAGAAAATGTAGTAGTGAAGGTTGAGTTTGCGGCAGTTGTGACGGATGTGTCGGAAATAGCAAAAATGACAGTGGCGTCGGAAACTTCGCATGAATTGTTTATGACATATGTGTCGGTTGAACCGGAGATAACAGAAGAAATGGGCGGATCAGGGGAGACAGGCAGTTCAGAAACAGCAGACGATGTAGAAAACACTGGTAGTCCAGACACAACAGATAATACAGGGAACGCAGACAGTTCGGGAACTACAGGGAATTCAGAAGATGCAGGCACAGCCGATATAAAAATAATCCTGGAATCCAATGCTGGTGGTAAAGCCGATTATTCCGTATCAGACAATACAGTCACCCTGACAGTAAGACCAAACTCCGGTTACATAGTAGAAAATTTGCCAACTGCGACTGACGCTTCAGGCAGGCAGCTTTCTGTTTCCAAGAAAGATACATCCGGAAATGTTTATACTTTTGACATAGAAGGTGCGTCACAGCCTATAAAAGTAAAAATAACCTTCACCCCCAACACCGATTCCGGAGCCGTAAGCGATTCATGGTCTGATTTAAGTCAGAAGGTTACGCTTTTACAGACGCAGATGCAGAAAGTATCCGATATTATGTCGAATATAAACAGGATTTTAGATGGTAAGAATTATAAAGATCTGACAGAAGAGGATATAAATAAGCTGATAGACTATATGGTCGATCTTGCGCAGGCTCTTTCCGATGCAGGAACAACACTCTCTTATATACTCAGTGATCTGGCAACAATTTCGAGTATTCTGACACCGGAAATGAAAGAGGCTCTTAATAAGGCAGGAGTGGAGCTTAACCATGTGATTGATGATCTGAAAGACGTTTTCTCGTATCTGGATTCCGCTTTTGGCCTGCTTCGTTCAACCATACTTTATATAAACGGCAAGTTTGATATTCAATTTGAAAAGCTAAGTGATGGAATGAGTGCATCTATAAACAGTCTGTTTGACGGATTGGGTATGATATCGTCATATGCAGGTCAGATTAATAATGACTTAAAACAACATTCCGATATATTGGAAACGGATTTGCGTGCAATAAATGACCAGATAAATAATATATTCCAGTTATTTGCACAGAAAATAGAAGACGTCGAAGATTTGTATTATGAGGGTGGCGGATATGAGGATATTTCGGATGAAGATATAGACGGAAACTACGACGGCAAAGTGGAAAATTCGGTAAACGGTGGGATTGTAAGAGGTGATATCAATATTGGCGGCATAGCAGGTTCTATGGCGATAGACGAGGAAGATCCGGAAGGTAATGCCGCAGGCAGTGTTCATCATTCTTTTGGCAGCCGTTATTTAACCAAGTGCATAATTAACAGATGTAAAAATGAAGGAAAGATCACGGCTAAAAAAGACGGAGTCGGCGGTATAGCAGGTTATATGAATCTTGGGATCATATCAGGCAGTGAAGCATACGGAAGTGTTGAGAGTATGGACGGAGAGTATATAGGCGGCATCAGCGGAGAATCTCTGGCGCTTATAAAAGGCTGCTGGTCATTAACTTCATTAAAAGGCTCCGGATATATAGGCGGTATTGCGGGCTCAGGAAACAGAATACAGGACTGCTATGCTATGGCTTTGATTGATGGCAGTGCAATAAGAAAAGGTGAGATTGCGGGTTGGATAGAGACAAAAGAAGATGAAAGACTTGATTACGGCGACGATATTAAAGGTAATTTTTTTGTAAGCACAGAGCTTAACGGAATTGACGGAGTTAGTTATATAGGCATAGCTGAGCCGATTACCTATAAGGAACTGCTTGATACAGAGGGGATTCCATTACAGTTTAGACATTTGCAGTTAACATTCGTGGCAGATGATAAGCTGGTAAACCGTATGGAGGTAGAGTACGGAAAGCAGCTTGAAGATGTTGAGTTTCCGAAAGCTCCGCCCATCGAGGGCAGCTATGGAGTATGGCCTGATGTAAGTAATATGACTATGAGTGGTAACATAACGCTGGAAGCAGAATATTATGATAATATCACGACCTTGCCAAGTGCACAGAGCATTACGGATGAAAAGGGCAGTGGCGGAAATTTGGATAAACCATGCGCATATATTGACGGAATCTATACAGGTGATGCAGCCCTTGACGTATTGCTTCTGGAACAAACCGCGCAGGAAACCAAAGTCCAAGTAGGAAAAAATTCACCGTCAGTAAGTTATGAAATTACCGTAGAAGGCACAGACTTAGCTCATGATGTAGTATCAAAATTAAGAATTTATAATCCGTATGAAAAAGTAAGATGCGTTATGGAAAATACGAACGGTAACTGGGAAGAGATTTCATATAAAGAGTACGGTCAGTATATCCAGATAGATATGCATGGAGATAACGGTAGATACTGCATTGTGTCAAAAGATTCAGGTAATGGATGGATTATCTATGTGGCAGCAGGTGCAGCTATATTATTGATTATAGTAATCGTTATAAGACGCCGCACCAATTCACCAGTCAAAGCAACTACGCCACATAAAGATACATAAAAATGAAATGACAAATGCTCCCGCCCATGACAAACAAATGGAATATTTCATGGGAGCCAAAGTGCTTATGTCTGCTGTTGAAAATAGGCAGTTTAAGTGCATAAATAATACCGCCTGCCGTATAGATGATTCCTCCTGCAAGCAGCCAGAGGAAGGCGCTGTGCGGCAGCGTATGCCATAATTGTCCGAATACGGCTAGACACACCCAGCCCATAGCAATATAAATAACAGAAGAAAACCATTTCGGGCAGGTAATCCACAATGCCTTGATTAACATACCGATAATAGCGATTCCCCAAACTACGGACAAAAGAGTATATCCCAGCTTTCCGCCTAGAACGATCAGACATACCGGAGTATATGAGCCTGCAATCAGTACAAATATCATCATATGATCTATTTTGCGGAAAATTTTAAGAAAGCTGTCTTTTACCGTTACACTGTGATAGATCGTGCTTGCACCGTATAACGTAATCATACTGAGCATAAATACAGCCATTGCGCCATAAGCCGTGGGATTAGCCCCCGCAGCCGTTTTTATCAAAAGCGGTGTGGATGCAAACACAGCAAGCATCATTCCGATAAAATGAGTAATTGCGCTACCGGGTTCACGAATTGTTATCTGCATAATAATCTCCTCCTTGACACATGAAATGTATTAAAGCTGCAACAAGTAGTTTTGAAAACTACATAAAGTATATTGAAATACTACTACATATAATATGCGGTGTCAAGAGAATTATGCATATTCAATATTCCGCGATGCACCCTAATCTTCTTCTATTACGTGTATTTCAAGATAATCGAAATCAATACTTTCTATAAAGTTGTCCTGGGTAAAACGGGTTTTGTCGTGGCGTTTAAAATCGCGTACATTAGCGTCGAGCCAGATTGGCTTGCCAAGGTTGAACTGATAACAGATTTCGTCTATGGCATTAAAGACTTTGTGCGTGCGGGTATCGTCGTCATCATTGCATATGACGCAGTCCCTAAGCATACGATTGTCTTTAAATTCTTTTGCCCACATACTAAACATGAAAAAGACCTCACTTTTAGATAAAAATAATATATAAACAATATACATATCATTTCCCGAAATGTAAATAAAAATTTTGTATGTCGTATTTTGGAATGATACGGTAAAATAAACAATAAAAATTAAAATTTAATAAAAATTTTGTGAAATATATACATTTTGGAGAGAGTATGGTAA